>CAYQCT010000023.1:2356-29157 GCA_964416015.1 uncultured Tepidisphaerales bacterium
CCGGACCATGTGAACGTCGCGCTCGGGGCAGGCATCAGCGAAGTGATCGAGTACGGCATGGCGAAGGATCGTGAGGAGCGGTACCAGTCGGCGGAGCAGATGCTCGAAGATCTTCGCCTCGTCGCCGCCGGTGAGCCGCCGCGCTATGCCCGGCGTGTGGTCGACTTCGGGTCGTTGGCGGACATCGAGAAGTCGGCGCAGTCGCAGACGATCGACGTCCCGCCGACGCCGTCGATCTGGGAGCAGCCGGCCGTCATTGCCTTGGCCGCGGTGGCGGCGGCGAGCTCGGTGTTGAGCCTGATCCTGCTGGCGGTTGTGCTGTCGTAACGACGCGGCCGCTCGAGTCCGCCAACACTGCCGCCGGTGTCTGCGAAGCAAGCCGAGGCCGAACCGCGTCGTCGCCGTCGGCGGGTCGCGTTCGCATGGGCCTCCTTCGCCGGCATGCTGCTGCTCGCCCTGCTCTACGGCAGCGCGGCGCGACAGTCGGCTCAAGATCGCCTCATCGACCAGCCCGTCCGCCTCGGGCCGATCGGCGTACGACTGCCGCGGGGCTGGACGGCGCAGGCTTTCAACATCGAAGACGGCCTGACGGTCGTGGCCGTCTCCGACCCGCAGTCGGGTGATGCGAGCGAAGTCGCCGTCGCGGCCGTCTCGCTGATCGCGTTGCCACGTTCGACGCAAGCGGACGTCACGCTCGGCGAAACCGTGGCGATGCGGACGAGCCTGCTGGCCGCGAGCGGCGACGTGCGGCCGCGAATGGTCGTGGTCGATCCGCCCCGCCGCGCAACCGTGGCCGACGAGCCGGGCATCGTCGCGACCTACGGCTACACGCTCGGCGCGTCCGGGCTGCTGGGTACGCTCCGCGGCGGCGACGTCGACACCTATAAGACGGTCGCCGCCGCGCGGGTGCCGGAACTGGAGGACCTGGTGCTGGTCGTCGAAGTCGAACGCTTCGGCGAGTGGGACGGGCAAGACGTTCTGCTGGCCAAGGCGATCGCCGACGGCGTCGTCGTGCTCAACGCGGCCGCCGTCGATCGCCAGAAGTAAGGCGGCCGGCCGGGTGGGTCGACGCGGGCCATGCCGCAGCGGGCGAACATCGGGTGAAACGCACCCATCGCCGCGATGCTTTCGACATACGGCGTCGGGCAGCGGGCGACGAGCGCGAGCACGATCGAGCGGGCCAGCCCACAGCCGCGGTAGGCCGGGCGGACGACGACGCGGCTGATCGTGCGGAGAGTTTCGTTGGCGAAGCGGATCCGCTCGCCGTAGCTCTTGCCCGCGAGATCGAAGGCGAGATTGCGGCCCGCGCAGACGGTCGACGGCCAGCTCAGCACGCCGGCCGCCGCGACGACTTCGCCGCCTGCGGGTCGCTGATGTCGCACGGCCACGACCGCCGCCCATGTCGCGGGTCGGCCGCCGACGTAGTGCCACCTTTCTACGGCGGCGTACGCGTCCCGCCACGCGAAGGCGTCGAGCGTCAGCTTCCCCGGCAAATACTCCGGCAAGGCCGCCGCCGCCTCGGCGAGAACGGCTTCGTCGCTGTACGGCGGCGACGCGTCGTGGATAGCATGTGCGGCAGGTTTCGTAACGACAGGTTTTGTCAGCATGAGAGTTTTCCTTTCCTTCTCGGAGCGGCTTCGCCTCGCCCCCGACGCGACGGCCTCGGCGGCCAAGGTCTGCGGCAAGTGCGGCACGGACCTGACCGGCAAAAAGCGCTACAAGGACAAGAACGGCTACCTCTGCCCCGAGTGCGAAAAGGCGGACCGCAAGCGCCGCCTGCCCTGTGCCGAATGCGGCAAGCCGACGGCCCCCGAGCTGCTTCGCCCGTTCGGCACCATCAGCATCTGCCCCGGCTGCTTCCTCGACCACGAACGCGACCCCAAGACGAAGGTCGTTAAGAAGATCAGCACGAAGAAGCACGACTTCGAGGAGCACAAGAAGCTCTACATCCTCGCCGGCATCGCGGGCGTTCTGCTGTTGATCCTGCTGCTGTCGCAAGTCGGTATTTTGTGAGACTCCGACTTGTAGGGCGGGCTTCAGCCCACCATCTGCCTGCGACGTTGCTGGATCCGGAGGTGGGCTGAAGCCCACCCTACTTGTCGTGTTTCTCAGCACTCGCACCACCGCACGCGGTCGGGCAGCAGGGCCGGGCGGAGGTCGTCGTGGCTCGTCGCGACGGCTGCCGCCAGGGGAACACCGACTCGGCCCAAGCGGTCGATGGCCCGGCGGAGCGAGCGGGCGACGGTCGCGGCCGAGACACGGTCGAGAAGGGCCGCGAACTCGTCGCAGACCAGCAGCTGCTTTCGCCCGTCGCCGCGGCCGTGGCGACGCATCGTCTGGTGCACCGCGACCGCCAGCCGCAGTCGCCAGCGTTGGCCGTCGCTGAGCTGGTCGGGCCGGGCGAGGAAGACGCGGGCTTCGCCGAGGCCGACGCAGGCGAGGCGGGCACCGACCCGTTGCAGGTCGGCGGCGGGATCGTCCGTGCGGCCGAACTGCTCGACAACACGCAAGGCCGGCTCGAGGCGAACGTCATCGACCGGCGTCACACGCCAGCCGGCGTTGTCCGCCCGCTGCTGCAACGCACGCAGCCGGGTGCTCTTGCCGCCGCCGCTGGGGCCGGCGTAGAGGTCGATCTTGCCGACGCGGGGCAAGGCCCGGTCCCGCACGACGACCGCCCGCCCCGCCGCCACCGGCCAGCCGAACGCTTCAGCCGCGAGAGCTGCCAGCGGCGATAACCCAGAGGATCCAGCCATTGACGCCACCCTTCCTTCTATCGTAGTTTAGCGAGAAATAGACAAAGCTCAGGCCGCGTCACGGTTCATCAGGCGGTGCATCATCGACGCCCCGTCCCGCCGCCCGGCGAGCCAGCCGGCGACCCACTGCAACCGCCGCCTCACCTCGTGCGGGTTGACCTCCAGCTCCCGCGACAACTGCGCGACCGACCGCCGGTTCAGCCAGTGGTCGAGGGCGATCTTGCGGTCTCGAGGCGGGAGCTTCGTCGCCGGATCCGTCAGCACCGCCACCGCCGGGCTCTCCAGCCGTCGCCGCAGGGAGCGAATGCGACGGGCCAAAGTGCCATGATGTTCGCCCGTAAGCTCCGCGATCTGCCGGGCGCTGAGGTCGCGGGCCCAGTGCATTTCGAGCAGAATCCGCTCCCGTTTCGGCAAGGCATGCGCGCGAGTGAGCAGCATCTGCCGGGCCCGCGACTGCTTGTCAGCCGCTTCCCGCGTCTGCATGCCGCGATCGGCGATGCGGTCGACGGCTGCCGGTTCCAAGTGCGTTGCTCTGGCCATGCTTCCTCCCGAATCCGCGGCGCGTCCCGTGCGACCGCCGGCCGCTTCTGTTCGGTCAATGGTAGGTATTGTTGATCAGTTGTCAAACATTAATTCGGCCGTCGCTGCGGCCTCGGAGGTTCCGGTTGGGATCGAGCCGACGGTGGCTCTACCGCCGCCTCGCATCCCTGGCAGATAGAGTGTCGCCCGCACCTCGGCTGCACCCCGACCCTCATGCCTCGCACGACGAACCACTGCCTGCTTTTACAACACGACGACGCCTTCGGGCCCGGCCACGTCGTGAGCAGCTTTCGCGACTTTGGCATTCCCTGCCGGGTGCGTCGCGTGGACCGGGAAGGCGTGCCGGACGACCTGGGCTCGGACCCGGACGTACGCGTGCTGGTGCTGCTCGGCGGTCGTGGCAAGGTCGGCGGCAGTCGGCCGGATTGGCTCGAGGAGGAGCTTGCGGCAGTCAAGGCACGCGTCGAGGCGGACCGGCCCGTGTTGGCGTTCGGGTTTGGTGCCCGCGTGCTCGCCGCGGCGGCGGGTGGCGAGGTGCGGGAACTCGAGGGCGGCGAGGTCGCCCGGTACGAGACGATCAAGTTGCCCTTTCCCGGCGGGACGGACCCGATTCTGTTCGGCGTGAGCGACGGCTCGCCCTTCTTTTTCCAGCAGAACGAGTCGTTTGACCTGCCCAAGCTGCCGCCGCCCGCGGGGTACGACCCGGACAAGCCCGGCCCGCCGCCGCCGACGGGCAACGCGTTGCTTGCCAGCGCGACGCACGACAAGAACGCCGCCTTCCGCTTCAAGAACAGCCTGTACGGCTTCAACTTCCACCCCGAATTGCTGGCCGAGGACGTCAAGGCCCTCGGCGGCGACGCGGCGGCGGCTGGACCGCGCAGCGACCGGCTCGGGCTGCGGATGCTGCAGAACCACGTGCAGTTCTTCAAGAGCTACGACCCGCCGATGTAGTTGTGTCGCGGGTACGCTAACCCCGTGATCGAGACGCCGCTGAATCCGCTCCTGCCGGCCCGGCAGGCGTTTGCGGCGAGCTTCGATGCCATGCTCGGCGACGCCGTCGATCGGCTCGGGCAGGCGGACGAGCAGCGGATCGACAAGGCCGTCCACGAGTCGCGGAAGCGGGTCAAGGAAGCGCGAGCCCTGCTGCGGCTCTGCCGGCGGACGTTGACCGACGAGGCCGGCGTGCCGGTGTATGCGGACGTGAATCCTCGGCTTCGCGACGCCGCCCGGCTGCTGGGCGAGGCGCGGGACGCGGCGGTGCTGGTCGAGACGCTGGACGAGCTGACGGAGCTGGATCTGCCGGTACTGCGGGAGCGGCTGGTGCATCGGCACCGCGACCTGCGTGTTCTGGCGGCCGGCGGTGGCAGTGCGGCGGAGGCGGCGACGCGGCTGGCGGCGGTGCGACGCGAGGCGGCCGGCTGGTACCTGGCCAGCGACGGCTTCGACGCCTTTGCCGGCGGATTGCGACGCTGCTACGCCCGTGGCCGCCGTGATCTGCGGCTGGCGACGCAATCCGGCGGCGATGCCGAGACGTGGCACGACGGCCGGAAGCGGGCCAAGGATTTGCGGTTCGCGTTGGAGCTGCTCTCGCCCGCCGAGCCGGACTTGATCGGCGGCTTCGTCGTCGCCGCCAAGCGGCTGGGCGACTTGATCGGCTGGGACCATGACCTGGCGGTGCTGGCCGAGGTGGCGGAGCGGACACACATCCCGTCGGCCGAGGCGGTCGCGGCGGCGTGCGAGGCCCGGCGGGCGGCGGCACGACGGGAAGCGGTGCCGCTCGTGCGACGCCTCTACAGCGAGCCGCCCGACGCGTTCGTCCGTCGCTTGCAAACCTACTGGCGCAACCCACGCCCGGCGACGGCCTGCGATGCGTCGTAGCGTGGCCGTGTGGCGGAAGATGTTGAGAACGCCCAGCCGGTCGTGCGGCGTTCGCCGGCGGCCGACGTCGCCCGGCGGATGGGCGTCGGGCGACTGACGAGGCACCTCATCGTCTGCACCGGCCCGGCCTGCTGTTGTGCGACGAAAGGTGCCTTGACGTGGGGCGCGTTCAAGCGGGGCTGTGCGGCGAACGAGAAGGACGGGCACGGCATGGTCTATCGAACCAAAGCCGCCTGCCTCGGCTTGTGCAACGAGGGGCCGATCGCGGTCGTGTATCCGGAGGGCGTCTGGTACCACAAGGTCGACGCCAAGGCGGCGCGTGCGATCTGCGAGGAGCACCTGCGACACGGCCGTCCGGTGGCGAGCCACGTGATGGCGACGGACGACCTGCGGGCGGACGACCTGCGGGCGGGTGACCTGCGGACGGGCGAGCGGCTTGAGCCGGGGCCGGGCGGGCCTACCGTTGCGGGTCATGCCGACGACGAACCCGCGTCTTGATCGCCTGCTTCCCGCCGCCGTCGCGGTTGCCGCCGTGGCCGTCGTCGGCATCGTCGGCGTTGCCACCGCCTGGCAGCCGGCCGAAGTCGTTGATCCCGAAGCCCCTGCCACGCGACCGAGCACCGACCACGTGATGGAAGAAGCGGGAACGTCCGTCGACCTCGGCGACGGCCTTTCGTACGAGATGCTCGCCGCGCCCGACGCGGATCGCGCCGCCCGCGAGGGCGACGTCGTTGTCGTCCACTACACGGGCAAGCTCGAGAACGGCGAGACCTTTGACACGAGCCGGCAGGTTCGGCCCGGCACGCGGCAGACGTTCCCGACGCCGATCATGCTGCAGCTCGGCAGCCGGCAGGTCATTCCCGGCTGGGAGCGTGGCCTGCTGGGCATGAAGGTCGGCGAGCGGCGTCGGCTGACGATACCGCCGGCGCTGGCGTACGGCGAAGAGGGCCGCCCGCCCGTGATTCCGCCGTCGGCGACGCTGATCTTCGACGTCGAGCTCGTCGGCTTGGCCCGCAACGCCGGCGACGTTCAGGAGTGAGGTAAGCGGTCGCACGTCGGGTGCGACACAGAAGCACGTGTGCCGGCTTGCATTGCCGCCCTCGGCGGTCGATGCTGTCGAGCCAGCCAGACCATGCGGAGGAGCTTGACGGACTTGAGCAGAATTACCAAAGCCGCCGGTGTCATTTCGATCGCCTTCGCCAGTGCCGGCTTTGCCTCAGCACAGGTGACGGACGAAGCGCAGGCCGAGGCGACGACGATGCTGACGCGGTTCGAGTTCGCCGACGCGTTCGACGCCTTCGGCGAGCTGCTCGAAGACGCCGAGCCGAAGTCGCAGGCGTGGGTCGAGGCCGCGATGGGCCGGGCGCTCGCCGCCGAGTCGCTGACGCCGACGAATTTTGACGCCGTCCTCGAGAGCCGTCGGCTTTACGAGGAGATTGCCGCGCTGGATCTGCCCGAGTTCTCGCCGCGTGCCCGGCTGAATTTGGGCCGCAGCTACGAGGTTCGCTGGACCGGTGACCAGCCGATCCGGCTCGACGACGCCCGCGAGGTCTACGCCGCCCTGCTCGCCGATCGACCCGACGACGAGTACGGCGATCTCGCGGCGATGCGATTGGCCGGGACGTACCTGCAGGTCGTTGAAGACCCGGCATCAGTGCGGCGTGGCATCGAGATTCTGACGCAGCGTGCCGAGGCTCGTCCGGAGGCCCCGCTGACGCCGGGCCTGTGGGAGGCGGCCGGTCGGGCGCACCTGATGCTGCTCGATGAACCGGTGCAGGGCGTGCGGGCGTTGCGGAAGGCGTTGCAGTTGGGCCTGCTGAACCCGCGGGACGTGCCGGACCGGTACTGGCTCGTGGCGACGGCGGCCGAGGACGAGCGGGCGAAGATGTACGAAGTTTCGGCGCAGTACTACCGCAAGATCGTCGTGGAGACGCCGCGGTCGGGCCGGTCGTTCGAGGCGCACCAGGCCCTGCAGCGTCTGCTGGCGGAGCACGGCGATCTTGGCGTGACGCTGCCGCCCTTGAGCGATGACCTTGTGGCGACCGTGCAGGCCGCCGAACCTGAGGAGGATTCGACCGATGAGTGAACAACGCGATGACGGCGGCGTCTTTGAACGCGTCTCCGGCTCCGGCAGCGAGGGACGGCTGATCCCGATCCTCAACGTGCTGGGCCTGCTCGTGCTCGGCCTCGGCTTCGGCCTGAGCGTCGTGCACTACCTCGCCACCCGCGGCGACAAGGCCGGCTTCGCCGACGACGCCTCCGTCGTCCGCATTCTCCACTGGCAGCTCGAGCCCGGCTACCGCGAGGGCCTGCAGGAGGTCATCGACGAGTACAACGAGCTGCCCCACATCCAAGAGGCCGGCGTGACGGTGATGCAGCTGCCGGTGACCGAACGCGTCTATGCCACGCTCCTCAACGTCCACAGCGTCAGCGGCACCGCGCCAGACATCTGCCAGCGCGGCATGGCGAAGATGGCGACGTCGCAGGACACCATGGCCCAGTTCTTCGAGCCGTTGGGCGACGAAGCCGACCGGCCGAATCCGTACAACGCCGCCGAGTATCTGCCGGACGGCCTGAGCCCGGAGCTCGTCGAATTCTTCGAGACCTCGCCGTGGCGTGAGACCTTCCTCGACGGCATGCTCGGCGGCTGGAACGACGAGTTGCAGGACTACTTCGCTGTCCCGACCGCCTTCATCGGCGACGTCAGCCTCTACTACAACGCTGACCTCGTCCGCGAGGCCAAGCAGTTCCTTCGCGACGCCCGCCGCGACAACGCCGACTGGTATATCCAGATCATCCGGCCGACCGCCGACGCCGACTCGGACGGCTACGTCGTCGAGACGAACGCGTACCTGAACTGGCTGGACGGCGACGACCTGCCGGACACGCTGGGCCGGCTGCTCGTGCTCTGTACCGCCGCCCGCGAGATGGCGACGCTTCCGGAATACGAAGACCTCGTGCCGATCGCCGGCAGCAACTACACGCTGCGGTCGTTTGCGATGAACTACGCGATTCCCTTCCTCGGCGAGACGGCCGAAGCCTGGGACTTCAACGCCAGCGGCAGCGTCGACGGAGCCGAGACCTGGCTTGCTTACGAGGCGGGCCTGTGGGACTTCGAAGATCCGCGGATTTTGGCGTACCTCGCGGCGGTGCGAGAAATCAGCTCGTACTTCCCACGCGGCTTCCTCGGCCTTGATCGCGAGCAGGCCCGCCGCCGCTTCGTCAACGGCCAGGCCCTCGCTGTCGCGACCGGCTCGTGGGACGCCCGCAGCATCATCGACGTCGCCGAAGGTCGGCCGCTGGCAGAGGGCGAAGAGCTTCGTCCCGGTGAGAAGCCCGGTACTCGCGCAGACGGCACCGCCGTCGCCGACTACCGCTTCAAGGTCCGCATCTCCCAGTTCCCGATGCCGGCGACGCAGGACGAGCGTTGGGCCGAGTTCGCCGGATTCGGGCCCAACACGACTGCCAACGAGGCCGGCGGCGCGTACATGGTCTACCAGCGGTCGCCGAACAAGGAGTTCGCGATCGATTTCCTGCAGTTCCTGACGAGTCGGCGGATCAACGAACAATTCAACCGCGCCAGCGGCAATTTGCCGTGCATCGTCGGCACCGAGCCGAGCGACGACCTGTATGCCTTCAGGCCGACGATCCTGGGACGCTCCAAGCAGGTACGCTGGGCTCCCGACGGCGGCGGGGCGAGCGCGCTGGGCACGCTCTACAGCGGCCAGTTCAAGAACTACGCCAGCGGTGCCATCGACCTGAACGAGTTCGTAACCAGCGTCGAGGCCAATGCGACGGCCGACGGCGATGCAACCGACCCGCGACAATTCTGGTCGCGTCGCCTCCGCGGCAGCAACTGGCCCTTCGGCAAGACCAAAAGCGGCGTCCGCTCGTCGGCAGCCCTCACCGGACGCGTCCTCCTCGACCCGACCGCGACAGACGAAGACAAGGCGACGGCTCGGATGGCCTTGCGACGCAACACGCTCGACAGCATCATGCTCCTCAACGGGAACGGCGACCGCGCCAGCTGGCTGCGAGCATTCGGTCCCGACGCCGATCAGCCTTGGAACAAGAGCGAGTAGCCGCAATGCCCGCCCCGCCGCCTGCCGATGAACACGTCGTGGGCCTCCTGCCCGACGACCTGCCCCACCTGCCCTCATGAGCGACGTCGTTACCTCGCCCCCCTCCGGCGCCACCGCCAGCACCGCGGCCGTCAGCCGCGTCGGACGCGACGTCGCCCCGGCCAGCACCACCGGCCGCCAGTCCCACCTGCCGCCCGGCAGCGACCTACCCGAGAAGGGCCTGGATCCCGGCGGCCCGACCCGCCGCAAACGCGACACCGCCTTCTCCAAGCTTTCCCAATGGGGCGGCCTCTATCTGTTGCTCCTGCCGACCGTGCTCAGCATGGTCGTCTTCAGCTACTACCCCAAAGCCGACGTCTTCATCAAAAGCGTCTACGACTGGACGCCCGGCCGGACGCAGGAATGGGTCGGACTGCAAAACTTCCAGGACCTGTTCGGCGACCGCCTCTTCTGGTCGGCCTTCCAAGTCGTAGCGATCATGCTCGTGGCCAATCTGTTCAAGATGTGGCCCAGCATCTTCACGGCCGTTGCGATGCACCGCATCGCAAGCGACAAATGGCGGTACATCTACCAGGTCACGTTCGTCATCCCGATGATCATCCCGGGGATGGTGACATTGCTCATCTGGAAAAGCTTCTATGATCCAGAACTTGGATTGTTGAACCGCATCCTCAACGCGACCGGCGGCATGACGCTGCTGACGTGGCTGGATGGCGTCGAAGGCGCGCCCGGCGTGATGCCGAAGGTCGCCGCGACGCTGCAGCCGCTCGTCGACTTCGTCGTCCGCCCACTCTTCGGCACGGTCTGGGGCCTGCTCTTCTTTGGGGCCGCGTTGCTCGCCAGCACGGCAGGCACGGCGGCGCGGGACGACGAGGAGTACAAGCCAGCTGCGACCGCCAGCTTCGGCCAACGTGCGGCGGCGTACCTGAAGTTCCCGCCCGTCGCCAAGCGGCTCGCCGGCGCGGGCCTGCTCGTGCTCGGCACGGTGCTCTTCCCCGCCTGCTTCGCCATGCTCGCCAGCGGGCCAATCGGCTTCTTCCTCGGGCTGGGCCTGCTCGCCGCGTGGTGCGTCGCCGCGACGCGACTGCTCGGCGTGAAGTGGGTTTTGTGGGGATTCCTCCTCTTGTTCGGCTACTGGGCCGTCAGCGGCGAGGTCTGGCGGTTGCCGATGTTGCTCGTCGCAGCCGTCGTGATTGCCGAAGTCTTACGCGGCGTCTTCCATCCGGTCGAGGCGCACGACTGGACGTTCCGCACGGGACTGACCGCCGTCCTCGTCGGCGGCGCGCTCGTCGGCCTCACGATGATCTGGACCGAGCCGACCGGTCAGTTCGCCACCGGTGCCCCGGCGTGGCTCGGCAGCGAAACACTCGCCCTGCCGAGCCTGATCCTCTGGGGCTTCCCGTGGGTCGGCACGTTCGGCGTCCTGATCTACCTCGCCGGCCTGCAGCAGATCGGCCAGGACGTTTACGAAGCCGCCGAAATCGACGGCCTCGGTGCGATCGGCAAGCTGTTCAAACTCGAGCTGCCGCTGATCCTGACGCAGGTGCGGATCAATCTGATCTTCATGACCATCGGTACGCTCACCGCGTACGAGTTCTTCCTGATCCTCCTCGGCCCCGACGGCGGCCCCGGCAACGTTGCCATGGTGCCCGGCCTGTACATGTATAACCAGGCCTTCATCAATCTCAAGTACGGCTACGCCTGTGCCCTCGGCGTGACCCTCTTCTGTCTCATCCTCGGCCTGACCATCATCTACCAGAAATACGTCAAAGTCGACAAGTAAGATGTTGCTTGTTCCTGGTGACTCGCGACTTGGGCCGGAGCGGTGTTTTCCAAGTTTACAAGTCCCAAGCTCCAAATACCCAACCTCATGCGTACCAGCAGATCAGCGGAATTCGGCAAGCACGCCCTGATGTGGTTCGTGCTTGCGTTCGCGTTCTACCCGCTGTTTCTGATGTTCGTCGTCAGCTTCAAGACGAACACACAGTTCGAGCAGAATCCGTGGTTCTTCGACCACCCGTCGACGTGGCAGTTCGGCAACTGGGCCATCGCGTGGGACACGGTGCGGCCGTACATCCTCAACAGCGTCTTCGTCAGCACGCTCGGTACCGCGATCACCATGATCATGGTGACGTTCAGCGCTTATGCGTTGGCCCGCTACAAGTTTCCCGGCAAAAGCCTCATTTACTATGGTGTCCTCGCCACCATGTTCCTGCCCGGCACGGCGGCGACGCTGGTGACGGTCTTCTGGCTGCTGCGGAATATGGGCTTCGTCAACGACCTCATGGGCCTCGTCGTCATGGCCGCGGCCGGCGGGCAGGTCGTCGGCATCTTCATCCTGAAGCAGTTCGTCGAGGACATTCCGAAGGAGCTGTTCGAGTCCGCGCAGGTCGACGGCGCGGGCCACCTCTGGCAGGTTCGGCACATCCTGCTGCCGCTGGCCTTGCCGATCCTCGCCACGCTCACCATCCTCGACTTCCTCGGCAGCTGGAACGGCGTCATGTTGCCGCTCGTGCTGATGCGGGACGACGAGAAACTCACCATCCCCGTCGGTCTGCTCCGGCTCGAGGGCGAATACGTCAAGCAGTGGGGCCAGATGATGGCCGGCTATTCGATCGCTGCCCTGCCGCTGGTCGTGATGTTCCTCTTCACGATGCGCTGGTTCGTCCGCGGCCTTGCCGCCGGTGCGGTCAAGGGCTGATCACCAGCCCGGCGTGTTCGGCACGTCCGGCCGCGTCATCGCCAACTGTGGTGCGAGTCGTTCCGTCAGCTCCGCACGCAGCTCAGCATGCGTCGGATCGTAATACAGGTTCGCCTGTTCCGTCGGATCATCCTCATAGTCGTAAAACTCGCCGATGTTTTCGTCAGCATACTTGATCAACTTGTGATGTTCTGTCCGGATCATCCGCTGGGACGATTCGGGCACGTTGTCCCCGCGTTCCCATTGGGCGAAAACCGCTTCGTGCGTCCCCTCCGGCGTCGGCGTGCCGTCGCGGTCGACCATCGGCAGGCCGTGCGGGCTCGGGTTTTCGACGGCGGCCAGGTGCGTGAAGGTCCGCATCAGGTCGATCATGCTCGTTAGGCCGTCGACCGTGCCCGTCCGGCCGGACGGCGTCCGCACGATCGCCGGCACGTGCATCAAGCTGTCGAGCATGTACGGGCCCTTGTGCAACATGCCATGATTTCCAAGGAATTCGCCGTGATCACTGCTGAAGACGACGACTGTGTTCTCGATGTCGTCGAGCGTCGCCAGCAGTCGGCCGAGGCAGTGGTCGAGATGGGCCATCATCGCGTGGAAGGCCTTCGTGATTCCCTCGAGCCGGCCGGGTGTGCGGAAGTTCTTCTGTGCCCCTTCGTACGGCCCGCGGTAGTGCCGCGGCCGCTTGTCGATCGCTGCCGGGTCGTGCTCGGGCAGTTCAAGCTCGGCGTCATCAAACATCGACGCCCACGGCTCGATCGGGTTGAACGCGTGATGTGGATCAAAGTAGCCGACGTTGAGAAAGAACGGCTTGTCGCTCGTCCGACTGTTGTCGAGCCAGTCGATCGCCCGGTCGGTCGTCCACGTCGAATGATGGAATGCTTCTGGTACCTTACTGGTGAATGCCTTGCCGTGTCCTTGTTCGTAGGCCTCGGTCATTATTTCGACATAGCCGATCGGATCGGCCTGCCGGACGTAGTTCATGTGGTCGTCGCAGGGATACATCTGGTCGCCCTCGCCGACCTCGATGTGGTCGAAGCCGTACGCCGGGTGCGGGCCGACGCGGGGCAGGATGGGGACGAGGTGGAGCTTTCCGACGTGTGCCGTCTGGTAGCCGGCACCGAGTGCGGATGCGAGCGTCGGGCGGTCCTGCGGCAGCGCGCAGCCGTTGTCCCACAGGCCAGACTCGCACGGGTAAAGCCCGGTCATGAAGCTGCCACGACTCGGCGAGCAGACCGGGTTCGTCACGAAGTGCTTGCGAAACAGCAGCCCCTGCGACGCCAGCCGATCCAGGTTCGGCGTCTTCGCGACGGCCGAGCCGGTCACACCCAGCGAGCGGTAGAGCTGCTGGTCCGACGTGATCAAAACAATGTTCGGCGGCCGGCTCACGGCGAGCAGGCTACCGCGGATCCGCCGGCTCCTCCACCATCGGCGGGCGGGCGACGAAGAGCGGAAGCATGCTGCCCTCGCCGCGACCGGGGACTTGGCCGTGGGCGAGCCGCTTCGTGCGGCCGTCCTGCGTCTGGACGACGAGGTCGAACGGCTGCTTGCGGATGACCCATTCGCCGATGGTGGCACTAAGGGACGAGGTCGCGTCGACGCGGAACATCACTTTATCTTCGTCTCGGTTCTTGTTCGCGTAGATGAAGCCTCCGACGATCTCGGTTCGGCCGCCGCGGCGGGTATCGACGAGAAGTTGGTCGCCTTCGGTTTTAAGACCGAGCAGCCAAAAGGTGCCGCCTTCGTTGACGATTTTCGGGCCGAACTTATCGCCTTCGGGGTTGAGCTGGCGCGACCACGTGTTGCCGCCGTGCAGGCGGATGATGCCGACGCTCATGTCGTTGATGAACAGGTCGCCCGAGCCTATTTCCTTTACGACGCGGCCGGTTTCGGTCCGTTGGAGGCGGGACAGGATCAGCGGCCGATCGCCATTGTGGCGGAAGTCGATCGGGGCGTACTTGGCGTCCATGTCCTCGATGATGACCGGGCCGTCGCCGTCGCCGACGACGAAGCTGCCGGTCTGGTCCGTCGGGTTGCCGACGCCGTCGCTGCCGCGGAACTCGTTGCGTAGGCCGATGATGCGGCGAACGGGCCCGTGGACGTGGACGTCGGTGAAGATGCCGTAGACGGTGCCGCGGGGGAAGTAGATCGTTGTCGCGCCGTCATCGATCGCCGCCTGCACGGCCGGGGCCCAGTCGTCGAACGTCCGCCACTTCTTGTTGTTGTACCGGCGGACCTGCGTCACGAGGTCGGCGTAGTCGTGCACGTTTGTCCACGTGCTCGGCGGGTCGAACGGCACCTCGGGCTCCACCTTGATCGGCAGGTCGAGCGACTTCAACGGCGTCTCGAACAGCGTGTGCACGTCGTGCGAGACGTGTTCTTCGATCGTCCCGCCTTCGACGGTTCCCTCGCGGCCGGAGATCGCGACGGCGTAGTCGGTTACCTCCACGTTCCGCGCGAAGAGCGCTGCCTCGTTCTCGATGGCTGCGGCATCGCTGCTGCCGCCTTCGAGCGTGCTGTCGATGAGCGTCATGACGCCCGGCTGGATGTTCTGCACGGCCGGGACGGCGTTGGTGCTGTGCAGGCCGCGGATGCTCACGCACTGGCCCTGATTGTCGAGGCCGACCTTCCGCTGACTGCGAAGCCGGACGTGCTCCATCGTGATGCTGTTGACCGCGTGCTTGGCGAAGATTCCGGTGTCGAAGCCGACAACCTCGAGGCGGCGGATGAGCAGCGGCCCTTGCTCGTCGCTGTAGCCGAGGTCGAGCCCGATGACGCCGCGGCCTTCCGGGTCTCCGCTGCGAATGAGGACGTTTTGAATGCCGCCCTGGTTGTTCGACATGAACTGCGCGCCGGTCGCGCCGGGGTTGCCGCGGCCGGTGTCGAGGGTCAGGTCCTGCAGGCCGTTCTGGAACCGCTGCGCGGGCCGGCGACCGGTCCAGATCATGGCCTTCGGGTTCGCCGGATCGTCGAAGCCGGGGGCGTTGTCGACGAGCTTGAGGATCGTCTTGTCGCGGCTTTGGCCTTGCAGGACGGTGCGTTTCTCGCCCTTGTTCCAGCGGAGCGTGTCGCTGATGCGGTACGTGCCGTTGGGTACGTAGATGAGGCGGTTGTTCTGCAGGGCCGCCTGAAACGCGGCGGTGTCGTCGGTCGTGCCGTCGCCGGTCGCGCCGAACGCACGGACGTTGAGGACGCCACTGTCGGCAGGAAAGGCGATCTCGCCCGGCTGCCACGACGCAGCCGCGGCGGCGTTGGCGGCGCGAAGCTGCTCCGGCGTCGGCTCCGCGACGACCTCGGCCGCGGCCGGCAGTGCCAGGAGCAACAGGGCCAGAAGAACTTTCTGCATCGCCATAGGATACACGATCGGCCGTAATGCTTCAGCCGATTGCAACCCGCACCGTCTCGTTCGCCGGCACCCACGTGCCCCGCTCGCCCGCCAGCGGCGTCGGGCCCAGCGGCTTGGCCATCGCAGCGTCGTCTTCGATCAAGAGCTTCACGTGCGCGTCGAACCGCGTCGGGTTCTCCAAGACGAGCGTGTCGTCCTCGAGCGTCGCCCGGACGTGGTCGAGGGCGACGCACCAGCCGCGGCTCGTGTTGACGTAGACGCCGGGCAGCTCGACGCGGGTCAGCAGCATCGCCCCTTCGCTCCAGGTCGAGCCGCCGAAGATTTCGCCGACGCCGATCTCGTCCGGGTCACCACGCACTTCCCAGTCGCTGGTGTTGATGCGTTCGTTGATCCAGCCTTCGGGCATGATCGGCCAACGCTGGTTCGGGCGGACGTCGCGGATCGGGCGGTCGCGACGGCTCATGTACTGCGGGATCGCGCCGGCGATCTCCGCGAGGAAGTCGAGCCACTCGCGTTCGCCCGTCGCGCGGGCGAGGCGCAGCAGGCTGACGCCGCTGAGCGTGCAGATGCCGGGCGCGCTGTGCTTGTTCTGGACGTTGGCAAAGACGGTGCCGACGGTCCGCATGCCGAGCTTGCCGAAGGTGCTGGTGGTGGGGAAGTCGAAGTCGTACGGCATGACGTACGTCGCCGCCTGGGCCGCCTGGTCGCGGGCGGCTTCGGCGAAGCGTGATTCCCCGGTGGCTTCGAGCAGGTGGGCGTAGCTGGCGACGAGGGCGAAGGAGGATTCGCTGTCGTGGGCCTGAAAGATGTCGCCGGGGCCGGCGTTGGTGAAGGCGCGTCTCGTGAAGTTCTCGCGGTAGTAGTCGCCGATCGCGACGGCCGCGTCGCGGTACTTCGCCTCGTCGAAGATTTCGGCGGCGACGAGCAGGCCGGCCGGCGCGAGGCCGCCGGCACAGGTGCGGCCGATGACGAGGTCGCCCGTCTCACGGTCGGCGTAGTGACCGATCTGCCCGTGTTTCTCCCACATCCGCACGAACGCATCGGCGATGCCGCGGCAAAGATCGTCCCAACCTTCGCCGATCACGTCGCCGCGACTCTTCATCAGCGCGAGCGACTTCGTGAGGAAATACAGCGAATCTGCCTGGTACCGGAGGTAGAGTCGCTTGCCCTCGCGCCAGCCGGATTCGCCGTCGAAGCGGCCGTCGACGAAGCCGCTGGGCGTGACGCCGGTCTTGATGAAGTCGAACATCTTTGCCGCCCGTCGCCGCGTGATCGCGTCGCCGTCGGCCAGCAGCGGGTACGTCGCGTTCGGCCCGCCGGTCCAGCCGGTCTGCCAGTCCTGGCTCTCGACTTCCCGCAGCCCCACGCTGAAGTAGCCGTGTCGTTCGACCCAATTCTGCTCGTTGAACTTCCGCTCCTGCACCTTGAACGTCTCGCTGAACGGCAGCACTTCCCGCGGCAACAGCGGCGTCGTGCTCGGCGGACGCAGGAACGCCATCTTGGGTCGCAACTCCCACAGCCGGCGGTGCAACGCGGCCGGCGAGGCGCAGGCGGACGGGCCGTCGACGAGCAGGTCGAGCGTGACGACGTCGCCGGCGACGAGGTCGACGCCGCGGTCAGTGCTGGGACGCTCGAACCGGCGGAACTTCTGGCGAACGCCGGCGGCGAGCACTTCGACGACGGCGGACGACTGATCATCGGATTCGACGAAGCGGTAGGCGGTGTCGGCCTCGAGCGTGTCCGGCAGGCCATCGGCGCGTTGGCTGCTGGCCAGGACGAGGGCCGTCTTGCTCCGCGGGTCGAACAACGCCGCGGCGGGCACGGCCATGTCACCGGCGCGGAATTGGGCGGCTCCGTCTTCACCGGGTTGCAGCGTCCAGACGAATTCGTTCTGGATCGGCTCGCTGTCGAGGCCGAGCTGATCGAGCGGGCGGTCCTTCTTGCTGACGATCTTGAGGCGATTGCCGTTGTAGAGCGCGGCCGGCGCGTAGGGCTCGACCGTCTTGTCCCAGTCGCTCATCGCCAGGTGCAGGCCGAGGCTGACCTGCTGGAGCTCGCCTTCGAGGACGCGGAAGGTCAGCGCGAGCGTCCCCTCGCCGGCGACGGCGTCGACGGCGACCTTGGCCCCGGCGAGCTCGAGCGTCACGCCGGCCGCGGCATCGGCGAGCGTCGCTTTGGCTTGGGCAACTGGAATCGTTTGCTCGTGCGTGCGGACGACGACCGAAGCCGCGGCACCGCAGAAGGTGTCGAAGGAGTGCATGTTTGAAAGGTAGAGATCCGGGTCAGGCCGGCTCGAACCAAGCGCCGGGCAGGCAGACGACGTTGACCATCGCCCCGCCGCCGATCGGGCCGTGGCCGAGGTCGATAGCCGAGGATTCTTCGGGCAGATCGACGACGACGGTCGCGCCCGCCTGCAGCACGATCTGCCGGCCGCCGGTGGACTCGCGGACGTCGATGACGCGGCCTTGGACGATGCGGGTTTCGCCCATGATCGGCACGACGAACGCGCCGCCGCTGGCGACGGTGTAGAGCTTGCGGCCGACGACGCGGACGGTGCCGCGGGTCGGCTTGCCGATTTCGCCGCGGAAGTTGGAGCAGGCCAGCTGCATCTCGTAGCTGGTGCCCCGCGGCTGGAAGATGATGCCGTTGGCGGTCGTGCGGAGGACGCGGCCGAGGTGGGCGTGATCGTGCGGGCCGGGATCGACGACCGGCGCTTCGCGGACGGACTGCTTGACGGTCGGTGCGTCGTTGGCGGGAAATGCGGACATCGCAGCCGCACCGTACGGCGGCGGCAGCGTGCCGTCACGCGGAGTCCTCCCAGCGAGCGAGCGGTCGACGACCTCGGCTCCTGCTACACCTCGAGTTGGATTCTGATTCACCGGTGAGGCGCATCGTTGCGAGCCCTGCGCGTGAGCGAGGGGTTCTGGCGGTTGCTGACGTCGCCAGAACCCCTCGCTCACGCGCAGGGCTCGCACCAGGGGAGTAGCGCTCCGCTTCCTGGAGCCGGTACGCTGCTCCGGGATGTCCGCTGGAACGCTGTTGATCCTGCTCGCCCTGCTCGCCGCCGCGGGGTTCGTGGTAAGCCTGCTGGCGACGCGGGCGATGCTGCGGGTTGCTCCGCGGATCGGGCTGGTCGACAAGCCGGGGCACCGCAAGATTCACCACACGCCCAAGCCGCTCGGCGGCGGGACGGGGATCTTCCTGGGCGTGGCGGTGCCGATGATCGTCGGTGTGGTGACGCTCGTCGCTGCTCGTAGGGTCGGCCCGGGCCCACTTTCTGGTCCGGAAGGCGGAGGTGGGCCGGGGCTCACCCTACGCGGAATTGATGCGAACCTGCTGGATGGTGTTGCGGACCAGCTTCCCCTGCTCCTGACCTTCCTCGCCGTCGGCTTCGGCATGTACCTGCTGGGCCTCGTCGACGACCGCCGCCCGCTCGGGCCGTTCGTGAAACTCGGGGTGCAGCTGGGCCTCACCGTTGCCCTCGTGCTGCCGTTCCCGGAGGTCCGCCTGCTGACCGTCTTGGGCCTCGTGCCGAGCGTAATCGTCACCGTCCTCTGGATCGCCGGCGTTACGAATGCGCTGAACTTCCTCGACAACATGGACGGTCTGGCCGGCGGCGTGGCGGCGATCTGCGGAATCGTCTTGCTGCTGACGAGCGTGCTCGCCGGGCAGGTGTTCGTGCCGGCGACGCTGGCATTGTTTGTCGGGTCCTGCGTTGGCTTTCTTGTCTACAACTTTCCGCCGTCGAAGCTGTTCATGGGCGACAGCGGTTCGTTGTTCATCGGTCTGGTGCTGGGCGTGATGACGGTGCGGACGACGTACCTGTCGCCGGGCGAGTCGCTGGCCGGTGGGTGGTACGGCGTCTTCGCCCCGCTGGTCGTGCTGGCCGTGCCGTTGTACGACATGACGGTCGTCAGCGTGATCCGATTGGCCCGCGGCAAGAGCCCGTTCGTCGGCGACACGAACCACTTCAGCCACCGCCTCGTCGCCCGTGGCATGACGAAGCGGACGGCGGTGCTTTGCATCTGGCTCGTCACGGCCGCGACGGGCGCGGCGGCGTTGCTGTTGCCGCTCGTCGACTCGCCGCTGGCGGCGTGGGTGATCTTCGTGCAGACCCTGCTGATCCTCGGCGTTGTGATGCTGCTCGAACGGCACCCGGTCGTGCGGGAATAGTCGGAACATCCTCGCGAAGTGCTTCCCTCTGCTGCGAGCCCTGAGCGTGAGCGAGGGGTTCTGGCGAGTTTGCTCGAAACCAGAACCCCTCGCTCACGCTCAGGGCTCGCCTCAAGGAACTTGCTGCGACACGCGCTACTTGATCGGCGTGCCCACCGGGCTGTGCAGGACGACGGTATTCGCCGCCAGGTCGCCGACGCGGCGGCGTTGGGGGTGGACGAGGATCAGCGACCAACCGCCGAGGAGGTCGAGCGGACGCAGGAGGTTCCGCGTGACGAGGCTCCACATCGGCGGGACCTGGCCGTCCGGCGTCGCGACGCGAAGACCGAAGATTGCTTTGCCCGGCGAGCGGCCGCCGAGCAGTTCGCCGACCAGCGGCAACGCCACGTACGCCACGACGCCGGCCAGGAGCACCACCACCACGGCCGTCATTGAATCCAACGGCGGCCCGGCCGCAGCCAGCGCTGCCGCGAACGCGATCGGCAACAGGTCAATCGCCGCCGCCGCCAGACGCAGCCGCAACGGCGCGAGCACGGGCCCCGCCTTCGCGTCCGCCGTCGCCGGCACGCCGGGCCGCGCGTTCGGCCCACGCACCAGCCCCAGGAACGCCAGCACCAGCAGCAGGTACAACCCGATCTGCACCAACCCGCCCAACGGCCGCACGCCCGCCCCGGCCAGCGGCAGCTCCCGCGCGACCGCCACGCCCGCCTCGTCCTGCTCCAGCGGCGTCAGCGTCTCGGGGTCGAGGTCGATCTGATACACCTCCGGCCGCCGGTTCTCGGTCTCGCCCGCGCTCGCCCGCAACAGCCGCACCGCACCGGCGGCGAATGCGGCCGCGCGTGGATCGTCCTCGCCGCGTCGCACCTCTTCCGGCCACCGAACGACACCGCCCTGTCCGTCGCGAACGATCTGATCCGCATCGTCTTCGCCGAAGACCAGCACCGCCGGGCCGCCGACGCGGGCATTGAAGCCGTCGACGAGTCGGAAGGTTCGGCCTTCTTCGACGGGCACACGGGCGACTTCCTCCCACGCCTCCGCCGGCCGCGTCGTCGGCGTGTCGCTCGTCGGCAACGCCGCCAGCCGTCGGACCACGGCCTCGTCGGCTTCGCGGGAGACGAGCAACACGCCCTCGCCCGCTGCCGCGATGTCCACGTTCTCGCCGCCCGGCAAGCTCGCCACGACTCGCCAACTTCGGCCATCGCGTCGCCAGAGCTGTTCGTCGTTGCCGAGCAGGACCAGCCCGCCTTGCACGCCGATCACGTCCAGCCAATTCACGCCCTCCGGCGGCGGCGGCGGCAGCGACTCGGTGGGCTTGGCCGTCGGATCGCGCGGCCCGTCGGCCGAGGTCCGCGGGGCCGACAGCAGGCGCAGGTCGTTCCGCGTCGCCGGCTGCGTCGTCGCCTCACTCGCCGGCGCCGGCCCGAGCAGCACCGCCAACTCGCCCGGACCCAGCGACGCCATCGCCACCATCGGCCGCGTGTATGACGCCACCGGCTGCCACGCGTCCAGCCCCGCCCCGGCCGGCCTTCGCAGGATGTCGGTCCCCAGCAGATTCCGCCCCGGCTCGTCCCGCGACGGCCGCTGAATCGTCACCGCCACGACCTGCCCGCCCGGCTCGCCGACGACGTGCAACGCCGTCGCCACCACTTCGCCCCGCGCCACGGCGGCCGCCAGCAGGACAACGAGGATCAGCAGGCGACAGACCAAGGCCGCCGATCATTGGCAGGCCGGATCGCGAGGCGGGATCCGCCACGAGGCACGCCCGTCAGGAAGTGCGAACGGCGAAGCCGATGTCGGGTCCGGCTGCGTGGCGGCAGACATCGCCTGCGGCGATCGCTCTTCCTGACGGTCGTGCGTCATCGTCGCGTCAACTATCGGTCGAGGCTGACGACCGGTTCCGGGTAGCGCGAAGCATCGAACGTGAACGTCCGCTGTGCCGGCAGGCGACCGCGTCGCGGCCGCAAGTCTTCGAGCTCGATCCGCATCTTGCCGCCGGTCTGCGGGAAAAACAGCAGGAGTCGCGTCGCCACCAGCGGGCCGTCGGCGTCGCCGACCGGTTCGTGGTTCTCCAGCGTCGCCGACAGCACCGGCCGACCGTCGTCGTCGTTGGCGATGACCCGCACCGGCAGCGGCGTCCCGCCCGGCTCGGTCGGCATGCGGTACCAGACCTCCCGCTGAATCGTCAGCCGCGGCGTGCCCGCCCGGGCCGGCTCGACATAGGCGACCATGTACCGGCCGCCCTGCGTATCGACCCGCAGCGTCGGCGCCGGCCACGCCGCCAGCTCCGTCGGCAGCAGATTCACGCCCAGCACGTCCAGCACCAGATCCGGCCGCAACGGCAGACCGGCCGTCTTCTGCGGGTCCAGATTGCCCTCGGTCCCGACGAACAATCGGCCTTCGGTCGGTAGGCGGAGCCAGAGGTTCGTGCCGTCGGTGCCGAGGTCGAGCACATCGCCGAACGCGTCCTTCTCCGCCTTGAGTCGTACGCGGCCGGGCTTGAGATGCTGGGCGAAGATCTGCCCGTTCAGGAACCGCCCCGGCTCGTCGGCGGACTCCTTCAACAACGCCTCGAACGTGCCCCGCGACCAAAGCGACGGCAGCTTCGCGTTGTTCGCATTCACCCGCGCGACCAGCTCTTCCAACGTCAGCGCCTCGATGGCGGGCCGCGTCGTCGCCCGATCCTCCACCGCCTGCCGCGGTCCGGCACATCCGGCGAGCAACAGCAGGCACGCGAGCCACCTCACGCGGACTCTCCTTCTGCGTTTTCCATTGCGAGGCGACATGAAGCGAGCCCCGAGCGTGAGCGAGGGGTTCTGGCAGATTCGTACGCCCCCGGAACCCCTCGCTCACGCGCGGGGCTCGCAGCGACGTCAACCGTGTGGATAGCTCCAAAGCTCATGCCGCCTCCCCGAGGACGTCGGCGAGTTGTCGTCCGACGTGTTCGTCGTCGAGATCGTCCGGCTGTGTGAAGTAATGCACGGTGCCGGTGCCGACTTCGCGGTACTGGTTGTCGCCGAGGTCGACGAGCTTCCGCCGCCTTCGCAGGAGTAACGCCGCCGCCCACCGCAGGCCGGCGTCGGCGTCGTCGCGTCGAACGAGGTCCAGCAGCAACTCATCCGTCTCCGCCCGCGCCCGCCGTCGATCGCCGGCCGTGTCGCCGCGACTCGTGCCACGCCAGATCGCCACGTGATCGTCGCGTTCTTCGAAGGCCTCCGCGGCGAAGTCGAGCCGCCGCAGCTCGCCCTCCCGCTCGGCCAGCACTGCCACATAGGCGTCGCCCGGCGGAATCGGCCGGCCGGTCGCGTGGCACGTGCCGGACGGCGTGCCGACGGGGTACTCGCTTCGTCGCGTGGCAGTCATCGGCTCGGGCCAGCGTACGGACGCACGACGCCGACTGAGAAATCTTCAACCAGCCTTGCCCGCTTCGGCCGCCGTTCGCGTGGTCGCCGGTGAGGCCGCTCCATTCGAGTGGGCGTGCCCGCCTTCCGCCCCTGAACCGAGAGACTTCATGTTCCACCTTCGCACCCACGGCCGCCGCCTTGCTCTAACCGCCCTCTGTTTCTTCGCCGCCGTCCTGCCGGCGTCGGCGGCGACGATCCTTCTCGAAGTCGACGTGAGTGACCCGTCGGCCATCACGTTCGCCTCGACCGGAGCGGCACCGCTCGTCTCCGACGACAACTCCGACGAGTTCGATGGCATAACGCTCAGTACCTTCTTCGACCTGCCGTACGACCCCTTCTTCGACGCCCCGCTCGACGAGGTCAACGGCAACCTGAAGGCACCCGGTGCCCGTAGCTACAACTTCGTTGCCAACGACTTTGATCAGATCGGCGTGCGGGACTTGAACTTCTACCGAGACAGCTTCTTTTCTCGAACGCAGCGTTTCGACGTCAATCAAGCGGCCTTCACCGGGACGGGCGTCGTTGATCTCACCGGTGCCACCTTCACCCTCGGCAGGATCGGCGACATCCGAGCCGGTGCTCGCCCGAGCGACCCCGTCATCGGCCAATACCAGATCCTCGGCGGCACGCCGATCCCCGAGCCCGTCGCCGCCCTCGGCGGCATGACGCTGCTCGGCACGATCGTCCTGCGTCGCCGACGCCAAACCGTCTGATCCAGCACGACTCTCTACTGGCCCCGCGTCGGCTTTGCCCGGCGCGGGGCGTTCTTGGTGATTGGCAGAAATTCTTTACCCACTTCGGCCGCCGTTCGCGTGGTCGCTCTCGAAGGCCGACCGCGGCCTCGTCCGCAGCACCTCGACCTCGGAGAGACGCCATGCACCTTCTGACCACGACCTCGATCCTCGCCGCCCTCGCCGCCACGTCCTTCGCCTCCGCCGCCGACATCACCTTCGGCCTCGCCACCACGACCGACGACAACTCCGGCAGCACCACCCTCAACAACGGCCAAACCGTCCTCTTCGACGAGCTGACCGAAGAGTTCACCGCCGGCGGCATCACCTTCACCGCCACCGGCGGCGGGTTCGTCGCCAACACCCTCGGCGTCTCCAACAGCGGCCTCGGCGTCGCCCCGGACAACTTCTTCGACGTCATCCCGGAGATCAGCGCGAGCGAAGACGACGGCAGCTTCGGCCAGTTCATCAACCTTTCCGTGCCGCTGGGCCAACGGCTCACCAGCATCACCCTCGGCTCCGTCGGCCCGCTCGCCGACGGCTTCCTCCGCGACAACGAGACGAACCAGATTCTCTTCACCTTCACCGCCGACGCCAATCGCACCAACAGCGATCAGCTCGTCGTCGACCTGACGCCGTTCGCCACCCGCGACCTCCGCATCGACGCCGAAGCCGGCGAGTTCACGCTGCTCAGCGCTTCCGCCGTCCCCGAGCCGACCGCCGCCCTCGCCGGCCTGGCCTTGCTCGGCACGACCGTCCTGCGGCGTCGTCGCACGTCGTAGGGTGGGCTTCAGCCCACCGTCCGCAAACACAACATATTGAAACGAGCCAAGCGTCATTCACGACGCTTGGCTCTTTTGTATATCAGAATGGTGGGCCCGGGCCCACCCTACGCTTACGCCGCGATCTTCATCGGCGGCTGTTCGTCGGTCGCGCCCGCGTCGTTGGCGTCGAGACGCACGCCGCCGCCGGGGAGGTTGATGCTGATCGGCTGACACATCGGCCCGGACTCCAGCCGACGGCTGACCCAGCTCGCGGCGATCCAGACCTTCGTGCCCGGCGCGACGTCCGCCGGGAAGTCGACGACCGCGGTCGTCTTCGTCACGTTGCTCTGGAACGTCCACTGCCGACCGCTCGTGGGGTAGTTTTCCCCGACGAAACTCATGATGGTCGCCCCGGCCGCGCCTGCCGGGCGGCCGCGACGGTTGTCGTCGAGCTGCGACAAACGCACCTTGACCCGCGCCCCGACGACCTGTTCGATTGACACCACCGGCGACTCCGTCGGCGCCGGCTGCTCGTGCCGGCGCGGCTTGATCGGCGGAATGCCCAGTTCCTTCAACGTGGAGTCGCTCATGCCCGCAAAAGCACGCACGGCTGCGACGACGGAACGTGTGCCGTTGCGCAACGATCGGCCTTTTTCATCTTTGAACTGACACGCCGCCGGCGTGCGGGTGGCCGCATTATGCCAAGTGTTATAAGCATCGACAAAATGCGCTCTCGAGGTGAGGTAGTTCGCCAATGTCGTTTCGCTCAACCCCGTGACCGACTCGCCAAGCCGAACGGCGTTCGAGTGTAGATCGAGCGAAAAGTCGAGCAGGCCGCGGTCGGTGGCGATGAGGCGGGAGAAGGTCATGGCATGCAGTGGTTGAGACTTGAGATAAGGCCGTTCGCATCACGTCGGCCACATGCCGATGTTTTTGATGCTGATGCCTCTATCGGCTCCGACCGCACCATGCATGAACCCGCGACGACGTCGTGCGCATTATCGACCTCCCACGCCTGGCAGGACGCTCTCCCCGTAGGGTGGGCTTCAGCCCACCATGGTCGCTGAAAGGGGTCGCTGAAAGGGATCAGGAGTCGCCGCTGCAGCACGCTGAAAGCCCGTGAGCCGCTTCCCCGGCGACTCCTGACCCCGTCCTCGTCCCGACCCCTTCCCCGTCCCCGTCCAGTGGTTCCGGTACGAGAAACGGACTTGACGAAAGTTCGGGTGCGAGCCCCGACCGTAAGGGAGGGGGGCCGTCATCGACTATAGTGTCTTCTTGACAAGACCCCTCCCTTACGGTCGGGGCTCGCCTCGCACGTTCGCTTGATGTGCATCGTCGTGAAGCCCACCGCACGTCATCATCCGGAGTCTAGTGGCGTTCGACTGCAACCGGACGGGCTTCGACTGCAACCTTCTGGCTCTCGATGACAACACGGCGTGCTTCCAATGCAACATCACGGCGTTCGACTGCAACATTGCGACGTTCGACTGCAGCATTGCGGGCTTCAATTGCAACATGTCGGGCTTCGCTTGCGACTTGTCATGCTTCGTCTGCAGTTCATCGACGTTCGGTCGCAACCGGACGACGGCCGGTGAGAGACAGACGGCTTCTTCCTGCGACCTCAGGGGAACGGGGACTGGCTGCGTCTGCGGTGCCTGTCCCCTTTCCCCGGCCGTTCACTCAGCGATGCCGCCGCAGGAGCATGCCGCCGAGGGCGGTGATGCCGGCCAGCGCGGCGGTGGGTTCGGGGACGGCGGCCGCCAGTGGGCTGCTCAACCTGGTCCACGCGAGGACGGGCGGCAAAGGACAAAGAATTTTCTGTCCCGCCCGACGGCGGTTGGCGTGGAGCAGGTCGAAGGCGCCGGCGTCGGCGGCGCAGGGCGACGGGAGCGGTTGGCTCCGACGATCTATGGAGCGCGGGCCGTGCCGAGGGAAGGCATGGCCCGCTTGCGTGTCGTCGTCACGACGCCGGTCGCGTCGTCGCGCGGGCGACGGCGATGTCGGCGGCGAGGGCGTCGAGCACCGCCTCGGCTCGGGGGATGCGGTCGGCGTCCGGTGTGCCGCGGCGGGCGTCGATGAGGATGCGGCGGGCTTCCGCGAGGTATGCATCCGCGTCGTCCAGGTTTCCTTGAACAACGGCGAGCCGGGCCGCTCGCAGAAGGCTATTGCCGAGCGTGGGATGGTCGGGCGGCAGACGCAACCGCTGGAGACGGACAAGGTCGGCCGCGACTTGAGCGGCCTCGTCGGCTCGGCCGGCACGTTGGAGCAACTGGGTCAGCGTGTGGCCGGCGTACATCGATTGGCTGTGGTCGCTGCCGAAGTGGCCGATAATGGGCTCGAACGTTGCCAGGGCGACTGCGGTGCCACGTTCGACGGCTGCCTGCTCGGCCGCGACATTGTCCTCGGCCGCGGCAGCGCGGGCCGCGTTCAACTCC
>CAYQCT010000024.1:0-1070 GCA_964416015.1 uncultured Tepidisphaerales bacterium
AGATCATCCGCAAGTCCGTCGAAGCCGCCGAGGACGAGGCCCGCGAGCGGTCGCGTGTCATCGTGCTCGAAGCGATCCAGCGGTACTGCGCCTCGCAGACGGCCGAGCACACGGTCGCGCAGATCGAGCTCGCCGACGACGCCATGAAGGGCCGCGTCATCGGCCGCGAAGGTCGCAACATTCGCAGCTTCGAGAAGGCGACCGGCGTCGATGTCATCATCGACGACACGCCCGGTGTCGTCGGCCTGAGCTGCTTCGATCCCGTACGCCGCGAAGTCGCACGCGATAGCTTGGCCAAGCTCGTCGCCGACGGCCGCATTCATCCCGGCCGCATCGAGGAGGTCGTCGCGACGGCGACCGAGGAGATGAACGAACGCGTCATCGAACTCGGCAAACAGGCCGGCCACGACGCTCACCTTCCCGACCTGCCGCGGACGGTCCTGCCGATGCTGGGCCGGCTGCACTACCGGACGAGCTACGGCCAAAACGTGCTGAAACACAGCATGGAAGTCGCGCACCTCGCCCAGGTCATGGCCGACGAGCTCGGCCTCGACGGCACCCTCGCCCGCCGCGCCGGCCTGCTGCACGACATCGGCAAGGCCAGCGACCACGAACACGACGGCGGCCATCCGGCGGTCGGTGCGGCGCTGCTTAAGAAGGCCGGCGAACCCGAAGCCGTCGTCAACGCCGCCGCCGCGCACCACGGCGACGTCCCCGCGACGACGCCCTACACGCCGCTCATCATGGCCGCTGACGCCATCAGCGCCAGCCGACCGGGCGCGCGTCGTGAGTCTCTCGAACGCTACGTGAAGCGTCTTCGCGAACTCGAAGATCTCGCCACCGACTTCAAGGGTGTCCGCCAGGCCTACGCGATCCACGCCGGGCGCGAGATCCGCGTCATCGCCGACGCCAAGATGCTCGACGACCGCGCTTCGGCCAAGCTCGCCCGCGACATCGTCGGCCGGATCCAGGACAAGCTCAGCTTCCCCGGCGAAATCCGCGTGACGGTGCTTCGCGAGACGCGGACGGTCGAATTCGCACGATGACGAAGCTACGCTGCCCCTCGCCGG
>CAYQCT010000024.1:1080-1660 GCA_964416015.1 uncultured Tepidisphaerales bacterium
CACGGATCACACCCGTGAGGTCACAGGTTCGAGCCCTGTATCGCCCAATCCAGCCGCGTTACGCGTAGCACCGGTTTCACGCGTAGCAACGCACACCCATCAAAGCGGCCGGCGTCGTCGCTGACGGGTGCGTCAGTTCGATCCGAAGAGAGGCGAGCTCCATCGGCTCCATGACATGATGCCGGTGGGCGATCCGGTTGTCGTCGACCTCCGCCAGCACCTGCTCGCCGCCCGCCGCGTCGATCCCGACGAGGCGGTACTGCCGGACGCAGAACGGCACGACCCGCTCCGGGTGCCCGAGCAGGACGGTCTCCATCGCGTGGTCGAAATCGGCGTCGAAGTGCAGGTCGACCCGCGACAACTTCGTCGGCGTCGGCCAGGCGAGCGTGACGGCCGGCGACGCATCGTCAGCCGCGGCGGCCCAGGCGTTGGTGCAAACGAGCGGGCGAAAGACCCCGTTGGTCAGGTGTGCCGCCGCGAACGGCCGCAGCGGCGGGTCGAACGTCATCGCCAGGTTCCGCCCGTCGGGCCGACGTCGCGGCGGGAACATCTCGAACGCGTCGAAGCCGAGCGTCTCGAC
>CAYQCT010000024.1:1670-16295 GCA_964416015.1 uncultured Tepidisphaerales bacterium
CCTCCGGCGTGCAGTTGACGTTGCCCCGGCTAAACAGGCTCATCAGGCCGGTCAACCGATGCTCGCTCGCGGCGACGCTCACGCCGTCAGTCTTGTGCAGAACGACGAACGCATAGCCTTCGTGCGGCATGTCGACGCCGAAGTCGAATGACAGCCGACCGTCGGCGATCGTCACCGTCGCCTCCGCCAGCAGCAGGTCCGGCGTGAACAGTTCCGGCGACGAAGCCGCCCGCAGCTCGACGCGAATCTCGCCTTCACCATCCACTGCCACCGTCATCTTCGGCACCGGCCCGGCCGGCAGGGGCAACATCTGCGTGACCTTCACGTCCAACGAGATCGCCTCCGCGTCCGCAGGCAGCGATGACAATTCGTACGTGCTCGTCGCCTCGATCGTCGCCTCGCGGGCGAGGTCCGTCGGGTCGAGCTCCTTGGTCAGCGGCACGTTCGGGATGTGCTGGCTGTCGCGGAGCAGGTCACGTTGCACCTCGCGCAACAGCTCGCCCCGGCCCGCCTCCCGCGGCAGGACGTCGTGCCGTCGGCAGACCGCGGCGGCGTGCGCGACGGCCTGGCCGGCGTGGGCGCAGGTCGCCATGACGCGCGTCGACCCGAACGCCACGTGCGTCGCCGAGATCAACCGGCCGGCAAGGAAGAGGTTGGGGACGTTGCGGCTGTAGAGCGAGCGGTACGGGATCGGGTAGACGCCCTTGCTGTGGTACTGCGTGCAGCCGGGATGCTTGCTGAAGACGCCGTCGCCCGGGTGCAGATCGACCGCCCAACCGCCGAAGGCGACGGCGTCGTCGTGCGGCGTGCGCTCGACGAAGTCCTTCTGCGTCAGCATGTAGTCACCCTCGAAGCGTCGGCTTTCCCGCTTGCCGGGGATCGTGCCGACCCACTCGAGCGTGTGGTTTCGAGCCTCGGGAAACTCGCCGCTGTTCTTCACATGATCCCAGAGGCCATAGACGACGCTCCATAGTTCCCACTTGATCTCCTCCGTCTGATGAATCGTGTCGAGCCTGCCGCCGTACTCGATCCACCAGAGGCGACAGCCTTCGATGTTGAGGTTGTACCGCTTCCATCGTTCGAGCTTCGCGACGTCCTTGCGGGCGTAGCTCGGCGCGACAAAGTCGACCGGATGGCCCAGGTCCTTCGTGTAGAAGTAGAGCGAGTGCCCGAGCAACTCGCCGTACGCGTCGTCCGGGGCGAACCTTTCGCTGAATTCGTCGGAAGATTCCGCTCCCATCCGGAAGGCCGCCCCGGCGAGGAAGCCGAGGACGCCGTCGCCGCTCGCGTCGGCAAAGAGTGGCGAACGCAGGTCGTACATCGTCCCATTCTGACTACAGAAAGCCCGGCAGCTCGCAATGCAGTCCGGATCGCCCGGCTGCTTCGTCGCCTCAAAAACGGCCGTGTTCAACAGTAGTGTGATGTTGGGATCCTCGATGACTTTCTCCAGAAGGAGCGTGTCGACGAGGACGGGATTGCCGTGTTGGTTGCGATAGAGGTTTTCGGTGAGGATTTCGTCGACCACGCCGCCCTCGCGGGCGTAGCGGTTGTTGTTGTTCATGTGGCTGGTCGCGCCCAGGATCCAGAGGCGGACTTCCGAGGAGCAATTGCCGCCGAGGACGGGCCGGTCCTGCACGAGCGTGACCTTCAGCCCCGCCCGCGCGGCCGCGATGGCACAACACGTCCCCGCCAACCCGCCGCCGACGACGGTCAGGTCGGCGTCGTGCGTGACGGTGCGAAGCGAGCGGGATTCGACGGCAGGTTCGACGAGCATGCGGCGGTAGAACGAGAACCGCCCGCGGCCGAATCGGACCGCGGGCAGAAGATGTCAGGGAAAAAGAGAGAACTGTTCAGCGACGTCGCCGCATGAGCAACGCCCCAAGGCCCGCCATCGCCGTAACAGCCGACGTCGGCTCGGGAACGACTGCGAAGTTGTCGAACGCCCCGATGATCTCCGACGTGCTGCCCTTGCGGATGCGGTAACCGAAGAAATCGCCATCGAGCGGCGAGGTATCGACGGCGGAAGACGTCGCGAGCGGGTTGCCAGTGGCGTCACTGACGGTGAAATCGATTTCCAACGTGCCGAGCACCGGCGTGAAGCTGGTCTCGAGCTGATAGTCGGCGTTGGTGCTGCTGACGAAGCTGCCGCTGGCGACACTAGTTACACCGCCATCGCCGCTGCTGCCAATCTCGAGGATCCGAAGCGACGTGTTGGCCGTGGACGTGCCGTCGATGGGGACGACGTTGAGATCGATGAGGTAGAACGGACGTCCGCCGGCAGCGGAGTTGCTGAATGCGATGAATCCTGCCGAACCGTTCGCGTTGCCGTTCCGCGTCGCCGAGCTGTAGGTGAAGTCCGACCGCATGGTCAGGCTGACGCCGTCCGCGTTGTCGAGCTCAACAAGCGCGGAAGCCTCCGCGGTATCGTTGAGCCCGTCCGATGCAGAGAAGACGTACTCGCCGCCCGAGGCGCTAAAGGAAGCGGTCGGATTCTGCTCCGTGACGGTGAAGCCATCAGCGACATTATCGTCGAAGTTCTCGAAGAAAGGGATCGACGCAGCCTGTGCGGCAGTGGCGGCGGCGAGAACGGCGGTGGTGGCAAGCAGGTGTGTTTTCATGGTCCTCCGGGATCGGTGCGATCCGAAAGCGTAGATCATGCCACAGCTGGCGGAACACGCGTTCCTTTGGACGTCAAAGAGTTTCCCCAGAACGTCAGCGGGCGGCACCAGATGCGATCGGAGCGGCACCGGTGCAGGTGCCGCTCCGTCACATGAAGGCTTTTGGCCGACTCAGCGTCGGCGACGCATCAGTAGGCCGCCGAGGGCCGCCGCGCCGGCGAGAGCGGAGGTCGGCTCCGGGATCGGGACGACGCTGCCGTTCACCACGACGTTGTCGAACCGCGGGATGGCGTTCTCGCTGTTCAGGTTGTCGTAGGCGTAGACGCTGAACGTGATCGAGCTGACGCCCTGGTAGGCCGCAGCCGAGAGATCGATGACCGGCGCCGACGCAAAGGCGGCACTGTCAGTACCTACGGGGACGGAAAAGCTCCGCTCGAGCGGCTCGGATCCGGCCGCGGCCGAGGTCGTGAAGGCGAAGGTCACCTCGAGGTCGACGCTCGTCGTGTTCGTGCCGCCGACGTCGATCTGCAGACTCTCGAGGTTCAGCACGTCGAGCGGATCCGCCGCCGAGAGCGTGAAAGTGAAGAAGTCGTCTTCGGTTGCCGAGAAGGTCGCACCGGTCGCATCCGAGCGGTAGAAGGTCGAGTTGGAGCTGCTGGAGAAGCCGATGTCGTCGCGGCTGCTGCCTTCGTCGCCACCGTCGTTGACGATGAAGTCGCCCGCGACGACGTCCATGTTGCCGGCCACGTCGGCCCGGCTTCCGGCGTCGAACGCGTACTGCGCCAGCACGGCACCCGAAGCGGGCAGGGCGGTAGCCGCGAAAGCAGCGGCGGTAAGGACTGGAATCGTGCGGTTCATGCTTTTCTCCTCGGAACGTGGGGGATGTAACCTGCCCGACCTCATCGTCAGGCGGGAGTTGTGAAGGAGGAGTATCAGTGACGCGACGCGTTCCTGCGTGATGGCGAAGATCAAACTGTTGCCGCAGGTGGTCAGATGCGGCAACTTCGCCTCACCTTGCGGCAAGATGGGTTCATGAGCCCGCCCGGCCGTCGCCGCCGCATCGGCCTGGTCCTGTACGTGGGGCACGGCTACACGCGGGAAATTCTCGAAGGCATTGCCGACGTCGCCCGGCGGTTGCCGCACTGGCAGCTGCATCATTTCGACTACCACGTCGGCCGACCGATCGTCTCGCGACGCTTGCTCGACTGTGACGGCGTCATCACGACCCACGGCAAGTCCGCCGATTCGCTCGTTGATGTCGATGCCCCCGTCGTCAACATCGCCGGCGACCTGCGTCGCTTGCCGCCGAACAGTGTGCTCGGCGACGACCGCGCGATCGGCGAAGCCGCGGCGTACGCGTTCCGGTCGGCCGGCCATCGTCGTGCGGCGGCCGTCTTGAGCGGAAGCCGCCACGAGTTCGAGGTGCAGCGTGTGCGGGCATTCCGCCAGGTCATGCGCCGCGAGGGCCGCACCTTTCTCGGCGTCGCCTCGACGCGACGGACGGACCTGGCGGCGTGGTTCGCGAAGATGACGCCGCCTGTCGCGCTGTTTCTCAGCCAGGACAACCACTGGCCGATCGTACTCGACGCGCTGGCCGCAGCGCACCGTGCGGTGCCCGATGACGTCAGCGTCATCGGCGGCGGGGCGTACGGGCCGCTGTGCGACCTGTTTCACCCGACGCTCTCCAGCGTCGACGGCAACCTCTTCGAGCGAGGTCGTGCCGCCGCGGAGCATCTGGAACGGCTGATGGACGGCACGCCGCCACGGGACACGCCGCTCCGCATTCGGCCGCTCGGCGTGGTCGAGCGTGAGTCGAGCAACGCTCTGGCCGTCGCCGATCCGGACGTCGCCGCGGCCGTCCTGTTTCTCCGGCGAAGGCTCGGCGACGAGATCAGCATCGACGACGTCGCCGGCCACGTAAATGTCTCCCGCAGCACAATCGAACGACGGTTCCGCGAAACCCTCGGCCGTACCGTCACGGCCGAGCTGCTCCGCCTCCGCCTGCAACACGCGCGGCAGTTGTTGCAGAGCACGAACCTCGACACGCTGCAGGTCGCGCTCCACAGCGGCTTCGCGTCGCGGGCCGCGCTGAGCAAGGCGTTTCGTCGGCATCTGCAACTGGCGCCTACGGATCTTCGGCGGCGGTAGGCTCGTCGCGTGCGGCTTCACGCGTTGCTCCGTCGCCTGCTCCGACGCAAGCCGATCGACCCGCGGCACCGCCTGGGCCAACAGGGCGAAGCGGCGGCGGCGAAGTTTCTGCAGAAGCAGGGCCTGCGGATCATCACACGCAACTGGACCTACGCCGGCGGCGAGATCGACCTGATCGCCGAGGAGGGCCAGACGCTGGTGATCGTGGAGGTCAAGACGCGGCACGCGGGCCAGGCCGACCCGGCGTTGCAGGTCGGCCCAAACAAGCTGCGTCGGCTGCGGCGGGCGGCCAAGGCGTACTGCCGGTCGCGTTGGCCGAACCAGGAGCAGATGCCGCCGGTGCGGATCGACGTCGTCGCAATCGATGCCACGAACGGCCGACTCGTCCCGCGGCACTACCGCGACGCCGGCGGCGTCGACTGAGGCTTCTTCTCGTCCGGTGCCAGCAGCGTCAGGCCGAGCACCACCGCAAAGCCGACGATGAACGCCACGACGCCCCCGACGTACCCGCCGCTCGTCGTCTCCGACGTGAACGGCCAGATCGCGAACGTGCTGCCCCACAACACGCCCAGCAACAGTCCGCCCATCGGCCGCGTGTACTTTGCCAGCAGCCACTTCAACACGTTCGTCAGCAGCACGACCGACAGCAACGCACCGATCCCGAACGGCACGACGACCGCCAGCGACGTCGAGAACGCCCCCGCCTCGCCCAGCACGGCGTCTTTGAGCAGGCTGACCGACTTCGTCACCTCCTCGTACCGGCCCAGCACGAGCAGCATGTACGCCCCGCTGATGCCGGGCAGGACCATCGCGCTCATCGCCAACGCGCCGCCGACGACGTCGAGCGTGTACGCCGGCGTCGGCTGGAATCCCTCTTTCTCCCGGAGTTCGCGGGCTTCCTCACGCGCATCGGTGTCTTCCGTGAAGGCGAGCGTCGCCATGCTGCCCGTGCCGAGCAGGAGCAGCACGACGGTGGCGATGCGCGTCCCGTCGAAGCCGCCAACGAGCTCCGCCATCCGCCACAACACCGGCGTACCGGCAAGCGTCATGCCGAGGAAGAGGGCATACATGAGGCCCGTCTGTCGCTCGACGAGATCGCTCATGATGCCGGAGAACCCGACGAACGTGAGCCCCGCGACGCCGCAGAGGATGGCCAGGAACAGGATCGATTGCTTCGAGAATCGCCCGCGTGTGACGTCGGCCATGCCGTCGACGAAGCGGCGGTAGACGCCCATGATCAGGACCATGGTCCCGCCGCTGACGCCGGGAACGAGGTTGGCGAACCCCATCAGCCCACCGGCGACGATCGTCCGCAGGATCGGCACAGCGGCCGGCGCAGGTTCCGGATCGACGGCGGACGGTGTGGCGTGGCTCTTCATCCCGTCAGACTATCGGCCGATTCGACACCACAGCACGCGGCCGACGAGGCGAACGCCGGCCTACTTCTAAATGTGGTACATGACGTCGCTGCTGCCGAGCCGGACCTGTGCGGCGTCGGCGAGATCCGCCAGCGTCCATCGCGCCGCGACGCCGTCGGCCGCCTCCGCGAGTTTGGCGGCGACCAGATCGACCGCCACGCCGCCCGGCGTCGGCGGGTTGGGAACTTCAACCGGCTCGTCGACCTCCAATGCCTTCAGCACGTCCGCCACCGTCACCCGCGTCGGCTCCTGCTTGAGCCGATACCCGCCGCCTGCGCCGACCTTGCTCTCCAGCAGCCCGCCACGCCGCAGGCCCAGCAAGACTTGCTCCAGAAACTTCGTCGGCAAGGCTTCACGCTCGGCCAGATCCCGGCTTTGCGCGTACTCGTTGCGCGGGTACAGCTCCGCCAATCGGACCGCGGCCCGCAGGCCGTATTGCGTTCGTTTCGAAATCTGCAACGAATGTTCCAGCAAAGGGTGAACAAGGTGCCCACCAGACGCCGCGACACGTCACGCGGCCTCGTATCGTAGCCGAGCTTATGCAAGACTTCGCCGCCGCCGTCGCTCTTGCCCGTCGGCTGGCAGTCGGGGTGCTCCTGCTGTTCCTTAGCACGCCCGCCGCCGGACAGTCCGTTCTTGATCAACTCGGCGTCGAACCGACCGAGCCCGGCGTCGGCGAGAAGGCCGAGGTTTCCGCCGCCGCCAATCTCGCCGCAGTTCAGCCGGGCGATCAGGTCGTCGTCGCCGTCGTCCTCGATGTCGTCGACAGCTACCACGCCCAGTCCGCGACGCCGCTGACCGACAACCTGCTGCCCTTCCGCATCACCGTCGCCGACGCCGCGGCCTACACCGGCTACCAGCCCGACTACGCCGACGGCACCATCAAGAACTACCCGGCCCTCGCGCCCGACACCAACGGCGACATCAGCCTCTACGTCGGCCGCTCCGTCCACTTCGTGCCCGTCGTCCTCGCCGACGATCTGACGCCGGGCAACGACGTCACCATCACCGGCACCGCCAGCTACCAGGCGTGCGACGATCAGCTCTGCGACCCGCTCGTCGAAGAGGCCTGGTCGGTGACGCTCCCCGTCGTCGCCGCCGGCTCGCCGACGCCGCCGGCGGAGATGGCAAGCACGCTTTTCGCCGACTACGACCCGACGATCTGGTCGCGGCTCGAAACCGCCCGCTCGGCCGAGACCGGCTTCTCGCTGCTGGGCCTGTCGCTCAACCTCGCCGACTTCGGCGTTCTCGGCATACTCGCCGCCGCCTTCGTCGCGGGCATCGTCTTCAACGTCGTGCCCTGCGTCCTGCCGGTGCTGCCGTTGAAGGCGATCAGCTTCTACGAAGTCTCCCAACATCACCGCGGCAAGACGCTGGCTCTCGGGTTGGCGTTCGGCCTCGGCGTGACGCTCGTCTTCGTCGTCCTCGGACTGTTGTTGTTCGCCTTTCGCAGCCTGACCTGGGGCGAACCGTTTGCCAACGTCTGGTTCAGTGGAACAGTCGCGCTCGTGTTGTTCGTAATGGCGGCGTATCAGTTCGGCCTGCTGAGTTTTAATCTGCCGGCGGGCGTCTACAACGTGACGCCGCGGCACGACACGCTCACCGGCAACGTCCTGTTCGGCGGCCTGACGGCGGTGCTGAGCACGCCGTGCACGTTCGGCCTGTTCGCCGCGCTGCTCGCGTGGGCGGCGCAGCAGCCGGCGTGGCTGGCCGTCGTCGCCGTCACCACCGTCGGCCTCGGCATGGCCTCGCCGTACGTCCTGCTCAGCGCGTTCCCCGAGGTCGCACGCAGGTTCCCGCGGAGCGGGCCGATCAGCGATATCGTGAAGAAAGCGACGGGCTTCCTCGTCCTGGCCGTCGCGTTGTTTTTCGCTAAGGCGGCGCTTCGGCCGATCCTGCCGGCGGCGGTGGCGGGCAACGCGTACTGGTGGGTCGTCTTCGTGCCGATTGCGGTAGCGTGTCTGTACCTCATGATCCAGACGCCCCGCGTGGCCGGCCGCGTCGGCACGGTCGCGGCCATCGTCATCGGCCTCGTCGGCCTGACCGGCAGCGCGTGGGCGGCCGATCGGCTGGCGGACAACCCGTTTGAAACCTTCGACCCGGCCGTTGTCGCGGTGGCGAACGATGCGCCGGTCGTCGTGAAGTTCACGGCCGACTGGTGCCTGAACTGCAAAGCCATCGAAGCACGCGTCTTCGGCAACGGTGACTATGTTTCATCCTTGCGATCCGACGGCGTGCGACTGTTGAAAGCGGACCTGACGGACGGCGACGCGGACGGTTGGCCGCTGCTTCGCGAGCTGAATCCGGCGCAGGCAATTCCCTTCACGGCCGTATATCTGCCGGGCCGAGCGGAGCCGGTGAAGCTGTCGGGCATCTACTCGGCCGCCGATTTGGATGCCGCGCTCGGTCGGTAGACACGGCCGTCGGCGAAGCTGGCGACGAGCTCGAGCGGTGCAACCTCGTCCCACTGATCTTCGGCGACGCGTCGGCCGCTGCGGTCGACGGCGTCGAAGTAGACGACGTATCCGTCGCGTTCGCGGAGCACGTCGAGCATCTCCGCCGCCTGGGCTCGCCAGTGGATGTTGGTCGCGCCGTCGGCGGTGCCGAACTTCGTTTGCGGCACGAGCCCGGCGGGCCGATCGAGCAAGAGGCCGACGGCGTCGGCGGCGTTGCTCGAGACCGGCACGCCTGACGGCAGGTCCCGCACGAACGCCAGCGTCGGCGACGCGTGCCATGCCGGCGACGCATAGCCGCCGCCCTCACGAAACTGCTGGATGGTCGGCGGGATTGCGACAAGGAGATTCACCAGTACGACACAGCCGAGGCCGCCGATCGTCCACCGGTTCCAGCGTGGCACGGCCGCGACGAGCGACACGGCGACCAGCGGCATCACCGGCACCCACAGCCGCCCGGCAAGCGGCACGCTACTGTCGAACAGCGTCCTCGCCGTCAGCACCGCCGCGGCGTACGCAACAGTAGCAATTGCGAGAGCATCACCACGTCGGCACCGCCAGACTACAGCCGCAATGACGCCGATACCGAGTATGATGCGCAGGTCGGTCCCCGTGCCCGGCATGAGCCAGCCGCCGAAGGTCGCAAGCATTTGCCGTACTTCGGCAAACGCCGGCGGGTGCCACGCGAGCACGCGATCCGCCGGGGCGTCCATGAGCTTCAGCCAGAGCCGCCACGCGACGTACGGCACCGCGGCGACTGCAACGCCGGCCGCCGGTTTCCACTGCTTTCTCAGGACAAAAGCAGCGACGGCCGACGGCAGAATCACGACGCCGACGTGGCGAACGAGCGGCAACGCAGCCAGGGCGACCAAGGCGAGGCCGGGCCGGTTCTGCGTGACGCCGACCGCTGCGGCGAGGAGGAGGACGACGAACGACAACTCGCTCATGGCCGCCGCGTACGTCACGACGGCATCGGGCTGGACGGTGATCCACGTTGCAAGAAGTGACGCGACAACGGCCGCCGTTCGTGAGTGGGCGAGCATCACAACGAGGCCGCCGACGAGCAGGAACATCAATGCGTGTGCGGTGCGTAGAAGTGTTCCTGTGGTGGTGAACGCGAGCAGCACCGGGTAGCCCGGCGGGAAGTGGCCGCTGACGAGGCCTTGGTCGCGGAAGCCGAACTCGGTAAACACTGGGCCGCGGCCGTTGGCGAGGTTGTTGGCGAGGTCGGCGTAGGAGGCCGAGTCGCCGCCGAGGGCGAGGCCGTGGCGGGTTGCGAGCAGGAACAGGACCAAGCCCGGCGCCGCGGCGAGCAGGCCGAGCGTGAAGGGCGGGAGACTCGCGAGCTTGTCCCGCATCATCCGCCGAAGTCGAAGACGCGGGCCGTCGTGCTGGCGATGCCGAGCGCGGCGAAGAGGACGACGCCGGCCAGCAGCAGCACGTCGGCGGTCAGTGCATTGGCGACGTCCCGCCGCGTCCGGTCGTACGCGGCGGCGGCGGCGGATTCTTCGTCATCATCCGCGGCGTCCTCGGCGACTTCGTCGAGCTGCCTTGCCAAGCGCGGCCGCAGAACGCGTCCCGTCGTCGCTGCCGCGATGCCCGCCGCGACGAGCAACGCCGTCCGCACCGCCGGCAGCAGCGCGTCGGTGCGGCCGGTCAGCACCGCGACCCACTCGGCCGCCTGGGCCACGAGCAGGACGACGACGCACGCCAGCTCGATCTGCCAAAGCATCGCCAGCAACGCGACGCTCACCCGGCCGGCGGCGAGTTCTCCCTCGAGAAAGCCTTCGCCCGCCACGGCCCGCGTCGCCCGCTCGATCGCCGGCAACGCCGCCGCCGCGAGCAATGCCGCGCCGAACCAGGCGGCCAGGGCGAACCAGTAGAGGATCGCGACGAGGACCAGCGGCGCTTCCGGCATCGCCTCCAACGTAGGGCCTCTGCCGCAGAACGTTTATCATGCGACCATGCCCGACGACACGCCGCCCTTTCTGACGGACGATGCCGAGGGCGGCGTCGCCGTCTTGCCCGAGCCCGAGTCCGACGAGCGGCCGACGCGGCTGGACGAGGACGACATCGATCGGCTCGTCGAATCCGATGACGCCGACCTCCTCGTCGAGGTCTTGCAACGGGCCGAGGTCGATCAGGCTGCGCGGGTGCTTGCGCGGGTGGATGTCGACGTGGCCAGCAAGGTCGCCTCGACGCTGACGCCGGAGCGCGCCGCCGAGGTGTTTGAGGAGATGCCGGCGGTCAAGGCGGCGGAGGTCGTGACGCGGATGGACTCCGCGGGCGCGGCCGATGTGCTGGAGGAGATGGACCCGGACGACCGGGTCGACGTGCTCGACGAGTGTGCCGAGGAGACGCACGACGCGGTCGTCGCCGAGCTGGAGGACGAGGAGCGGTCCGAGGTCGAAACGCTCGAGCAGTACGCCAGCGATACCGCCGGCGGCATCATGACGACGGACGTCACGCGTCTCTACGAGGGCCTGACCGTCGGCGATGCGATTGAAACGCTGCGGCGGCTTTCGGAGGAAGTCGAGCAAATGTTCTACAGCTACGTAGTGGATCGCCGCGGCCATTTGGTTGGCGTATTGAGCATGCGGGACCTGATTCTGGCGAAGCCCGACACGCCGCTGAGCCGGATCATGCGGCCGGAGGTGCGGAGCGTGACGGTGACGATGGACCAGGAGGAAGTGGCGCAGCTGTTTCGGCGGTACGACTACCTCGCGATGCCGGTCGTCGACGAGCGGCACCGGCTGATCGGGTTGATCACGGTCGACGACATCGTCGACGTGTTGCAAGAGGAAACGACGGAGGACGTGCACAAGCTGTTCGGTGCTGGTGCCGAGGAGCGATTGGATTCGCCGTGGTACTACAGCTTTCGCGTGCGGGTCGGCTGGCTCGTGGTGAACCTCGGAACGGCCTTCGCGGCGGCGGGCGTGGTGGCGGCATTTTCGGGGTTGATCCAGGAGTTCGCGATCTTGGCGGTCTTTATGCCGATCATCGCCGGCATGGGCGGCAACGCCAGCGCGCAGGCGATGGCGGTGGCGGTGCGTGGCATCAGCGTCGGGCACGTCGACAAGGGGCTCTTGCGGCACGTGCTGCTGCGTGAATTTCTCTGCGGCCTGGGCACGGGGCTCGTCGTCGGCTCGCTGACGGCGGTCATCGCCTTCGCCTACTCGGCAGCCGGCGCGGGCAATCCGGCGGTCAACGCGGCAGGCCTGGGCGGCGTGGTCTTCGTCTCGCTCGTGCTCAACCACACGCTGGCCTGCGTGAGCGGGGCGGGCATCCCCTTTATGATGAAACGCCTCGGCTTCGACCCGGCCCAGTCGGCGACCATCCTGGCCACGACAGTCACGGACGTCGTCGGCTTCCTAGCGCTGCTCGGACTGGCGTACGTGGCGGCGCGGGGGCTTGGTGTGATGTGATATCGTTGGAACAGAAGCGCGAAGACGCAAAGGAGCAAAGTCGGAGCGAAGGACAGAGTTTGGGATAGTATCAGAAGCAAGAGAATGAACAAAATCCACTTCATCGAATGTATCTTCTCTTTGCTCCGTCTTCGCCTCTTTGCGTCTTCGCGTTTCTGATCGCCTACGGATTCAACCGCTCCCGCGACCATGTGCCGTCTCGCAGGCGGTAGCGGAAGCGGTCGTGGAGGCGGGCCTCGCCGTCGTGCCAGAGTTCGACGTCGTCGGCGAGCAGGCGGTAGCCGCCCCAGTGCGGTGGGCGGTCGACGTCGCGGCCGGCGAAGCGTTGTTCGACCTCGGCGACGCGGGCCAGTAACGCGTCGCGGGAGGCGAGCGGGCGCGACTGGTCGCTGGCCCAGGCCCCGATCTGGCTGGCGCGGGGGCGGGTCGCGAAGTAGGCGTCGCTTGCCTCCGCCGAGACCTTCTCGACGGTGCCGGCGATGCGAATTTGCGTGAGCGTCTCGTGCCAGTAGACGGCGAGCGAGGCCGCCGGCGTTGCGGCGAGGTCGGCGGCTTTGTTGCTCTGGTAGTTCGTGTAGAAGTCGACGCCGACATCGTCAACACCCTTGATCAGGACGACCCGCGCCCGCGGCCGACCAGTGGCGTCGACGGTGGCGAGCGTCACCGCGTTCGCCAACGCCACGCCCGCCGCGGCGGCGCGGTCCATCTCGGCTTGCACGTCTGCCAGCGGGTTCATGGTCGACATCGACATGGCGAGGCAATCGTACCGCAGTGAAGCGGAAACGGCAGCAAATCCGGGTAAAGATGCCGGTTGTCGACCCGCCCGGTTTCGGGGGGTGCCTTCGGGGGGCATGACCTTGACAGGTCCGACGCGGAGTGTCGCGGCATGACGAAACGACCTGATGCCAAGGAACGGCAGCTTTCGCGGGAGACGCCGACGCCGGCCGTGCTTGCGACGCTGGATGCGGCGGACGCGGTGTGGCAGGAGGTGGCGCGGGCGGACGCGAACCTGCTACGTCGGGCGGTCCTCGCGGCGGCAGTGCGCGTGGCCGGGCCGGCGGTGGCGTTGGTGGAGCACGTGCGGTCGGCCGACGAAGGGTGGCGTGGCGGCGGGTTGCCGATCGTGCTCGGCGACACGAAGCAACGGCTGCCGGATCGCGACGCGGTGCAGCGGGCGCTGGAACAACTCGCAACCGAGACGTGCGGCGTCGTCAAGACGGAGCAGGGCCCGGTCGTCGCCGTCGGTGATGCCAAGCACGCCGCCACCGCCCGTGCGACGCCGACGGCAGACGTTTCACGACTTTTGGTCTTGGCGACCGCGTGGCACGCGACGCAGTCGTTGCGGCCACGCGACGTCTTGCAGCTCTCGCCGATCCAGCAGGCGACGCTCGACCGCCTGCTCGCCGGGGACACGGAGCGGCAGATCGCCGACCGCTTCGGCGTGAGTATGAACACGGTGCATTCGCGTGTGAAACGGCTTTATCGACTACACGGCGTGCGAAGTAGGACGCAGCTCTTGTTGCAGTTGCTTCCTATCTATGAGAAGAAGGATGATGAAGAACGTGATACCATCTTTTCGTAGCTGCGACGGCTGGGGTCGTTCGTCCCGCGTTACACCCGCGCCAGGGAGACCTCGTCGAGCGTCAATCCGGCGGCGGCTTCGGCGGCGAGGCGGACGCGGCGGTCGGAGGCGGGTTCGGCGACTTCGCGAACGACCCGGTCGGCGGCAGCACGGTCGGCCGCGCGGTCGGCGGCGTGGCGGTATCGGCCCAGTCGCAGCAACGCCTCGACCCGCCACATCGTCGCCGCGTCTTCCATCGTCGCCACCGCGAGCACGTCGCCAAAGTGCTCGTCGGCGTCGTCGCCTTCGCGGTTAGTCTGGTCTAGCGTCTTGATCGCATCGGCGGCCGGCCCGATTTCGGCGGCCATGAAGGCAGACAGGGCTTCGTCGGCACTGCGGAGTTGCTGGCCGCGTGACGAATTGCCGGCGGCGAGCTCAATGCCGGCCAGGACGCCCAGGGCCGACTGCATGAGCTGCGTCCCGGTGCGGTAGCTGCGGTAGGTGACGGCTTCGGTGGCCAGGCCGTGTCCGAGGGCGAAGACGCCGCGGGCCAAGTCGCGGGCGCGGGTGCCGTCTGGGCCGTCGAGGGCGTCGGTCTTGATGGCTTTGCTCGCGAGGTAGCCGGCGTGGCGGTTGGCGGCGTTGGCGAGGTCGGCCAGGACGTCGAGGCGTGGCGTGTCGCGGTCGTAGTGGATGAGGTCGCCGGGCGAGGCATCGAAGACGGCGAGACGCCGGTAGTCGGCGGCTTCGACGAGGCGGTCGTAGAGCGGCAGGTCGAGTTTCGGGTTGCCACGCGTGCCTTCGGCAAGATCGCGGTAGGGCTGACGCAGCGAGCGATCGGCTTCGAGCGCATCGGCGGCCTCGGCGAGGATGCGGCCGCCGTCGCCGGGCACTCGCGGCTGGTCCAGGACGAGCGTCGGGTCGATCGGCAACGGGCGCGGCGTCCAGGCGTCGCTCGATCGGCCGAGCGCGGTCGGCGGCGTCGGCGACGACGCGCCGACG
>CAYQCT010000024.1:16305-18040 GCA_964416015.1 uncultured Tepidisphaerales bacterium
AAGGCGAGCGTGGCGGCGGCGAGCAGGGCGGCGGCGAGCCAGCCGGCGGGACTTCCCCAGGCTTCCTTGGGCATCGGCATCGAGCCAAGTCTATCGGAAGCCGCGGCGGCCGTGGAGGAGCGGCGAAAGCGGGCGGTTGACCGGTCGCCCCGGCAGCGTTCTAATCCGGCCAGCGTGGCACCAGCCGCCACGCCTCTGCCGCCACCTCGCCTGCAGTCGGCCCGTCGAACCTCGGCAGCCGGCAGCAGGACCAACCGGGAGACGCCCGTGCCGCCTGCGCCCACCGCCCGTCCGCTTCCCGACCCGCACGCCCTCGACCCGGCCGAGCCGTGCTGGATCGGCGTCTACGGGGTCGACTTGCTCCTCCAAATGCCCTCCCTCGAGAGCTCCTCCTTCGAGAATCCCGACGCGACGGTCACCACGTTGCAAGCGTTGGCCTTCAAGCCGAGCCTTCTGCTCGACGTCGACCCGAGCCTCGACCCCGTGCTCGGCATGGCCTTCGGCGACGACGAGCTCGATGACGAGGACGAAGACCTCGACGACGAAGACGACGAAGACGAAGACGAGGACGACGACTGGGATGACGAAGAGGAAGACGACTGGGACGACGACGAGGAAGACGACGACGATCTCGACGACGAGTATGACGATGAAGACGAGGACGAAGACCTCGGGGACGAGTGAAGCGCGGTTGAACGCGACCTTGCTCCGTTCGTATCTTTCTAGATTCTGTGGTTTTTCCTCCAAAGCTCACACGCGAAAGCGTGGTTCGTGAGCGGATCCAAGACTGTGTCTCCGTCGCAAAATGTGGTCGTTTTCGATCGCGGGAAAAGCGGTAGACTGAGGAAATGTCGCCTCCGTGCCTGCTGACCGAGGAGCTGTTGATGACGATCGAGCCGAGCAGTGCCGAGCGGTTCGCGGCGGCGGCGGGGCGGGTGCTGCTGGTGCTCATCGCGGCGACGGTGTTGATCCTGATCGGGCTGTGGCTGAAGCGGCGGTACCTCGACGACGACGAGCGGCCGGACCGCGTCTTGTCCAGCGGCTTCGGCCTGTCGGAGCTGCGGGCGATGCGGGAGCGTGGCGAGCTGACCGACGACGAATTTGAGCGAGCAAGAACGCGAATCGTGAAGCGTGCCCAGGACGAAGTCGCGGCCGACGTCAGCGCAGCGGGCGACCCGGATCGGCCTCCGGCCGAGGCAGCGCGGACGACCGACGTCGACCTGGTCCGCGAGGCGGAGCAGTGAGCGTCGTTTAGCAGCTTTCTGCGGCGGCCAGTGCGGCAACGTGGCGCTTATCGGCAGGAGCGGCCGGCACGAAATGCGTAGCGGCACAAGAGGCCGGGCGATACGCTGACCGAACTACATCGGCGGCCACCTGCAGAAGGCCGCGGCTCAACTTGTGGGGGCCGCGGAACGATGCAGGGATGGGCGACGTCCAAGTGACGTGGCCCGCCGGTCGCGACGGGACCGGGCCGCTCGCGGTTTGCCCCGTCCGCCCCTGTAGTACCTCAACGCCCCAGCGACCCCAGCCCGCCGCCAGCATGCCCCAGCGTCCCAGCTCGTCCCAACGCAAGAGCGCCCGCGCCACCCGCCGTCCCGCCGGTGAGGCCGCCCGCTCGACCGATTCGCCACGCTCCGCCAAGCCCGCGGCCGAGCCGCTTCATCCCAATGCCTCGCAGGGCCCGCTCGGCGCACAAGGCCCGACCGGCCCGCAGCCGCCGATGGGCGACTTCGAC
>CAYQCT010000024.1:18051-18836 GCA_964416015.1 uncultured Tepidisphaerales bacterium
GATCACGACATGCCCCACCACGGCGGCGGAGGCGGCGGTGGTGGTGGCAACTACCGCGGCCGGCGGGTCACCACCTGCTCCTTCTGCGGCAAGTCCAGCCGCGACGTCGGCCCCATGGTCGAAGGGCCCAACGACGTCTACATCTGCTCCAACTGCGTCGATCTCGCGCACAACATCATCCGCCAGGAAAAGCGCAAGCTCGCGACCGCCCGGCCGCTGTTCGAGCGGATTCCGTCGCCCCGGCAGATCAAGACACACCTCGACGAGTTCGTCGTCGGCCAGCACACGCCCAAGCGGAACATGAGCGTCGCCGTCCACAACCACTACAAGCGGTTGACGGCCATCCAGAAGGACGAGAAGGCCCGCGACGAGGCCGAGCAGGCCGGGAAGAAAGAGTCGGATGCCAAGACCGGCGTCGAGCTCGACAAGTCGAACGTCCTGCTCATCGGCTCGACCGGGAGCGGCAAGACGCTCATGGCCAAGACGCTGGCCCGCATTCTGAACGTGCCCTTCGCTATCGGCGACGCGACCACGCTCACCGAGGCCGGCTACGTCGGCGAGGACGTCGAGAACATCCTGCTGCGTCTGCTCCAGTCCGCCGACTACGACCTCGACGCGGCCCAGCGCGGGATCATCTACATCGATGAGATCGACAAGATCGGCAAGACCAGCGGCAACGTCAGCATTACCCGCGACGTCAGCGGCGAAGGCGTCCAGCAAGGCCTGCTCAAGATGCTCGAGGGCACCGTCGCCAACATCCCGCCGCAGGGCGGACGCAAGCATCC
>CAYQCT010000024.1:18937-19547 GCA_964416015.1 uncultured Tepidisphaerales bacterium
CCTGTTCATCTGCGGCGGCTCGTTCGTCGGCCTGGAAGACATCATTCGCCGCCGCATCGGCAAGCGCCGTATCGGCTTCGCCAACGAGGGCAACGTCGTCGTCGCCCAGGACATGGAGCGGGCCGAGGTGCTGCGGCAGTGCCAGCCCGAGGACCTGGTCGAGTTCGGCATGATCCCCGAGTTCGTCGGCCGGCTGCCGGTGGTCGCGACGCTCGATCCGCTGGACGTTCCGGCCCTGGTCAACGTCCTGACGACGCCGAAGAACGCGATCGTCAAGCAGTACGAGCGGTTCTTCGAGCTCGAAGGCAGCACCGTCGAGTTCACGCACGACGCCCTGCGGCTCATCGCCGAGCGTGCGCTGAAGCGGGAGACGGGTGCCCGTGCCCTGCGTGCGGTTTGCGAGGAAGTGATGCTGGACATCATGTTCGACTTGCCGGACCAGCCGGACGGGCACTACGTGATCAATGCCGACGTGGTCGAAGGTCGCGGGCGAGTCTTCGAGCACCCGACCAAGAAGGTCGGCGAAGCCGCTGAGACGAAGCGGAAGCGCAAAACGGCGTAGTTGTTCGTCGAACGCAATCCGGAGACAGAGAACCCGCGGACGCACCGA
>CAYQCT010000024.1:19557-29099 GCA_964416015.1 uncultured Tepidisphaerales bacterium
GGGTTTCCATTGATGAGAAAGGGATCGATGTGTGCGCGAAGGAACAGAATCACCCTAATCACCATAGTTTCTAGACGAAAGCCCACGGGCTGAGCCCGTGGGCGTCGGGGAAGTCCAAGCATCGACAGACACAACTGCGCACGCTCGTTGTCGTAGAGTTTACAAGTGGACGACGCACCAATGTGGTTGTCGATCGTCCATGTGGTTCTGGTCACGATCTACGTCGGGCTTCCGCTCGTCCTCGTCGCCCTCGCAATGGTCCTCCGCGTGGATCGCAGGGAGACGATTGCGACATTGCTCGCCGGCCTCGTCATCGGCGGCGGCTTGACCGGCGGGTACGCGGCGTCACCCGGGCAGGCGTTGCTCTGCGGCTACTTCGCGACGTCGCTGCTGACGATGCTCAAGCTCCTCGACGCCGCGACGCGAAGGATTCCGATCAAGCACACGATCACGAAGCAGGCAGCCCGCTGGTCGATCCTGCTCCTCGTCGGCGGCCCGTGGCTGATGGCGACGACGATGGTCTACCGGCCCAAGGTCGTGCCGGACGTGCAGCCGATCGGCACCTTCGAGGTCGTCCGTTTCGGTACGAGCGACGGTGTCAACCTGGTCGGATGGTGGCTGCCGGCCCGTCTCGACGACGGCCGCAGCCTCCTCGTCGTGCCCGGTCTCGGCAGCGGCAAGGCGGATCTGCTGGCGACCAGCGAGACCTTTCGCGACCGCGGTTGGCACGTGCTCGTCGTCGACCCACGCGCCCACGGCGAGTCCGGCGGCCAACTCACCAGCTTCGGCGACGGCGAACAACGCGACGTCGCCGCCGCGGCGCGCTGGCTGGAACAAGAACGGCCGGCGGATCGTCGCGTCGCCGTCGGCTTCAGCATGGGCGGAGCAGCCCTGCTGCCGCACGCGGAACGCTTCGACGCCGTGGCCATCGTCGACACGTACGACACGCTGCCGAAGATGGCCGGCGAACTCGTGCCGCGGCCGCTCGCCTGGGTCGGCCTGCCGCTCGCGTCGCTGCACGTGGGGCGAGCGCTCTGGCGAGTCGATTCGACGCAGGCCGCCGCGAATCGCTCGACGCCGTTGCTGGTCATTCACAGCCGCGACGACGACGTGATTCCTTTCGCCCGCGGCCGCTCGCTCTTCGAAGCCGCCGCCGAGCCGAAGACGTTTCTCGCCGTCGACGGCTACTCGCACGCCGAGGTGATGACGGCGTTCCCCGTGCTCGACGCGATCGACGCCTTCCTGACAAAGCAGTAAGCTCGCGCGATGCCCGCCTCCGACACGCTGCTGAAGATCCGCGTCTACACGAAGCTGGCGTTGCTCGCGATCGTGGCCCTCTACGCGACGCTGTTCATCCTGCTCAACTACAGCGAGCGGATCGACGTCTGGCTCTTCTTTGGCACGAGCCCGAACCTGAATGCGATCGTCGCGTTGGCCGTCGCGTACGCGTTGGGTGCGTTGACGATGCTGCTGGCGCGGACGGCATTGACGACGTGGACGCAGTGGAAGGTCGCCCGCGAGCGTGGCCGAACGCAGCGGCTCGAGCGGGAAGTCGCCGACATGCGCACGGCAGCGGCGAAGTCGAAGTAGCGGCGTCTGTCGCGGGCATGTGATTTTATCGGGCGTTGCCTTGTGCTGTGGATAATCTGCAGTATCCTCAGACGCGCCGGCGGAGCCGGCCCCGGCCAACGGCTTGGTCGGGAACACCGCCACTCCCTCTCCGGTTGGAAGGATTCTTCACCATGAACGCCCGCTATCTCCTGCTCGCCGCCGTTCCCGCCTTCGTTGCGATCGGCTGCCAAAGTGCCCTGTACGAAGAGAATCTCGCCCTGCACGGCCAGGCTCGGGAGCTCCAGGAAGACAAGGACCGTGCCCAGGCCGAGCTCGCCTCCCGGCCGGATCAGGCCGAGGTCAACGCGCAGCTCGCCGCCTACGAAAGCGAACTCGCGGCCAAGCAGGCACAGATCAATGAGCTCGAACAGCAGCTTCGCGACAGTCTGCTCGCCCCCGGCCTTGACGGCCTGATGGTCCCCGGCATCGACGGCGTCGAGGCGATCTACGACCAGGAAACGCGTGAAATGACGATGCGCGTCCCCGGCGACCTGCTCTTCGCCAGCGGCAGCGCCAGCGTCAGCAAGGGTGCCGCCGCCACGCTCGATCGCATCTCCGACATCATCCAAAGCGACTACCCCGGCCGCAGCATCCGCGTCGAGGGCCATACCGACACCGACCCGATCCGCCGCAGCAAGGGCAAGTACGACAGCAACCGCGACCTCTCGCTGCGTCGGGCGTACGCCGTGACGAAGGTGCTCGAAGGCAGCGGCGTGCCCGCCGGCCAGATCGAGACCGTCGGCCACGGCGAGCACAAGAGCCTCGGCCAGGGCAAGGCCAAGGACCGCCGCGTCGAGATCATCGTCGTCACTTCATAGACTCGCCGCGTGGCCGTCGCCGTTCTCGACTATGGCATGGCCAATCTGCGGAGCGTGCAGAAGGCCTTTGACAAGGCCGGGCACGAGGCGGTCCTGCTGACCGATCCGAACGACGTCGCCCGGCACGACCACGCGGTCCTGCCGGGCGTCGGTGCGTGCGGCGACGCCCTCGAGCACCTGCGAAGCTCCGGCATGGCCGAGGCCGTCATCGACCACGCCCGCCGCGGCCGGCCCTTGCTCGGCATCTGTCTCGGCCTGCAGATGCTCTTCGACGTCTGCCACGAAGGCGGCACCCACGCCGGCCTCGGCCTGCTGCCGGGCGAGGTTCGGCGGCTGACGGTCGACCGCACGCACGGCCTGAAGGTGCCGCACATGGGCTGGAACACGCTCGACGTCCGCCGCGAGTGCAGCCTCACCCACGACCTGCCGCCGGGGCCAGGCTCGGCCGTCTACTTCGTGCACTCGTATCACGCGACCTGCACCCGCGACGACGACGTCGCCGCCACCTGCGACTACGGCCGACCAATCACCGCCATCGTCGCGCGGGACAACATCGTCGCCGCTCAGTTCCACCCGGAGAAGTCGCAGGCCGTCGGCCTCGCCATGCTCGACCGCTTCGCCCGCGGGTGAGCCGTCCGGTTCTACTCCCGCAGCTCCTCGAACAGCTCGCGCTCGATCACCTGGAATCGCTCGAACGTCGCGGAAAGCTCCTCGAGAATCTCGGCCACGCGAGCCGGGTCCGTGCCGGCGTCCGCGGTTGCGCCTTCGAGTGCGACGGCGGCGTCCTGCAAGGCGTTGGCGCCTTCGGCGAACTGTCGGGCGGCGGCGTAGAGGTCGAGGCTGTCGCGTTGCCGACCGCTGGGGCGGTAGAGCAGACGCCACGGGCTGCGGCGAATTTCCTGGCTCGCCAGGTCGAGCGAGCGGGCGGTGTCGCCGAGGCGTTCGACGATCTGGTTGACCCGCCCGCGGTTGCCGGCGATGAGGCGGCGGACGTCCGTCGTCGCCCCACGGGCATCTTCGGCTACCCCGCGAATGTCGCCGGCGGCCGACTCGCTTGCCTCCAACACCCGCACCAGCCGATCGCCTGCGTTTGTCAGTCGGACGCCGGCATCGTCTAGCACCGTGCCCGCCGAATCCGCCAGATCGTTGGCTTTTTCGACCAGTTCCGGCATCCGCTCGCTCGCCACTCGCAGGTTCGCCAGCGTCACCCGCAGGTCGTCCTGCGCCTGCTCACTGCCGACGGACTTGTCGAACTTTCCGGCTAGTGCGGTGATCTGATCCGCGGCGTCGGCAACGGCGACGAGTGAGGCCTGCGTCTGCGGCAGCGTCTCGTCGCCGAGCAGGTCGAGAAACTCACGCACCTGCGGGCTGAGCTGCGCGACGGAGCGGATGACGTCGTTCAGCGTCCCGGCCCGCCCGAGGATCGGCCGGTCCTCTGCCGCCGGCTCGCCCGTGCCGAAGGACGAGAAGTTCAGCATCGGCTGGCCCGTGATGGTGCTCTGCACGGCGACGTCGGCATCCTGCTTCACCGGCAGATCGCCCGGCACGCGGACCTTGAACAGCAGGTTCTCGTACGCATCGTCGTACTCGAAGCTGGCCACCGCCCCGACGCGCCGCCCGCCGACGCGGACCGGGCTGCCGACGTCGAGTCCGGCGACGTCGGCCGAAACGGGGAACGAGACGGTCACGAGCTGCCCGTCCCCGAACAGCCGGTTGCCGGCCACGACGTAGAGGACACCCAAGGCGATGGCGATGGAGCCCAGGATGAAGCCGCCCGCCTTGAGCGCGTTGCTGTCGGAGACGCCGGCCACGCGGGCATCGTACGGCGGCCGCGGGTCGTAGCCTGCCGGTCCCGTGCGACGCGACGACGAAGTGATCTCGAGTCCGCAGAACCCGCGTGTCAAGGCAGTCGCGAAACTCGTCAAGGACCGCCGCGAACGCGACCGCACGGGCCTGTTCGTCGCGGAAGGCTCGACCGAACTTCGGCGCGTCCGCGAGGCCGGCTACGAAATCATCGACCACTTCGGCACGGACGTCGGCATTCCGGTCACGCAGGCGGCGATGGATCGCATGGCCTACCGGGCCGGCTGCGACGAGCTGGCGGTCGTCGTGCAGAAGCCGCACGACCTGGCGTCTCTGCCCGGTGGCAATGGCGTTTATCTGGTGACGGTCGGCGTGGAAAAGCCGGGAAACCTCGGGGCGATGGCGCGAACCGCCGCCGCTGCCGGGTGCCGCGGGCTCGTCGCGGCCGGGCCGGCGGTGGACGTGTACAACCCGAACGCGTTGCGGAACGCGGCCGGTGGGTTGTACGCGTTGCCGGTCGCGGTGGCGTCGGATGAGGAAGTGCTGGATTGGCTGCGGACGAACGGCGTCACGATCGCCGCCACGACGCCGGATCGTGATGCGACGAACCTGCACGCTTTCGCGCCGCCGCCCCGAATCGCCTACGTCATCGGCCCGGAGCACGCCGGGCTCGATGACGCCTGGCTCACCGCCGCCGACGTCCGGCTGCGTGTGCCGACGGTGCCGGGGCCGGTCGACTCGCTCAACGCCTCGGCCACCGCAGCCGTGGTGCTGTTTGCGTCGCAACGAGCGGACGATGACGTCCACCACGAGGCACGCCCGTAAGGAAGTGCGATCGCGGCACGCGATGTCGGGCCGAGTCTGCAACGGCTGCGGTCAACCAGAACCGCCATCGGCTCTGCCGATAGCACTCCCTCACGGTCGTGCCTCGTCGCGGTACCGCCTTACCGACGGCGGCGTAGGCCGAGGAGGCCGGCGGTGGCGAAGAGGCCGGCGGTGGCGGGTTCGGGGATCGTGACCGTCAGGTAGGCGAGCCCGACCTCGTTGCCGGTCGCGTCGTTGAGTGCGGTGCCGATGACGGCCGTCGTGCCGTCGAGGAGGAACGCGCCGTCGAGCGTGATATTGTCGAGCGACGCACTGAACAGGCTGTTGACGGCGACGAAGACGTCGTCGCCGAGGCCGTCGCCGTCGAGGTCGATCTCGTCGCCTTCGCGGAGGATGACCTGGCCGTTGTAGACCCAGATGGCGTCTTCGGTGCCGCTCTCGAAGCCGCCGACGAGGAGGTTGCCGGCGGCGTCTTCGTTGGCGGTGAAGAAGTCGGCGGCGCTGCTGCTGGTGACGACGCCGCTGGCGAACGTGCCGCCGGTCGCGGCGAGGACGGTGCCGGTCTCATCGACGACGGCCGAGTCGTCGCCGACGTTGACAAGCTGCAGGAACCCGCCGTCGGGCTGGATCTGACCGACGCTGTAAAAGCCGGTGATGACGCCCGCGCCCGGCAGGCCGGGCAGCGACTGGCCTTCGAAGAGGCGGACGTCGTCGTTGAGGACGAGAACCTCGGTGCCGCCGACGTCGGTGCGGGCGGTCGCGTTGAGGCCGTCCCCGCGGGTGCCGGCGAAGTCGATGCTGCCGTACGTGCCGGTCGGGGCGCCGGCGACGCTGCTGGTCGCGGCGAAGCCTTCCTGGGCGATGCGGACGGTGCCGTCGGCGGCGTAGGCGCCGGAGTTGGAGAAGCTCGGGGCGTTGTCGAGGCTGAAGTTCCCGCCGAAGCCGGCGTCGCCGTAGAAGACGCCGCTGGAGTTGCCGAAGATGGCCGGCGCGGCGACGGGCACGACGGTGGTGCTCTCCTGGAAGACGACGGTGGTCGGGCTGCTGCCGAAGACGCCTTCGACGAGGACGAGGTCGGTGTTGGTGTCGCCATCGAGGCCGAGCTCGACGCCGTAGCTGCCGTCATTGGCGATGCCGAAATTGCGTTCGCCGATGCCGAAGCCGTCGACGGTGCGGATCTCGCCGCCGACATTGATGGTGGTGACGAATTCCTGGGCGGCGACGAAGAAGTCCGTCCCGTCGGTGCGGCCGAGCAGGTACAGGTCTTCGCCGGAGGACGATCCACTGTCGTCCTCGGCCAGGACGCCGAAGAAAGCGCGGTTTTGGCTGTAGACGGGCCGATCGAGGTTGGTCAGACGGCTGGTGCTGCCGGGGAGGAGGCTCGAGTCGTCCCCGGGCAGGGTCGAGACGAGCGGCGTGGCAAGCTGGGCCGAGGCGACGGCGGGCAGGGCGGCGGCGAGGGCGAGGGTGGGGATACGGTGCATGTTCTCCTTGAGGAAGGCGTCGCATCGTCACGGGTTCGCGGCGGTGATGCAAGCTAAATCCGCCGAGGTTCGCCGCGGATCGCACGCATTGACAGAATCTTCACGGAGTGGCAAAGTGTTCAGACGAACGATTTGGTTCAGGAGCCGGTGGGCTGATGGAGGAAGCTATGGAAAAGACCCACGAGAACGCGTTGTCGATCACCCGCCGCCGTCTGCTCGCCGATGCGGCGGTGGCGTCGGCGGCGATGGCGTTGCCGATGCCTTGGCTGCGCTCGGCACTTGCCGAATCCGCCCGCTACGTCGGCGGCGTTTGGTCGCCGGTGCCGCTTGTCAGCAAGAAGATTCGCCAGGAACTGCGCGATCGTGGCCTGCCCGACTTGGGTGGCGAAGGCGGGCAGTGGATCCGCTCGCTCGCCTTCGGCCCCGACGGCAAGACCGCCATCTGGGGCACCGACGTCGGCGGCCTCTACCGCACGCTCGACGCCGGCCAGACGTGGGAGCCGTGCAACGTCGGCTACGTCCCGCGGGGCACGAGCACCATCGCCTTCGACCCACGCGACGCCACCCGCATCGTCGCCGTCGGCGCCAACTCCATGGCCGACGAGAAGCACGGCATCTACCTCTCGACCGACCGCGGCGCGAGCTGGCGGCACGTCCTGCCGGCCAAGTATTCCGGCATCCACGACTGGCGGCACCAGGTCGCCTTCGACCCGACGTCCGACCGCGTCTACTGGTCCCGCGTTGCCAAAGACAAGACCAACTACGGCGAGGGCGTTGACGAGCCGGCCCTCTACGTCAGCGACGACCGCGGCGCGACGTGGCGGCGCATCGACAATTCCGAACACCTCGGCGGCGCGATTCTCACGCACCACCCGAAGCAGCCAATCCTGTTCCTCGCCGCACCCGACGGCGTCTACACACTTCGCGGCGGCGCGACCGAGGCGACGAAGGTCAGCGACCGCGTCCTGACCGGGCTCGACTGCTCGCCGGCCATGCCGGACCGGCTGATTGCGACGACGGCGAAGGACGTGCTGCGCAGCACCGACGGCGGCGAGAATTGGGAGTCGGCGGCGGGCGTGAAGAGTGTCGTCCACGACGACAGCACCTTCCAAAGCCTCCGCGTCAGCCCGGCCGACGGCGATCGGTTCGGCTTCTGGCACGAGCGGCCCGACTGGCAGTGGAGCCGCGTCGTCTCGCACGACGGCGGCCGCAGCTTCGTCACGTCGAAGCACGACGACTCGCTCAACTTCTTCCCACGCAACGTCCGCCAGGCCCGCTTCGCGTGGCATCCGACGGACCCGGACAAGGTGCTCGCCGCCGGCGGTGACTGGCCGACGGCGAGCGACGACGGCGGCAAGACGTTCCGCTGGTCGGGCGGCGGTGTGAACGCGGTCTACTCGGCGACGGCGTTCCAGTTCTGCCCGCACGACCCGGACGTGCTGATGTTTTCGAGCCAGGACTACAACGGCGCGTTCACGACCGACGGCGGCGCGACCTGGACCTACGCCGCCGCCAGCGGACTCGAGTGGGGCGGCTTCACCTACGGCGCCGCCTCGGCGGACGCCCGCACGCACTGGGCCGGCCTGAGCACCGGCGGCTGGGGCAATCCGCGCAAGCTCGTCTCGACCGTCGACGCCGGCAAGACGTGGACCGTCCGCGAGGACATCGCCTGGACGCAGACCGACGTGGCCTTCGGGCACGACACCTGCTTCTGCGATCCCGGGGATGCCGACGTCCGATTCGCCGGCTGCTGGCGGAGCGAGGACGGCGGCAAAACCTGGGCGAAGATGGCCGGCTGCCACGGCGTCTGGTCGGCGGCGGACGGCATGCTCTTCGGCGGCGAGCGGCGGGGCGACGACTACTTCACCGTCGTCAGCCGCGACGGCGGCGCGACCTGGACCCGCATCGCCGCCATCGGCCCGATGGACTGCGCCTACGACCCGTCCCGCGACCGACTCCACATCACCGGCGGAAACAAAGTCCACCGCCTCAACGGTGTCAAGAAGGCGCTCGCATCCGGCACCATGATCGAGCCACGCGAGGTCCGTCTGCCCGACGTGCCCGGCGGCCTGTGGACGAATGAATTGCACGGCGTCGCCGTCGATCCGCAGCGGCCGGAGGTCGTTTACGCGTGTCGCCACTCCAACGTCTTCCGCCATCCCGCGGCCGTCGTCCGCAGCACCGATGCCGGTGAGACTTGGCACGTCATCACCCGGCTCGAGCCGTTGACGCCAGGCGAACGTGACCCGCAAAACCTCGACGGTGCCGGTGAAGCGATGCGGGTCCGCGTCCACCCGGTCACCGGCGAGGCCTGGTTCACGACCGGCTGCTACGGCATCTGGAAGTGGACGCCAAACGCGTGAAGACGTCGCCGACGTGGCGGATCACGACGCCGTCCTGCTTCTCGCCCGCTGCGGCGAGCAGGCGACGCAACGGCTCGTCGTCCGGCTCACGGCTGAGGCGGAACGTCTCGTGATGCATCGCTGCGACGTGCCTCGCCTTCGCCCGTGTCGCCATCGTCCACGCCTGCTCCGGCGTCGCGTGCGAGGCGACGAACGGGTCATACGCGCCGATGCCGACGCAAAACAGGTCGGGGCGCGTGTCGTCGAACGTGTCCGTCATCGCCGTGTCGCCGCCGAAGACGACGCGGTGATCCGCAACGTCGAGCTGGTACGCATTGCACGTCCGCCAGGTGTCGCGGAAGACACGCGGCGTCCAGTGGGCGACGGGCAGCGCGGTGATTCGCAGGCCGCGGACGTCGATCGGTTCGTGGTGCGTCGCCTCAGATACGCTGCAGAAGCCGAGGTCGTCGACGAGGTCACGGGTCCGCGCCGCCGTCACGACGGCCGTGTCCGGCTGCCGTCGCGCGAGTCGGGCGAGCGTCGGTCGGCAGAGGTGGTCGAAGTGGGCGTGGCTCAGAAGAACCACGTCCACCCGCGGCAGTCCGTCGAGCGGGACGGCCGGCGCGCGGTGTTCGAAGTGCTCGATGCCGAACGGCAGC
>CAYQCT010000025.1:0-243 GCA_964416015.1 uncultured Tepidisphaerales bacterium
CGCTCGCGAGGCGGCCAAGGGCGAGGGCCAGCGCGTACGGCTTGCCGCGAATCTCGTTGAGTCGCCTGACGGCCCAACGGATGATCCAGCCGAGCGCGACAAAGACCGCGATGACGACCAACCCGAGGCCGATGCTCGGCAATGCGTCGATGAAGCTTCCGTAGAGCTCCTGCAGCGTGTCGATACTTTCGCCGACATCCCGTGCCGGCGTCGGCTAGCCGTTCTCGGTCGGTGGGATCCTGG
>CAYQCT010000025.1:253-18866 GCA_964416015.1 uncultured Tepidisphaerales bacterium
GGCGACTGCATTGCCGCAGCCTATAGCGTTCGGTCGACCGCCGTCGCGATGCGGCCGCACGCCGTCACCATGTCGGCGAAGGCCTGGCCGTCAAGGCTTTGGCCGCCGTCGGTCATGGCTTCGCTCGGGTGCGGGTGCATCTCGACGATGATGCCGTCCGCGCCCGCCGCGACGGCGGCTTTGGCCATGGCGGGAACGAGATGAGCCTTGCCCGTGCCGTGACTCGGATCGACCATGACCGGCAGATGGCTGAGCCGCTTGAGCTCCGGCACGATCGCCAGCGGCAGCGTGTTGCGAACATAATCCTCGAAGGTCCGGATGCCGCGCTCACAAAGAATGACCTCCGCGTTGCCGCGGGCCAAGATGTATTCGGCGGCCAGCAGGAACTCCTCGAGAGTCTGGCTCATTCCCCGTTTGAGCAACACGGGCTTGCGACGTTCACCGACGGCCGCAAGCAGATTGAAGTTCTGACAGTTGCGAGCACCGATCTGCATCACGTCGGCATATTCACAAACGAGGTCGACCTGATCGATGCTCATCACTTCTGTGACAATGCCGAGGCCGGTCTCGTCGCGGGCTTCTGCGAGGATCTCGAGGCCCTTCTCGCCGTGGCCCTGGAAGCTGTAGGGGTTCGTGCGCGGCTTGAACGCGCCGCCGCGGAGGGCGACGCCGCCGCCGGCCTTGACGAGGCGGGCGGATTCGAGCGTCTGCTCACGGGTCTCGACGCTGCACGGGCCGGCGATGACGGGGATCTTCGTGCCGCCGACTTCGCCGCCGAGGGTGCCGCCGAGCGGGACGAGCGTCGTGCCGGCGTCGTCGTCGCGAGTCTCGCGGCTGGCCATCTTGTACGGCGCGAGCACGGGCTTGACGTCGTCGACGAATTCGAGCGCGGCGAGGCGGCCGGGATCTTTGTGTCGCTCGTCACCGACGCAGGCGATGACGGTGCGTTCGGTACCGGCGATGACGTGTTCTTGGAGTCCCATGTCGTTGACGAGCTTGACGGCGGCGGCCACCTGCTCGCTGGTGGCGCGGGGTTTGAGGACGACGATCATCGGGACTCCTTGGCGACGGGTTTGGGCGGGTGGTGGTCGGTAGACGACAACGCCCCGGCGACCGCGAAGGTCCCCAGGGCGGGCAATCGTCTGGAACGTGGCAGATGCTCCTTACGACGCGGCCCCGGGTCGGCCAAAGCCGACAAACCAGCGCCAGGTGCCGTAGGTGGTCCGCATCTGCCTCAGGTTTTACCCGCGCCGTCGGCAGATGCAAGCGAAGCGAGCAAGTTCCTCAACCTACGTAGCACTTTTCCCGAAGCTCGGCTACCTTCGCCGCATGTTCCGCTACGCCGCCTGTGCTGCCCTGAGTCTGACACTGCTGATTGGCTGCTCTTCTTCGACAGAGTCTGACGCGACTGGGCGAGCGGAGACGCAGCGGCCAGCCGGGGCGAGGCAAGACGCGCAGCCGCGTGTTGCCGTGCCCGGCGTCGGTGCCGAGCGGCCGGCGGTGGCGGCGTATTTGCAGGGCAGGTGGCGGATCGCGCTGCTGCCGGAGGGTCGCGAGGCGGCGGACCTGGCAGGGCCGACGGTCGAGGCGGTTTGGACGACAACAACCGATTCGTTCGAAGGCAACGTCGGCGGCGTGCCGACGACCGGTGGGCGTCTGTTCGTGCCAGCCGACAAGTCGCCGCGGGTTCAGTTCGAGACAACGAGCCTGACCTTTTCGCAGGCTGGCGGCGACGTGACGGTGGATGGGCCGATTCGCTGGGATGCAACGCTGCGTGAGGACGGCACGCTTGTCGGCACCGCCGCCGGACCGGATCGCCGCGCGGGCCGGTGGGAGGCGACGCGGCAGTGACGATCACGGAGCCCGCGACGCCGGAGGAGATCGATCGGCTCCGGCAAGACCTGCGCGTCGAGGCGGACCTGCTCGGCCGGAGGCTGACGTTTGCAACCGCGCACGGCCTGTTCAGCCCGAAGGCGATCGATGCAGGGACGCAGTTGTTGCTCGAGCACGTCGACCCGCCGGCGGAAGACGCGACCACTTTCGACCTCGGCTGCGGCTACGGCCCGATCGGCCTCGCGTACGCCGCGGCTTGTCCGGTTGGTCGCGTGACGATGGTCGATCGCGACTTTCTCGCGGTGCACTACGCGAATCACAACGCCGCGACCAACGCCCTGCCGCACGCGACGGCCCGCCTCGGCAACGGCTTCGACGGCACGCCGGCAGGCGAGCGGTTCGACCTGATCGTCAGCAACCTTCCCGCCAAGACCGGCGGCGAGTTGCTGCGTGTCATGTTGCACGACGCTCGGCGGCACCTCAAGCCGGGCGGCCGCGTCGCCGTCGTGACTGTGGTCGGGCTACGCCGCTTCGTCGAACGCCACCTGCGGGCGGAGTTCGGCAACTACAAGAAGCTCAAGCAGTCGACCGGCCACTGCGTGGCGATGGCGACGGGTTGATCACTCGAAGCGGACGCTGCCGTCGCGGTAGAGGTGGTTCGTGCCGTCGTCGTGGTTCTCCGGCCGGCAACGCGCAATGACGGCGCCGGGGCCAGCGGCGGCGGCAGAGCCCAGGAACTCGTAGCTCAGATTCTCGCCAAGTACAAGGGGGCCGGGAGTCGCTGTGACGTCGTCATCCGAGGGGCACACGAGCAACGTACGATCGATGTTCTCAGTATCGACGAAACCCGTGAGATCGTCGGGCTCGCTATCGCCTGACATCATCATCGCCAGGCCGAGCTGCTTCAACTGTACACCGCACAGGAGCTTCTGCGATGCGGCGCGGTTCCCGGACATGAAGACGAGGCCGATCGCGACGAATGCCACGACCGCGAGTGCCGCGATGCCACCGATGATGAGCAGTTTGTTGGGTCCGCCACCCGTTTTGGTTGCCATGCCGGCAGCATAGCACGATCATGGCCGGTCGTTGCCGTGGCGGATGTCGCGACCGTCGATGAGGTAGACGAGCTCTTCGCAGATGTTGGTGGCCAGATCGCCGACGCGTTCCAGATTGCGACTGATCAACAGAAGCGATAACGAGCTACTCGCGGCGGCTGGCCTTGTGATCATGACGTAAAGAAGTTCTTTAAAAACTTCGTCGCGGAGGCTGTTGATGATTGGCTCGCGAAGGAGTACGCGCTGGGCGAGATCCGTGTCTCGGGTGACCATGGCCGTCAGGGCGTCGGTGAAGGAGCGTCGCGATTCGTCGGCCATCGCCTGCAGCTCGGTCGGCGGCTCGGCCTGTGCGGCTTCGGCGAGGTAGTGACGCACGCTGCCGGCGATGTTGATCGCCTGATCCGCGGCCCGCTCGACGTCGGCGGCGCAGCGGCTGGCGACGAAGATCATGCGAACATCCCGCGCCACAGGCTGCTGCCGGACGGTCATCGCGACGGCCTGCTCATCGATCTCGATCTGCAACGCGTTGACGCGATCCTCGCGCGCGTCCAGCGACGCAAGCCGCTCCTCGTCGCTCAGCATCAGCCCGGCGACGGCGTCGCTCAGCATCGCCTCTGCCAGGCCGCCCATCTCCATAATCCGCTCGAGAAGCCCACGTAGCTCGGCGTCGAAGGCTTCTCGCATTCCGAACATCCTGCGGCATAAGCATGTCCGTCACAACCTGCCGATCAGTCACGAGACAGGTCGGCCAGGACCGCGTGGTGGTCGCTGGCGTGGCGGCCATTCCAGTGGTGGGCGAGCGTCGCGACGCGGTCGACGCTCCACGCGTCGTCGACCAAGACGTGGTCGATGATCGGCGAGTTCCAGTCGGGCCGGACGACGAATGTGCCGAAGGTCGAGGCGGGGCCGAGGACGTGCTCTGCGATGTCACGGTCCCGTCGAAAGCCGCGGGCGGCGAGGCGTTGCAGCGGCGGACTCTCCGGCGGAGCGTTGAAGTCGCCGCAGATGACGACGTCGGCAGGCGCTGCCTCGGTCAGCGTCTTGGCCCGCTTCCCGACCAGTTCGCCGGCTTCGCGACGCGCGTCGGCGTTGCGGTGGTCGAGGTGGAGGTTCATCACGAGCACCTCGCGGCCGGCCGTCGGCTTCAGGCGCGTCCACGTGCAGATCCGCGTGATGCCCGCGCCCCAGCCTTTGCTGCCGGGCAGGTCCGGGGTCTCGCTGAGCCAGAACGTGCCGCCGTCGAGCCGCGCGTACGCGTCGCGTCGCCAGTAGATCGGGCAGTGCTCGCCGCCGCTCCTGCCGTCGTCGCGGCCGGTGGCTTCGACATCGTATATGCTGAGATCTTCCGCGAGTTCCTTCACCTGGCTCGCCAACGCTTCCTGCACGCCAAGCACGTCGGGCCGGTAGAACTGCAACAGCTCCCGCACCATCGGCCGGCGATTCGGCCAGACGTGCTCGCCGTCGGTCGGGTTGTTGTGACGGATGTTGAAGGTGATCAACCGCATGCCGGCAAAGTAACGGCTATTTCACGCGGTCGCGCGTCTCGCGATCCGGCACGTACTTCCAAATGCCGTAGCAGCTCGTCGGCACCCAGACGTGGCCCGTGGCCGGGTCCATGGCGACATGCATCGCCTCACGGCCGCCGTCGCGGACCGTGCCGTCGAGCGGCTCGATTCGGTTGAGCGACGTCCACGTCTCGCCGGCGTCTCGCGAGACCATCACGCTCGGATCGGCCGACTCGATGTTGAGGTGCTGGGCGACGTAGAGCGTCTGCGGGTCCTTCGGATCAACGGCGACGCTGCTGACGCGACGCTTGCCGGTCACGGAAGCGGGCGTCTCAACGACGCGAATCTCGGGCGTCTGGCTCGTCAGGTCGACGGCCGAGAGCGTCTTGAGGTCGGCGAAGTAAACCGTCGATGCGTCCGGCGTCACGGCGACGTCGAGCACGGGGCCCGGCAGATCAACCAGGAACGTCCAGGTCTCGCCGTGATCGTCGCTGCGGAGCAGGCGGGCGACGTCGCGCTCGCGGTGGTCGAGGCCGTACAGCCGGCCCTCGGCATCGGCGGTGTAGACGCCGGTGATCTCGTCCATCGCCTCGAACGTCTCGCCGCCGTCGTCGGTGCGGTAGCGGGCGATGAAGGCGACGTCCGGATCGCCGGGATCGACGAAGCCCATGCTCGCGCCGTAGTTCTCCTTGCCGCGGTTCTTGGCCCAGGTGATGCCCTTGACATCGCGCCAGGACTCGCCGCCGTCGCGGCTGATGCGGAGCTGACGGTCGCCGGTCCAGCTCGGGGCGAGGCCGACGACGAGGACGTCGGGGCTGATCGCGAGGCCGCCGTACGTGAAGCCGCCCCAGCCTTTGCCGGAGGCGTTCGTGTAGGTCCAGGTGTGCCCGCTGTCGTGGCTGACCGCGCCGTTGTAGTCCTGGCTGCCGGCGAAGACGAGGCCGGGATAGTGCGGGTTGAACGCGAGCTTGCCGCCGACGAGGACGGCGTTTTGGCCCTCGCTGGCCCACTCGTAGCTGCGGCCGCCGTCGGTGCTGGCGGTGATCCAGTCGCCGCCGTAGCTCCAGACCTTTTCCGGGTCCGTCGGGTGCCAGGCAAAGGTGTATTGCCGCGCGTTCTGCGGCAAAAACGCCAAGTCGCGACTGGTCGTGGCGATCTCCCAGGTCGTGCCGCCATCGTGGCTTACGTGCTTGTGCCACCGCCAATCGTCGGCGAGCGACCGCATCGCCAGTCGGTCCGGATCGGCCGGACTCGCCTGCAGGCCCTGGAACCTCACGTCCTCACGCTTCGAACTCGAACCCGCCAACGGCTCGTCGAGGCCGGTCGTCTCCATCTCGATCCAGGTCTCGCCGGCGTCGTCCGAGCGATAGAGCTTGGTCGCGGTCGTCGCCCAGACGCGATCGGGCTCGTGCCTTGTGGTCTCAACCGCCGTGACGTGTTCGCCGCCGATCTTGCGGAAGCTCTCGCCGCCGTCGTCGCTGAGGAAGAACCCGGTTTCGTTACCCGCGTACAACCGGCCGCTGGTTGGGTGGACCGCGAGTTGGCTATGTCCTGCGACGTCGGAATCTTCGCCGAGCCGCTCCCACGTTCGGCCGCCGTCGTCGCTGCGGTAGAGGCCCGGCTTCTGGTCCGGCATCTCGCCGAATTGCACGAGTTCCTCATTGGTCCGCGACCAGTAGACGCGTCGCGTCAGATTCGCTTGTTCGTCGAAGGTGGCCGGGTCGAAGACGACGGAGTGTCGACGGTCGCGCATGCCGCCCATTGCGACCGGGTGGACGTTTTCCCAGGACGCAGCGGCATCTTCGCTGAGCCAGACGCCGTGGATGTCGCGGGCGAGCGAGTTGGAGCCGATCGCGACGACGCGGGTTGGGTTGTGCGGGTCGATCTCGACGTCCCGTGCGCCGCGTGGCGTGAAGCCGACGTTGGCCGGCTCCCACGTCTGGCCCTGGTCGGTGCTCCGCCAGAGGCCGCCGACGTCGGTGGCAAAGACCATGAGGCTGCCGTCGGTCTCGTCGATGGCGATGTCGCCGGGCCATTGCGCCCCTTCGCCGCCGATGCGAACGCCGGCTTCTCGATGCTCGGCCGACACCCACGGCACCGGCTGCCACGGCCCGGGCACGGCCTCGGCGAAAGCGTCCGCGGCTGAGAGGCATGCCGCGGCGAGTACGGCGACGGCAGGAGTGCGGCGGAGCGTGGTGCGGAAATTAACCATGGGATCGTTAGATGATTGGGCGACGCAGACGCTTGAAAGGAAGGCTCAACTGGCGCAGGGCGAACGTGTCGTTGAGACGAGAGCTGATGCAGAACCGGAACCAGGTAGCCCGCAAAGGCACGGGACGTAGCAGCGGCGGCTCGCCGCTGCCGTCGGTTCGCACGGATGACCTCGCAACCAGAGGCAGCGGCGAGCCGCCGCTGCTACGTATTCCGAACGACACCTAGTCGTCGTAGATCATGACATGCCGCTGCTGCAGCTCGCCGCCGTCGGGTTCGCCGGTCCAGAACCGCGACTCCTCGTTCAGACGCATGCTCTCGACGTGACCGTCGGCGAAGACGACGTTGATGTTCTGCTCGTTGAAGTGGCGGAAGCGTGTGCCGGACGAGTTCCAGCTTGTGGAGTCCCGATTCAGCTGACCCGATTGAAACTTGATCGGCGTCGTCGGCGTCGGCGTGACGCCGTCGATGCTGAAGCCGCTCGGCAAGCTGAAGCCGGGGCCGATGGCGGTGAACTGGTTCCAGAAGATGCTGGACGTGTTCAGCCGCGTCATCGTGTTGGCGGCATTGCCCCACTGATTGCTCGCCCACGGCGTACTTGCGCTCGGAATAAGTTGCGAAGCGTCCGAGGCCAGCAGCATCTCCGTCGACCGCGGAATCTGCGACAGCTTGTACGGCTGCATCGTCAGCTTCTGCGAGCCGGCCGGACCGACGAGGCGACGCGGCGCGTGCGACGCTTCGGGATACCCGCTGCCGCCGGGCGGAAACTGCGACGGGATCAGCCGCGGGTGCACCGAGTAGTGGATCCAGCCGCCTTCAATGGTTGCCGACGGGCAGGTGAAGGCGTCGGCGTAGGTCGAGCGGTCGTGGTTGCTGAAGGCGTCGCCGTCTTCTTTGACACCGATGGCCGCGGCAACGTGGTCGAACCAGAACGGGTGCCACGTGCCGGTGCCCGCGCTGTTGAGCCGGTCGGCCGTCGGCAGCGACTGGTCGTTGGCGTCGGCGTAGATGACGAGGCCGAGCCCGACCTGACGCAGGTTGCTCTGGCAGGCAACGGAGTTTCCGGCCTGCCGCGCACGCGAAAGCGTCGGCAAAAGGATGCTGATCAGCAGCGCGATGATGCCGATCACCACCAGCAGCTCGACCAGCGTGAAACCGCGGCATGCGCGGCGAAGGTTCGTGTTGTCCATCCGGGGCCTCCTCAGGCGAAAGTGTCTCGGCCACCGCGGAATGTCGCGGCGGCGTGATGTTCCGTGCTACTCGACTTCGATCGTGACGTTGTCGAAGCCGACCTCGATCGTGTTGAACGCCGGGTTGACACGCAGCCCGAACTGATTGCCGTTGGGCCGATCCGCCGGCGGGACGTCGGCCGTCAGGGGTTCCACCGTGTCTTCATCGCCCTGTACGAGCCGCGCCTTGACCACGATCAGGCCATCCGATTCCATCTCGCCGGTCAGCTCGATGCGGAAGTCCGGCGAGCCGTCGGTCAGGTCGAATTCCTCGCTCTTGGCAAGCTCCACCCGCTCCTTGTCGGCCGCCCGCACGAGGACGAATTGGTAGCGGTTGCCCGTCGCGTCAACTTCATGGACGAAGGCGTAGAGGCCGACAAAGTCCTCGCTGTAGTCGAGCGGGCCCTGGGCGTAGGCGAAGACGCCGACCTTGCCCTGTGTGTAGCGGAACGTCCGTACCTCCACGTCGGCCGATACCTCGAACGCCTTGGCCGGCCCGGCACCTTCGGGCACCATCCAGGCCGCCCCGACGTCGCCGAAGTCGGAATTGTTGTAAAAAGCGAGCCGCCCGTCCTTCACCGCAAAGCCCGGTTCCGTGCCGTAGGAGCCGGTGCCGCTGCTTTCGGTGCCGAAGTCGTTCAGCTTCATCGACAGCGGCCCGGCGTCTTCCTCGAACGTCAACTCCGCCGCCGAAGCCACGGCGGCGGGCAGGGCAACACAGGTGACGATGAGCAGGCTTCGAAGCATGGGCAATCCAGTCGCGGGCGAACCCGCACATCGTCGCACACGAGCCCGCCCACGTCAAGGACCATTTCGATCATCTGAACCCACCCGCTCCCGATTAGTCCGCCCGGTACTCGCACCACGTCTTGGGCGTCTCCCACACCGTCACCGCCTCGAGCCGCCCCCGCCCCGCCGCCAGGTCCGCGACCGGCCCGACCAGGCGATCGTGACAGACCTTGGCGATGTGCTCCACGCTCGGATTCAGCCGGCCGGGCGTTGCATCCATAAATTCGGGAACCTCAACGTTCAGATGCTTGTGATCGAGCGGCGTAATGACGTGCTCGTCGACTACACGCTCCAGATCGTAGAAGTTCACGACGAACCCGTCCGCGTCCGGCTCGCCGGCGACACAGACCTCGACCTGATAGTTGTGGCCGTGGCCGTGCGAGTTGTTGCACTTACCGAAGACCTTCCGGTTGGTGGCGTCGTCGTGGGCTGGGTTGTGCAGCCGGTGGCTAGCGGCGAACTCGAAGGTGTGCTTGAGGCGGACCATGCGATCGTGGGGCGTGGCGTGCAGGCGGGTCAGCGGCGAGAGCGAGAGGGATACATCTACCACCTCGTGCGGCGGGAACGAATCGGCCAACGCATCGGCGGCGTCGCGGATCAGGCCGCCGCCGCCGAGGTGGCCGCGGCCGGTGTCGTCGCAGCCGGCGCGGACGACCTGCCGGACCGCTTCCTTCACCAATGGCACCGCCCGCTCGCGGACGGCAGTGTCGACGTCCTTGATGTTGACGAGATAGCCATCGCCCGGGTCCGGCTCGCCGGTGACGGTGACCTGTATCGCGTGATAGACCTGCCCGATCCCCGAGACGGGCGGCTTGCCCGCGTAGCCATTGCTGCCGGCGACGGGCCGACCTTCCTCGGCCGTCAGGTCGACGGCGAAACGAACCTCACGCGTCAGGCGGTACACCGGCGAGCATATTAGACGTCAGCCGCCCGTCGTTTCGGAACTACCGTGCGGCATGAGCGATACGCCGACGCCCGAGACTGCGCCACACCCTGCCGGCAAGCCCGAGATCACGATCGATGACTTCCTGAAGATCGACCTGCGGGTCGCGACGGTCAAGAGCTGCGAGCCGCACCCGAACGCCGACCGCCTGCTGAAGCTGCAGCTGGACGACGGCACGCCCGACGGCCGCCAGATCTGCGCCGGCCTCCGCGGCATCTACGAGCCTGACGACCTCGTCGGCAAGCAGATCGTCATCGTCGCAAACCTTGCCCCGCGGAAGATGCGCGGCGAAATGAGTCAAGGCATGCTGCTGGCCGCGAGTGATGAGAGTCACGAAACGGTCGAAGTCGTGGGGCCGCACGGGAAGATTAATGCGGGGGCGGGGGTCGGATGAAGTGTGAAGTAGGAAGGCGGAATGCGGCCGGAGCCAGATCCGACGTCACCTCCGTCGTACGATACTTCCGCATCTATCATTTATACTTCCTACTTCCCATCCCTTGCTGCGCGAACTGCACATCGTCAACCTCGCGGTGATTGCCGAAGCGCGTGTCGACTTCGTCGGCGGATTGAACTGTTTCACGGGCGCGACGGGCGCGGGAAAGAGCTTCGTGATCGGAGCTGTCAACGTCCTGCTCGGCCTGAAGGGGGCGGCGGATCTGCTGCGGAAAGGGGCGAGCGAAGGTCGCGTCACCGGCGTCTTCGACCTGTCGGCGGAGATGCTGGCGAAGGTGCGGGACGTGCTCGATCTGCCGCTCGACGAGGCCGAAGACGATGGCCTGATCCTGACGAGGCGGCTGTTCAAGACGGGCCGGACGCGCGTGGCGGTCAACGGCAGCACGGTCACGCTGCAACAACTTCGCGGCGTCGGCGAGCTGCTCGTCGACGTCCACGGCCAGCACGACTCGGCGTACCTGCTGAAGCCGACGAACCAGCTCGACGTCCTCGACGGCTTCGCCGGCACGCTGCCGGATCGCGAGAAAGTCCGGCAGACACATGAGAAACTGCAGGACGCGCGGCGCCGACTGGCGGAGCTGGAACGGGGGAAGCAGGTGCGCGAGCAGACGCTGGCGCTGTACGAGTTCCAGCTGGCCGAGCTTGACGCGGCGGCGTTGGACCCGGCGGAGTTTGAGTCGCTGCAAAGCCGCGCCGGCGTGTTGGAGAACCTCGAAGAGCTCAAGACCGATTCGGCCGCGGCGAGCGAGGAGCTGTACGACGGCGAGGGCGCGATCGTCGACCGCCTCAAGAGCATCGGCAAGACCCTCGACGACCTCGGCACCCTCGACGCCGCCGTCCTGCCGGTGGCAGAGAACGTGCGGAACGCGACGATCCAGCTCGAAGAAGCCGCCCGCGACCTGTCACGCTACATGGACAAGCTCGACCTCGACCCGGCGGAGCTGGCGGAAGTCAACGAGCGACTGACTGCCATCCACCGCGTCCTGCACAAGTATGGCGGCACGATGGAACAGGCACTCGCGACGCTCGCGAATCTGAAACAACAGGTCAAGCAACTACGCGGCGAAGGCGAAGACTTCGGCGATCTCGAAACGCAAATCGCACCACTCGAAAAGAAACTACAGGACCAGGCGAAGAAGCTCGGCACGAAACGCAAGTCCGCCGCAAAGAAGCTCGGACCGGTGATCGACGCGCAGCTGCACGAGCTGGGCATGGAGAAGGCGTCGTTCCGCGTCGACGTGACGCCGACCGACGAGCCCGGTCCGACCGGCGGCGACGTGGTGGAGTTCGTCGCGCAGCTCAACCCCGGCCTCGACCCACAGCCGCTCCGCCGCATCGCCAGCGGCGGCGAGCTGTCAAGGATCATGCTCGCGATCAAGCAGATTCTGGCGAAAGAAGATAAGGTCAGCGTGCTGGTCTTCGACGAGATCGACGCCAACGTCGGCGGCCGGTTGGCGAGCGTCGTCGGCAACAAGCTACGTCGCCTCGCCGATCAGCACCAGGTCCTGTGCATCACGCACCTGCCGCAAATCGCCAGCTACGCCGACCGACACCTCGTCGTCGAGAAGCACCAGGCCGATGAGACACGGACGACGGTCCGGCTGATGGAGGGCGACGACCGCCTCGAAGAGCTCGCCGGCATGATCGGCGGCAAGACCATCACGAAGACGACGCGGGCCCAGGCGCGCGAGCTGCTCGAGACGGCCTCAACGGAGTTCGCGTGATCGGGTAGAGTAGAGACGAGGCCGCATGTCGACGCTCGACCGCATGATCCGAGCTGTGGTAGAGGTACGCGAACGATTGCTGCGAGCTACCTCGACGCTGGCTGCCGCGGGGATCGAGTACGCGGTCGCCGGCGGCAACGCAGTGGCTGCGCACGTGGCGCGGGTCGACACGGCGGCGGTGCGGAACACGCGGGACGTGGACATCCTGCTCCGCCGCGAGGACCTGGACGCGGCGCGCGTTGCGATGGAGAAGGCGGGCTTCGTCTACCGCCGCGCGGCCGGTCTCGACGTCTTCCTCGACGGCCCCGGCGGCAAGGCGCGGGAAGGCGTGCACGTGGTCTTCGCCGGCGAAAAGGTCCGCGAGCACGAGCTGTCGGCGAATCCGAGCGTCGAAGATGGCGAAGAATTCGATCAGTTCCGCGTGCTCTCGCTGCGGGCGCTCGTGCAGATCAAGCTGACGGCGTTTCGTGACGAGGACCGCACGCACCTGCGGGACATGATCGACCTGGGCCTGCTCGACGAGAGCTGGCTCGTCCGCCTGCCGCCGGAGCTGGCGGGTCGTCTGAAAGAGCTGCTGGACGATCCGGACGGGTGAACTTTACTCGACCGCAGCGGCGGCGGCGGGTAGCTTGGCGTCGTGGGCGAAGTGAACCTCGACGACATGCCGCCGTTGCAGATGGCGGGCGACTTGCCGGCGTATTGCGGGCGGTGCGGCTACGACCTCCGCGGCATCACGACACGCCGCTGCCCCGAGTGCGGCGGCAATCTCCGCTCCGTCGGCGTGCTGCGGACGAAGCCGAGGGGCAGGAATGTGTTCGCCCGCTGCATCGCGTTCGCCCTCGTCTACGTGCCGATCGCGGCGATCCTGTCGGCGGTGCTGTCGACCGTGGTGCCGACGCAGGTGACGCGGACAGTGACGCTTCAACACGCACGGGTGTTCGGCGATCGCTTGGTTGGCGTGACGACGGACCTGACCTTCGAAGGCACCGACTGGCCGCTCGGCGGCGAGTTTGATCCGGCGGCGTCGTCGGATATTCGCGTCGCGACGCGTGGCCCGACCGCTGCCGAATCGGAGCGGAACAAGATCCGGTTCTCCACCGGCACGAACGACATCGCAGGTACGACGGCCGGCACAACGGCCGTCGAGGCTGAGGCGGGAACCATCGACTCGCTCGCAGCGGCTTTGCAGCAGGCTTGTGACGCCACCGATGCCGTCGTTCCAGCCGACGCGGTTCGGGAACTCGCGACGGAGCTTGCCGCCTCACAGGATCGGCACGAGAACGAACTGCAAAACGAAGCCGGTCGCGGCGGCTGGTGGGGCAGCAGCAGCTCGGGAAGCTGGGGCTCGACCGTTTCGGAAGGCGACGGTGCCTGGAGAGGCGACGAGAGCAGCGAGAACACCAACTCTACTCGGTCGCCGCTTTGGCACCTCGTTCCGACCTTGTTCTTCGCCGGCGGCTTCTTGCTCGGCCTCGTGATGATCGCTGCCGGCATCGACCCGCGGCCGGCGGCGTGGCGGCGGCGGACGATGATGTCCGGAGCGTGACAACGAGACATTCCGTTGACGCGCGCGCGCTGTCTGATACGCTGCTGATTCTTCAACTGATCCACTTGAACCGGCTCCACGGAGGGAGCACTGATGTTCGCACGCCCGACGCTCCTTCTGCTCGCGATCCTGCCCCTCGGTTGTGCCGCGGGAGATCCGGCTACGCCCGCGCGGTCGGCGGCCGCTCCTGCGCCGGTGGCTTCGGCACCCGTGACCGGCGAAGAGGAGCCGGTCGACCCGCGGACGGCGGCGTTGCTGCGGACAATCGAGGAGCTCAACGCGTCCCTCTCGGCCGAACCGCAGCCGGTCGACGAGCCGTCGGCCGTGCTGGCCACGAACGTTCCGCCGCAGCCGGACGTGGTGATCGAAGACCTGTTGCCGGCGGCGGATCAGGCGGCGGTGAGGGTCGTCGAGTCGAACGTCGCCCCGCTGCGAGAGCCGGTAGCCGACCCGACGCCGGTCGAGGTCGTTGATTCCTCGCCCGAACCGACTCCTCTCGCTCGGACGCCCGACGCCGAGCCGGATTGGATGACGCGTCTGACGAGCGACCCGGCCTCGCCGTCGGCCGCGCTCGATCGTCGGCTACTCACGCAGATCGCTGGCGAGGAGGTCGGTCCCGATTGGGAGCACGCCTTGCAGCCGAGCGAGGCCCGGGCGGTCGACGAAGTGGCCGAAGGATTGGAGAAGTTTCGCCAGGCATTGGTCGAGGGCAAAGGTGCCGACGGCCGTGCGGCACCGATCGTCGAAGCCGCCGCGGCGCTGCGTCGGCAGGCCGGGCTGACGCTGCCGACGGTGGCGTTGTGCCAGGAAGTGCGGATGTTCGGCGACTACGACCTGGCGCCGGAGAGCTACGCCGTCGGTCGGCCGCACCGTGTCGTGCTCTACGTCGAGGCCGACGGCTTCGCGAGTGAGGAGACCCAGGCCGGCCGCTGGCGGACGAAGCTGAGCCTGTCGGCGATCCTCTACGACCCCGACGGCCGGCCCGTGATGAGCCTGCCGCCGCAGGACGCCGAGGACGTCAGCCGTCGGCAGCGTCGCGACTTCTTCGTCTCGGGCCTGCTGACATTGCCGTCGCACACGGGCGTCGGTCGGCACACGCTCAAGATCACCGTCCGCGACACCATCGCCGCCCGCGTCGCCCAGGCGAGTGTGCCGGTCGAGTTCGTCCGGCCCTGACGCGCTACCGCTCGACCGACTCGTCGACCGTTCTCGACTTCGCCGGCGGCAGGTCGATGCTGCGGTGCTCCTCCAGCTCGGCCTTGAGTTCGCGGTCTTCTTCGTCCAACTGGTACGGCGGAATCGGGGCCGTCTCCTGCTCTTCGGGCAGCGGGCCGCTCTTGATGCCGAGGCGGATAAAGTCGATCTCGGCGTTGATCTCGGCGCCGATCAGCAGGAACAACGCGTCAAGGTAGAACAGCAGCATCAGGATCGCCACGCCGCCGACCGCGCCGTAGGTGCGGGCGTACGTGTCGGCGGCGCCGAAGCTGGTTACGTAGAACTGGAAGCCGACGGCCGTCAGGATCCACATGCCGACGGTGAAGACGCTGCCCGGGCTGAACAGGTGCAGCCGCGTCCGCACGCTCGGGCCGAAGCGGTACATCAGGCTCACGCTCGCCAGCAGCAGCAGCAGCCCGACCGTCCACCGCAGCGGCCGGCCGAAGATCGTGACCCAGGCCGCCTCGATGCCGAAGAACGAGCCCTCGGCAATGGCCGAGATGACGCGTCCGCCGATCGGCAGGATGATGACGGCGAGCAGGATCAGGATCGCCAGGACGATCGTCAGCAGCATCGCCATCGGCCGACTCTTCCAGAGCGGCCGAATCTTGTCGGGTGCCACGTCGTAGCACTCGTCGAGGCCGGCGATCGTCATCGCCACGCCGCCACTGGCTGTGAATAGGGCGACGGCGATCCAGGCGATCAGCGACCAGGTGTACGGCTTTTCGTAGATCAGACGCGTCACGAGCGACGTCACGGTCTGGCTGATGATCGCCGGCCGCCGCCCTTCTTCGGCTTCGGCGACGTCCTCGGCCGGGACTTCGTCCGGATCCGTCCCCGGCTCGACCGCCGGCACCGTCGTCGGGCCGTCCATCGGAAGCTGCTGGTCCGGGTCGTCCTGCTCGACCTGTGGACTCGCAATCTCCTCGCGGACCTCTTCGGTCGCCTCCGAGATCGACTCGCCGGTGACGAGAACCTCTTCGATCGATTCGAGGATCGTTTGCTCGCTCGGCTTGATCCCGTCCGGCAGGAACGGCACCAGGGACAGGCAGAAAATGAGGAACGGGAACAATGCCAGCAGCCACGAGAACGCTAACGCTGACGCCCAGACGAGCAGGTTGTCTTCGAAAAAACTCTGGTTGTAGATACGTTTGAGAAACGTCCACGGGCCAACCGTGCGCGCGATGTGCGGGATGTCTCGCATACGCGCCACGACGTCGGCAGATTAGCGAAGCCGACCGCGGCCGGCTTGGCTGGTGGCGAACCAGCCCCGCCACGCCCGATAACTTCGGCATGCGCCTCTGGGTCGCCTTGCTCCTGGCGTTCGTCTTCTGCCTGCCCGCCGACGCGGCCGAGCCGCGGGTGTTGCGGACGTTCGACTTCGAGGAACGCGACGACGGCAACTACGAGGAGACGCCGATGCACTTCGCACGCGTCGTCGCACCGGGCATGCCGCACTGGGTCCGCGGACGTCTGGCCACCGATGCCGCACGAAGCGGGTCGCACTCGTTCCGCCTGAGCCTCGACGGCGGCTCGAGCCTCTACCGACTGGATCACGGCATCCTGCCGGCCGTGCCGGGCGCCCACTACCGCGTCGAGGCCCGCGTTCGTACGACGGAGCTCGCTCACGCCCGGGTCCGCGTGATCGTCCGCCTCGTCGACGTCGACGGCGAGCCGGTGCCGGGAACGACGCGGGCCTCCACGCCCTTCGCCTCGCCCGGCGGATCGACTCGTTGGTCCCGCGTCGCCGCCGAGACGAGCACGAGCAACCCGGACGCGAAGTGGCTCGTTTACGAACTGGGCCTGCTGCAACCCGAACACGGCGGCAGCGATGTCGGCGACGAAGTGGCCGGCGATCCGATGCGGCGGTTTCAGCAGGATGTCAGAGGCACGGCCTGGTTCGACGACGTCGTCGTGAGCCGCATTCCGGTACTCTCGGCAGGTCGCGGCGCGTCGGCAGGCGTCTTCCGCGAGGGATCGCCCGTAACGTTCTGGGCCGAGGCGACGGATCCGGCACCCGGCGACCTCAAGGGCGAGGGCGTCGTGCGTGATGCTGCCGGCGACGTCGTCTGGGAGGGCGACGGCACCATGCGAATCACCACCGGCGACGACGGCCTGGAGCGACGGCACTTCGACTTCGACGCCGGCGTCCTGCCGCCGGGCTGGTACGAGCTGGACCTCATGGTCGGTGGTGCGGCCGAAGTAGGCGGAAATGCGCCTGCGTCGGCGGCAAGTGCGTTCGCCACGATGGCCGTCGTCGTTCTCGCAGGCGACGACCCCGTGCCCGACGGCCGGTTCGCCGCGGACGCGACCGCCCTGCCGGCTGCGGATTGGATGCAGGTACCCGACGCGCTGGCACCACTGGGCATGGGTCGACTTGAGATCGCCGTCTGGGGCGGCCCGACGAACAACGACGCGGGCCAATCGCACCGTGAGATCGACGCCCTCGCCGCCGCTGCAGAATCCGCGGGCGTCGAGCTGACCGCCGTCTTCGCGGGGCCGACGCCCGAGCTGATCCGGGCGGCCGGCGGTAGGGACTGGTTGCACCTCTATCGCGGCCTCGAGGGCAAATCTTCCGACGAGATTGTTGCCGATCTTTGGCGGGCGTCGCTCGGCTACCTCGTCAGCCGCCACGCCCACCAGGTCGCGCGTTGGCAGATCGGACGGGCACAGGACGCCGAGGATCCGCGGCTGCGTGCGATGTTCGACCAGTTCGCCGGGCAGGTGCGACGCCTGGTCGCGCGGCCGGAGCTGGCGATGCCGTGGCCGGCGCGGCGTGGGACGGACGTGCTGCCGCCCGCGGGAGACGGCACGGGTGGGCCGACGGCGATGACAGTGCTCGTGCCGGCGAGCGTGCCGGCGCGGTCGGTGCCGCTCTACGCCGCCGATGCCGCGCGGGGTTCGGGTCGGCCGACGTCGGTCCATCTCGAGCTGCCCCGGCCGGACACGTACGGCCGGCTTGGCATGCTCTCGGACGTCGCCCGCCGCATCACCTATGCACTTGCCGGCGGCGCCGATCGCATCACGCTGCCGCTGCCGTTCGAGCCGGGCTACGGCGGTGCCGGGCCGGAGCCGGACGAGCGGTACGTCGTGCTCCGCACGCTCCTGTCGGGCCTGGCCGGCAAGCAGTATCTCGGCCAAGTGCCGGCCGGCGACGTCGAGCAAGGCGTGGAAGCGTTTCTCTTCGGCAACCCGGACGAGAGCGGCGGCCGGGGCACGATCGTGCTCTGGGCCCGGCCGACGCCGACCGGCGGGACGAACGCTACGCCGCTGCTTATGAACCTTGGCCCGGCGGCGGAGCAGGTCGACCTCTGGGGCAACCGCCGTCGCCTGACGCAGGCGGCCGACGGGCGTCGCGACGGCGTCGCGCAGGTCTTTGCCGGCACGATGCCGACGCTGATCGTCGGCGTCGATGCGCCGCTGACACGCCTTCGCCAGACGGTTCGCCTCGACCAGCCGATGATCGAGTCGAGCTTCCGCCCGCACCACCGCCGGCTGCGTCTGACCAACACCTTCCCGCGCAGCATCGCCGGCACGGTCCGCCTGCGGCCGCCGTCGGGTTGGGAGGCGCGACTCGACAGTCCGGCGTTCAGCCTCGGCCCCGGCGAAAGCCTTGATCGGCCGCTGGAACTACACATTCCGTACAACAGCGACGCCGGCGAGCACCGCATCTACGCAGAACTCGAACTTCGCACCGGCGGGCAATCCGACAGCGGCGACGGCACGGGCGTCGTGCGGATGCGCGTGCCCGTCACGGCCCGCGTCGGCCTGGCAGACGTCGGCCTGCGGACCGTCGCCCGCCGCGAGAGCGGCGACCTCGTCGTGCAGCAGGACATCACCAACTACGGCGGCGACGTCATCAACTACACCGCCTTCGTCCTCGTCCCCGGCCGCGCCAGGCAGGAACGCCTCGTCATGCGGCTCGGCCCGGGGCAGTCGACGACGAAGCTGTATCGCTTCACCGGTGCCGGCGTCGTCGCGCCGGGCACGGCCGTGCGGAGCGGACTTCGCGAGCTCGAAGGCACGCGGATCCTCAACGACCGCGTCGAGCTGTAGTCGTTACCGGCCGCGGCCGCCGAAGAGGTCGATGCCGCGTTCGTCGGCCCTTTT
>CAYQCT010000025.1:18876-20587 GCA_964416015.1 uncultured Tepidisphaerales bacterium
ATCTTCGCCTGGTCCGCACTGTTGCCTCGGCCGCCGCCCCAGCCACCCCCACCACCACCGCCGCGTCGTCGTTCGCCATCTGCGCGGTCGCCGCGTTCTTCGCCACGATTCGGCCGCTCGCCTTCAGGCCGGTTGCCGCCGTTGGCTTCCCGCTCGGCCCGACGCCGCTCACGTTCGGCCTGCCACTCCTCACGCATCTTGACGAACCGGTCGATCTGTTCGTCGAGGTACGTCTCGCGGTCGGCGATCGGCGTCTCGAAGTAGCCGTCGATCACAGCCTGGAATTGCTCGCGTCGCTGCTGGCCCTGCTGCACACGCTCGGCCGTCCGCCGAGCTTCGTCGTCGAGCTGCTCGACCTCTTCCTTCGGCAACGACGCCAATCGATCGACGGCGGCGCGTCGTTGCTCATCCGTCATCGTTTCCCGTTCCTCGCGAAGCTGTCGGGCCGTCTCGCTCACGTCATCGGGTGCGTAGGTCAGCCACATCGCGTAGCCAATGACGACGGCGATGAGCGCGACCACGATCGCCAGGATCATGCCGCGGCGGGTCGTCTTCTTCTCGACTTCGGCCCGGGTTGCGGCCGTCTGGTTGTCCTGCATGCTGATCTCCTGGTGCAAAGGCTGTTCCGGGCGAGGCTAGTTGCCGTCGTCGCTTTGGGTGGTGTCGTCGGTGCGGCGGGCGTTGCTGTTGCCGCGGGGATCTTCCCAGGTCGAGGCGCGAAAGTCGCTGTAGAGAAACTGCCGGCCGTTGTCGACGCGGTCGCCGCCGACGGGCTTGTGGAAGCCGGCATGGTCGCGGAGGATCCAGAGGTTCAGCTCACGCCCACGTCGCTCAGCCCGCTCGCGGGCGTCGGCCAGAACGTCCAGCCACTTGTCGCCCTCGCGGAAGGCGTTGACAAACGGGTTGTAGTCGTAGCTCGAGCCGTAGCCCGCGTGGTACGTCGTCAGGCCGTTGGCGTTGAAGTAGTCGGCGATCTTCGTATCGCGGGCGTCGGCGACCTCGCGGGCGGTGTCGCTCGGGCACCGCCAGACGCCGCTGTCTTCTTCGATCTGGTTCCGCAACGTCTCCTTCAACGGCGGAAACTCGTTCCACGGTTGGCCCGCGTAGGCGACCGGGTGCGGGTTGAACGCCGGGTCACTAAACGGCAGCGGATTCACGCGCGGCACGCGGCCGTCGCTCTCTTCGAGATAGAGGTTGAACGCCTGGCCCAGCGACCGCAAGTTGCTCAGGCAGACGGTCGCCCGCCCCGACTCGCGAGCCCGGCCCAGCACCGGCAAGAGGATGCCGATGAGCAACGCGATGATGCCGATGACGACGAGCAACTCGACGAGCGTGAAGCCGGGTTGCGTAGGTCGCCGACGGGTCATGCCAACTCGAACGACGCTAGGTGCATCGCTATTCCATGCTCGCCACAGAATTGAAAACGTGCCACCTCGCGATGCGGCTCGCTACTCATCGCCCTCGACGATCGTTGGCTCGTGAGCCGGCAGCGGATTTGCCAGGAGGTGCAACTCGTAAAGCCCGGTACCCAGGCCTAGAAGGTAGTCCGGGTGGTACGGCGACACGTCCTCCAGCACTTTCGCCACCTTGGCTTCGTCCACGGAATCCGCCCGGCCCAATAGGTACGACAGGAACGCTTCCGCGGGAAACTCGTCTCCCTCCATAGCTGTAGCAGCCGACGCCAGCAGCGTATCTGCCGCTTCGCGGTCGT
>CAYQCT010000025.1:20597-22599 GCA_964416015.1 uncultured Tepidisphaerales bacterium
CAGCTTCAGGCGTGCCTTCTCGATCCTCGCCGTTGCCGCGAGAACTCCGCCGGCAGCTTCCATCACGTCCGCGACTCCTGCAAGGCCCTCTGTATCGGCGGCAAGGCCGTAGTAGAAGACTACTTGCTCCAGTGCAAGAGCCTGTTCCTCTACGTCTTCCTGCAGCCAGCGAGAATTGGCGAGAGCAAGCTCGGCGTAGTTCTGTGCCAGCACACGCTCGCCACGGCAGAGCAGGTGAAACGCACCGCTCGCGAACACCATGGTCTTATCAAACCGATCCATCTCCTCACCGGCATCTGCCTGGATCTCCATCCCCAGAATCATGCGATAGGCGACGGTCGGTGCCGACACGTCCTCCGGCATGGCTGACTCGAGTTGCTCGACGAGCAACCGCGCACGATCGTCGTGGCCCAGCAGCATCGCCGTGGCGAGCGACCATTCGATGAAGGTCGGCTTCGTCAGGTCGTAATCATCCGGATTGATCGTGACGGCCGTCGATCCCGCAAGCGCGTCTTCAACGCGGCCGACGCCGGCGAGAGCGAACGGGTAACGCGCATCGTTCTTCGGAATCATCTCGTTGACTCGCAGCGAGGCCTCGAAGTCGCCAATGGTTCCGTACAGCGTCGCGGCCGCGAAAGCCATCGCGGTCGGGTCCTCAGCGGTTTCAGTTGCCGCTTCGAGTTTCGCCGCTACCGCGCGAGCTGCCTCGAGCGGCTCTGCGGGAGGTTCGGCAGCGACCGAGACGACGGTGAGCAGCGTGACCAGCAGAGCAAAGAGCAGCTTGCGCATGGACGGCAGCATCAGGCGATACCGGATCGACGTCAACCGTTCTGAAACAGGAGCGCGTGATATGATGGGACGACATGACTCTCGCTGAAGGCCTGACGCACCACGAACACGCCGATGCCGCCCTTGATCTACTGCACGAGAGCGATCCGGACGTCGCGCGTCTCATCGACCGCGAGGCCGAGCGGCAGGCGGAGACGCTGGAGATGATCGCCAGCGAGAACCACGTCTCGGCCGCGGTGCGCGCGGCGCAGGGGAGCGTGCTGACGAACAAATACGCCGAGGGCTATCCGGCAGCACGCTACTACAACGGTTGCGGCATCTACGACGAGATCGAGTCGATGGCGATCGACCGCGCCTGCCGTCTGTTCGGCTGCGAGCACGCCAACGTCCAGCCGCACTCCGGGGCGAATGCGAACCTGGGCGTGATGCTCGGCCTCTTCACGCCGGGCGACACGTTCCTCAGCATCAACCTCGCCAGCGGCGGCCACCTGAGCCACGGCATGAAGCTGAACGTCTCGGCAAAGATGTTCAACCCGGTTCACTACGAGCTGAACGCCGACGAGCACATCGACTTCGACGACGTCCTCGCCAAGGCCAAAGAGCACAAGCCGCGCTTTATCATGTGCGGCTACTCGGCCTACCCGCGGACGATCGACTTCGGCAAGTTTCGCGAGATCGCCGACGAGGTCGGGGCGGTGCTGTGGGCGGACATCGCGCACATCGCCGGGCTTGTGGCCGGCGGTGCGCATCCATCGCCGTTCCCGCACTGCGACGTCGTCACGACCACGACGCACAAAACCCTCCGCGGCCCCCGCGGCGGCTTGATCCTCTGCAACGACGACGAGGTCCTGAAGAACGTCAACCGCGGCATCTTCCCCGGAAGCCAGGGCGGGCCGCTCATGCACGTCGTTGCCGCCAAGGCCGTCGCGTTCGGCGAAGCGCTCGAGCCGTCGTTCAAGGAATACGCGGCGCAGGTTGTCACGAACGCCAAGGCTCTCGCGGCTTCGCTCAAGGGCCACGGCTATCGCCTCGTCGGCGGCGGGACGGACACGCACCTCGTGCTGATCGACCTGCGCGACAAGGACGCCGACCTGACCGGCCGCGATGCCGCCGATGCGTTGGAAGCGGCGGGCATCATCGCGAACATGAACGGCGTGCCGAACGACCCGCGGTCGCCCCGCCTCACCAGCGGCGTCCGCCTCGGCACCGCCGC
>CAYQCT010000025.1:22609-28380 GCA_964416015.1 uncultured Tepidisphaerales bacterium
CCCTGACGACCCGCGGCCTCGGCGAGGACGACATGGAGACCGTCGCCGACTTCATCGACCGCGCTTTTGCCGCTCGCCAGGACGACGGGAAACTGGCCGCAATTCGCGAGGAAGTTCGCGATCTCGCCAGCCGGTTCCCGATGCCGCATTGAGCTGCGTCACACGGCCGCAGGTCCCGTAACGGTCGCTCCCTTTGCAGAGGCCGGCGGCGCGTGCATCTTCACGGCCATGACCAACCCCCAACAGCTCGAAACGCTCGAAGGCCGCAAGTTTCTCTCCGCCACAACGCAAATCGATGGCGACACGCTCCGCGTCACCGGCGGCGACTCGGCGGACTACGTCAGCGTCAAGCAGCAAGGCCGCGACGTCACCGTCACCACCTACAGCCGCGACGGCGGCCTCGAACGGAGCACCTTCGACCGCTTCGACTTCGAACTCTTCAGCGCCGACACCAAGGGCGGCCACGACCGCGTCTACATCGACGGACTCATCGCCCCCGATGGCGGCAGCGTCCTGACCGGCGACGGTCACGACAAAGTCGTTTTCAGCAACACCAACATCAGCGACGACTTCACCATCGACACCGGCCACGGCCGCGACAGCGTCGTCCTCGTCAACGCCCGCTTCCAAGGCCTCAACGTCAACACCGGCTCCGGCCGCGACTTCGTCTTCGCCCACGGCAACACCGCTACAGAGTACGGCACCATCAAGCTCGGCAGCGGCAACGACGTCCTCGTCGCCAGCGGCAACACCGTCTTCGGCTTCACCACCCTGCTCGGCGAAGGCGGCCGCGACCTGCTCATCGCCCGCGGCAACACCACCGGCACCGGCGTCAACGTCGACGGCTTCGAGTGGGTGATCTAGCACATTTGATCAATTCATGAAAGTGCTCGTCGAAGCCACGCCGTCTGAGGCGTGGCTTCGTCATGCGCTGCCCGTCGCGATTTCCGCCCAGACGATCTTCGCGTCGTCGCCGACGCCGTCCGGCGGCAGGAAGTCGACGACGTTGTCGCCGGCGTGCAACATCGCCGCCGGCACGTCCCACGCCAACGCCTGCCCCGGCGGCACGGGCTGCACGATGTTGTCTTCGCGGGGCGCGTCCGCCAGCAGCTCTGCGTTGATCCAGACCTGCCAGCCATCGCGTGACGCCGGCGGCCCGTCGAGGACAAGCTGCAACTTCGGCTCTTCGAACGGCCCATCGCCCAAGCTGAGGCAGAACGAGATCACCCCGCCGTGTCGGCCGAATGACCAATGGCCGCGTGGTTTCTTCAGATGTACCGGCAAAGGCGACGCTGTCCCGCGGCCGGGGGCGACGATCTGCGGGTAGCTCACGACGAACCGCCGCGGCAGCTTCGCCAGCGCGGCCGGATCGCCGTAGTCGTCGGCGAGCCGGCGGACGAGGCCGGGGTACTTCACAGCTTGCTTGTCGCCGGGCGTCTCGCGGTAGCAGTCGTTGAACAGGTAGATGCCGTCCGCACCCGCCGCGTACGCCGCCGACGCCTGGCCGGCGTGCTGGCGGTAGTCGTTGATCTTCTGAGCAGATGCCGGGAACGGCCGCGTAACCGACTCCGGCTGGCAAACAATCTCGACGTCATCCCCGACCACCGCCCGCCAAAGCCGTACCGGCCAGTCGTACCGCGCCTGCTCCAGGAAAGGCGACAACGCGACCGCGTCCATCAACTTCTCCCGGCCCCACACATCAATCTCGTAGCCGAGCCCGAGGCAAGCGTCCGGGTCCGGTGGCAGCCGCACGCCAAGCCGCACGTTCCGCCCGTCGCTCCGGCAGAGCCCGCGAACCCGTCGCACCAGCTCCGTGATCTTCGCCGCCTGCAGCGTCTCGTGGCCCGGTCGGAAGTGCCTGATCCAGCGGACGAAGTCGAGCTCCACGCCGTCCGGCTTGTACCGCGTGACGACCTCTTCGATCAGCTTCCAGTGGTGCTCGACGACCTCGTCGTGCGCGTAGTCAAAGGCCGTTTCGAACCAGTCGCCGTCCCTCGCTTGGGCGAATCGTCGCAGCTCCTTTCGTTCTTTCCATAGTTCGGAGTGCCAGAAAGAGTCCTCGTCGTCATTGTGATGACAATCATTCATCCGCACCGTCAACCAACCCTCGGCCCCGCAGGCCCGCGACTGCTCGATCCAGATCCGCGGGTGGTCGACGCCGCGCGTGCGGAGCAGATGGATGTTGTGAACCCAGTACCGCCCGCGGCCGTCGGGCGTCAGCGACGCGGGGCCGGCCTCGAGCGAAGCGAGCAACGGCTGATCATCCGGCCCGTCGGGGTCGTACCCGGCGTCGAGCGGCGTCCAGACGCGGCTGTCGAACAACGCCCGCTGCACGTTCACGTTCAGCAACATCGCTTTAACTTTGGACTCCTTCGCCCACGTGTCGACCAGCCGCCGGACGCCGACTTCGGTCATGTCCTCCGGCGGATGCTGGTCGTAGAAGTGGGCGTTGTCTTCGTTGTGCCAGACGCGTCGCATGATCCGCCCATCATTCCGCGTCCGGCAGCCGACGGAAGACCCGCACAAAATCCGTTGGCAAATGCCCCGGCAACGCCGGTGCCGCCTGTTCCACGTGGGGCCATTCCCGAAGCTCCGCCAGCGGCAGATTCACGCTCGAATGGTGTTGGTCCCACACATAGAACAAGGGCGGATCGGTGTTCCTTCGCCAATCGTTGCTCGCCCAGAAGTACGGATGCCGGGCGGCGTCGGTTGCATAGTCGGTCCACGGGTTGTCGCCGACGATGCTGGCCTGCGGATGATCGCGACGCAGCTGCTCAACCGTCCGCACGACGGCCTCCTGGTGCGGCAACAACCGATGCGGCCGGACGTCCTTGAGCAACACGAGCAACGCGACCACGGCGGCAAGTCCTGCGAAGACACGTCGATCCTGCGGCCGAACGATCAGCCAAGCCGGCGGCAAGACTGCGAGCGGCAGCAGCATGAACCAGATCGACCAGCCGTGCTGCCACAGACCCAGCACCGCCAGGCTGAGCCAGGCAAGCATCGCTAACGCCGCGACACGCACGGCTTGGTTCGGCCATAACGCGATCCCACGCACACCTGCCGCGACGCATACGGCCGCCCACGGCGCAGCGGGGATCAGGAACCGCGGATAGCCGCCGCTCTCGTGCGTGTTGACCAAGTACAGCAGCGTTTGCAAGACGACCATCGCGACCGTGCCGCCGGCAACGAGGAAAATGATCGACTGCCGCCGGTCGTACTGCCGCGTCGGCCGAAGCCGCCGCGCCAGCAGGCCGACGCCGACCACCGCCAGCATCGCCGCGATCGGGCCGAAGGCGTGCATGCTCATGCCGACGTAGTGCAACGGCCCGCCGCTGCCAAGATGCCCAGGCTCGCCCTTGGCCAGGAACCGCCGGATCGGCAACTCCGTCACCGGCCAATCCAGGACCGGCTTGGCGACGTTCCACGCAAGTTCGCCGCACAACAGGAACGGAATCGCAACCCATGCTCGCTGCCACGCCAGCAGCACCGCCACCACCGGCAACAACGCCACGCCCTCGTGACGCGTCAACGGCACCAGCGAGAACACGACCGCCGCCGCCACGCATCGGTCCCGCGCCAGCAGGTACGTTCCGGCAATCGCATACAACGCCGCCGTCGTTTCGGTGAGCGTCGTGTACCCGAGCCGCACGTACAACGGCATCGTCAGCAACGCCAACGCCGCGACCCATGCCTGCCGCGTGCCGACCACGACTTGCGCCACCCGCCACGTCAACCACGCCGAGGCCGCACACGTCGCCACGGTCAACAGCCGCGCCAACATGAACCCCGTCGCCGGAGACCCGATGTTCGCCACCAACGCGTACGGCACCGTGAACCCGGGCCGCCCCCAGCCGTCGACGAGGTACATCGGATACTGCCACGCCCACCGGGCCATGTGGAAGTGCGTGAGGTCGTCGTCCTGCAACACGCCATCGCTGGCAAGAGCAAGCACGACCATCACCACGACCGGCAGGGTGAGCAGAACAGCGATGCGCATGAAGCGGTGATGCGTTGCGAGCCCCGATCGTAAGGGAGGGGTTCTGTCCTTACAACCGAATCGTAGACGACAGGACCCCTCCCTCACGGTCGGGGCTCGCAAGGGATCGCCAACAACGGTCGTACTTCGTGCGGCAACCTCGAGACGGGTGATAGCTTACGAAACGGTTGCTCGTGCTTCATGCGCGTTGTAGTAAAGGTGACGCACACGCGCTGCAGAAAGAACGTCCGCCACAAGGCTCGAGCGTACGTGATAGGGATCTTGCTTGAAACCTGCGCGATCTCCGACACGAGCCCCGAGCGTGAGCGAGGGGTTTTGAGCAGGTTTCCTGGTGTCAGAACCCCTCGCTCACGCTCGGGGCTCGTGTGAAAGAAGCGCACGGTCCTATCAGGACCCATAGAAGAGCGGTCGCGAGACCTAATGTCCTTGACCTCTGAACGCAGACGTGAGGAAACAGGGACTGGCTCCGTCTGCGGTGCCTGTCCCCGTTTCCGGTCGAAGACCTAAGAGTTCATTCCACCGTCGATGGTGATGTGCGCTGCATTCACGTACGCCGCCGCCGGGCTCGCCAGGAACGCGACCAGCTCCGCGACCTCCCACGGCTTGCCGTACCGCCCCAGCGGCACGCCCGCCCGCATGCCGTCGGACATCTCGCCGTCTTCGGGGTTCATCTCCGTCGCGATCGGCCCCGGCTCGACGATGTTCACCGTGATGCCACGCGGCGCCAGGTCACGCGCCCAGCCCTTGGTCAGCCCGGCCACCGCATGCTTCGTCATGCCGTAAGCGCTCGCGCCGGGGAACGGGATCCGCTCGCCGACGACGCTGCCGATGTTGACGATGCGTCCGTGGTCGTTCATGTGGGCGACGGCGGCGTTGGTGGTGTGCCAGACGCCGCTGACGTTGACGTCGAGCTGGCGGTCAAACTGGTCCTGCGGGAACTCGCCGACCGGGCCCGTCAGGAAGACGCCGGCGTTGTTGACCAGGATGTCGAGCTTGCCGCCGAGCTTGCTCGTGGCTTCTTCAATCGACCGCTTCGCCGCCTCGGCATCGGCGGCGTCGGCCTGAATCGCATGCCCGCCGACCTCGCCCGCGAGCTGGTCGGCCGCCTCCTTGCTCTTGCCGTAGGTAAACGCAACCTTCGCCCCCCGCGCGGCGAGAAGTTCGACAATCGCCTTGCCAATCCCCCGACTGCCGCCGGTGACGAGGGCGGTCTTGCCGGCGAGATCGAGATGCTGGTAGGTGCTCATGATGCCGGAAGCGTAGGCGGACGGTTCGATGATCGTCTAAGCACGCGAAGGCTCTGGCTTCCGCCGCAGATCGTCCGTCAACTGGCCTGCATAACCCCAATCTTCTTCTTCGACGAGATCGAGGACGACGTGGATGTGCTCCGGCTTTTTGCCGAGCGTGTCGACGAGTAGGTCCGTCACGCCTCGGACGAGCGTGGCCTTCTGCTCGCGGGTGACGTCTGGCTTGGTGATCTTGATGTTGACGTAGGGCATGCAGAGTCCGCGTGGGGTGGGCCCTGGCCCACCACCGTTCCCACGGCGAGCCGGCCGTCGGATGGTGGGCCGGGGCCCACCCTACGCCGAGACGAGTTCCTTCATCCGCCCGGCCGCCTCCTCATGGCCCTTGGCCGCCGCGTCGTCGCCGCCGTTGGTGTTTTGTACGCGGACGAATTCGACGTCCGTGATGCCGATGAAGCCGAGCATCGCCTTGAGGTGGCCGTCGAGGAAGTTGTACGACTCCATCGACTCGCCGGCGGCGTAGCCCT
>CAYQCT010000026.1:0-27678 GCA_964416015.1 uncultured Tepidisphaerales bacterium
CCGCCGGGCTTTTTCGCTCATGCTGACGTGGCTCATGCTCCAAGGATGTTCCCAAAGCGACTCGATCCCGCCGAGACTCTCGGCCAGCAGGATCAGTTCCGCGTTCGGCATGACCCGCTCGGCCTTCGCGTAGCCGCCCTTGAGGTCGAAGCTGACCATGCCGCCGAAGCCGTCCTGCTGCGACTTGGCCAGCTCGTGCCCCGGATGCTCCGGCAGGCCGGGGTAGTAGACCTTCGCAACCTCGCCGTGCTGCTTCAGGAATTCGGCGATCTTCTGTGCGTTCTCGCAATGCTGTCGCACCCGCGGGCCCAGCGTCTTGACACCTCGCAGCGTCAGCCACGCGTCGAACGGACTCTGCGCCAAGCCCATCGCGTTGACGACGTAGCCGATCCGTTGCGCGTGCTCGTCGCTTGCGCATACGACCGCGCCGCCGACGACGTCGCTGTGGCCGTTGAGGTACTTCGTCGCCGAATGCACGACGACATCGACGCCCAGCTCGATCGGCCGCATGAGCGCCGGCGACAGGAACGTGTTGTCCGCGATCGTGACAAGCCCCTTCGCCTTCGCCACCGCGACGACCTTCCGCACATCAATGATGTTCAACAGCGGGTTGCTCGGCGTCTCGATCCACAGGCCCTTCGTCGTCTCCGTGATCGCCGCCTCGATGTTCGCCGGGTCGCTCATGTCAACGAAGCTGACCTCGATGCCCAGCTTCGGCAAAACGTCCGCGAAAAGCCGGTAGGTTCCGCCGTAGATGTCGTGGCCGGCTACGACGTGATCGCCGGCGACGAACAGGTTCATCGCCGCCGTCACCGCGCTCATGCCGGTGCTCGTCGCGCGGCAATCGACGCCGCCATCGAGCGCCGCCAGGTTCTCTTCAAGCGCTCGCCGCGTCGGGTTGCCGGACCGCGTGTAGTCATACGTCGCCGGCTGGTTCAGCCCGTGCCAGCCGAACGTGCTCGTCGGGTAGATCGGCGTGGTCGCGCTTTTGTAGCTGTCGTCCTGATCCACGCCGGCATGGACGCAGCGAGTCGCGAACCGCTTGCTGCGGTGTCCCTCGCCCGTCTCGATCGCCGGCGTCCGCTCGTTGATGGCCTGCATGAACGGCCAAGATAGCCGGCTTATTCTGGTGACGTGACCCAAGCCGAAAATGTCGACTCACTCGCTTATGCTGGCAGGACGCGCCACCCGGAACCAGAGGTGATGACGATCGCGATCGCCTGCATCGTGTTCGGCATCATCGCAGCTGCACTGCATCTTCTACTGAGCCTTGTATTCGGACTGCAGGCGTATTCCGCTTTAGCGCAAGCACCAAATCCTGCCAAGCCATCCGCCACCATTCAAGTTGGCGCTAGTGCCACGCCTGTGCAGGCACCGAAGCATCCTGTTCGCGTAAACGAACAAGAGGCTGTGCTCGTTGCACGCACGATCGCAGGCCAGTGGAATTGGCGGGAGCAAGACGCACGTGTCTTGCGTCGGGTGTTGCCGCACATCGACGTCCCGCTACTTCCGCCTCCCGAAGGTCGCTGGACCGTGGAGCATGTTCGGGGTCAGAGCGATCAGCGTTTCAACGACGGCCGCCGATCTCGGAACGCCAGGTATCACGGAGGCAGCATCGCCTACGACCTGATTGACGCTAGAGAATCCTTCAAGGTGCGACCTGCGGTAGGAACTACTAGCATTTTCGCGAGACGCGACGATGACAGCATTGCCCTCACGATGCCGGATAAAGCGAAGACGCATTGGAATCACTCGCCGCTTCTCAAGAGTGCTTCTGCGGGTATAGCTCTTCTGCTTGGCCTCACCGCGGGGTGGCTTCTGCTCGCAGGCTTGATCACGCTCCCGAAGCCGCATGTAGGCACAAGATTGATCCGTCTCGGCCTGCCGGTGCTCCTGCCGGTCACAAGCCTGGCGGTATGTCTGATGGCGGTGCAAATGTTGACAACGGCACAAGCTGCCACGCCAGACCACCTGGTTCTACCAGACGGTCGTCTAGTGGGCGGCGGAGTCGAATTTGACACGCTTCTCCATCCACCGCAGATCGTCTACGTCATCGGGATGCTGTCCGCTGTCGGCTACATATTCCACTACAGCCGACGTACTGCTGTGAGGCAGCTTCAGCCAGCGCCGTGATAGTTCGCGACAATGTACCTATAGAAGGAAGAACAACGCTGCGCTAGACCATCCCACGCGTACTCCGCCCGGACATGCGACTGCTGACGATTGGCAACAGCCTCCCGGCCTTCGTCCAACACCCGGCGGAGTCGGCCAACCAACGCATCGACGTCGGCCACGGGGAACAGCAGCTCGCTTGTCCCCGCCGCCTCCAGTAGAAGCCGATGCGGCGGGATGTCGCTCGCAATCACGCACGAGCGCCGCTCCATCGCTTCGAGGACACTGCTCGGCAGACCCTCGAGCTCGCTCGCGGTCACGTACGCCGTCGCGGACCGAAAAAGCGTCTCCAGCTCGCGACCGCGTCGGTGCCCGGCGAACACCACGCCCGCGCCCGCAGAGCCGCGTAGTGCTCGCATCCAGTCGTTCTCCGGTCCCTCGCCAACGATAACCAGCGGCACCCCGACCTGCTTCGCCGCCGCGACCAGATCCTGCGTCCGCTTCTCCTGCACCAGCCGCCCGATGCTGACGAGGAAACGACCGGACGCAACGCCGAGGCTTGCCAGCAACTCCTGATCCGGCTCGAACGCCGCATCGTCCGGCACGATGCCGTTCGGCACCACCGTCGTCTCCAGGCCATAGGTCTCGCGGTAGTAGTCGGCGAGGTACGGCGCGCAGACGGCGACCGCGTGGCTCGCCTTGACCATCCGCCTCTCCGCCAGCCGGATCACTTTGCTGCCGAGCCCGAACGGCGTCTGCTGCCACTTGGCCCGTTGCCAGTCGAGGCCGTGCACATGACTCACGACGGTCGCGCCACCACGACGCGCCTGCGGCACGAACATCTGCGGCGGAAGGGCGTGCAAGGCGATGACGTCAAACTTGCTCTTCGTCGCGTGTCGCATTGCCGTCCAGGTGTGCGAGAGCGTCTCGGCCGACGCTCCGCCCGGCGATGATGTCGTCACGAGACGCACGCCTTTATGCTCGACTTCGCTCGTAACGCCCGGCCGGCAGTACGCCGTCACCTCGTGCCCGAGAGCAACGAGCCGCGGCAGGAGCTCTTCCCAGATCCGTTCGACGCCGCTGTAGCTGCTCGGCATCCCACGGCCGCCAATCGCGGCGATTCGTAATGATCGGTATCGCTCACTCACGCCATCGTCTCCCGGTGAAGTTTCGTCGCCAACGCATATGCCTCGAGAAGGCGGCCGTAGAAGACGTCGTGCGAGAACTGATTCCGCGCGTGCTCCGCCGCCGCGCCTCCGAGCCGATCGGCAAGGTCGTCTTCAAGCCATACCTTTTGCATCGCTGTGGCGAGCGACCCCGGATCGCCCGGCGGCACAACGAGGCCCGTTTCGCCGTCGCGAACGACCTCCGGCAGCCCGCCGATGTCTGTGGTAATGGTCGGCAGCCCGACCGCCTGCGCCTCCGCCGCGGCTAGACCAAAGCACTCCCACCACTCACTCGGGACGACCGCCATCCGCGCCTCCGCGAGGAACGGTGCAATCCTGTCGCGCGTCAGCTTGCCAACAAATTTGACGGTCGGCGGCAGGCCCTCCGTGATCCCCGGCATCGGCGACGGATTGCCCGCGATCTTCACCGGCACGCCGCTGCGACGCGACGCTTCAAGCAGCGTCGCAACCCCCTTCTCCGGACTAATCCGCCCGACGAACGCAGCAAATGTTCCCGTCGACGGTCGCGCCTGAGGCAACTTCCGCGGCAGGTCGATGAAGTTCGGCAAAACGTGCATCTGCTCCCGGCGGAACCCGCACGCGACGAAGTGGTCGCGAACGAACCGCGTGTTCGGAAGGAAGAGCGTCACGTTGCGGCCGAAGACGTCGCGAAGCCTTGCCGAGACGTTCCGCACCGCATTGGCAGCGCTCCAGAGTCTGTTGCCGCGCCAGTGTTCGCGGCCGCCGACGCACTTGCTGCAGATCTTGCCATCCCGAAGGTGCTGCCCCGCAGGACAGGTGAGCTTGTAATCCGCCAGCTTCATCACGACCGGCACGCCGCGCCCGCCGTACGCCTGTCCCGCACCCACCAACGCGCTCGGACTCACCAACGGCCAGACGTTGTGGACATGCACAAGATCGATATGCTCGTCCTCGATCATTTCCCGCATCGCCTTCGCCGCCGCAGGCGCAGCAATGGAGCGTCGCATGGCGTCGAGCTTCTCCGCGATGGTGACGATCTGCGCGTTATCTCGCTCGTGCGTTACGACGTGATGCCCTCGCTCCCGAAGCAGCCGCGTCAGGCCGTGGAAATAGACCTCGTACCCACCGGGATCCGCATGATGATTGTTGACGTTCAGAATCCGGAGCGGCCGCGTCGCGGGTAGAGTTATTGACCGGTTCTGCTCATTAACCGATATGGCGGTTGCAATCATATCTTCTCCCGCGGCAGGGCGGCCAGGCCGCAGACTGTGAACAGGACCAGCGTCCCGAACTGCGCGTGCGTGAACGTCGACTCCGCCAGTCCGTGAACGACCGCGGCGAGACAGACCGCCGCCCCGAAAGACGCATCGGCCGCCAGCTCGACTGGATCATCGAGCCCGGTCGGCCGTGCCCGCCCCGCCCAAACCGCCGCGGATCCCGCGACTGCGACGGCCCACGCAAGAGTGCCCACAAGGCCGAGATTCAGCCAAGCCTCGAGGTACGCGTTATGGCTCTCACTGATCGTAAAGCCGACGCGTCGACTGACCTGTTGCGTTCGCTCGGCGGACCAGAACGTGTCGTGTCCGTGGCCCGCCACCGCGCGAGCCGGATCCTGCGTTGCTTCCTCGATGGCGAAGGCCCAGATGTCGGTACGTCCGGTGAGCGTCTGTACGTTGCTCGAGTCGCGCCCCATGAGCGCCGCCTGCCACACGGGCCCCAGGAGGCCGGCGATGACAAGGAAGACGCCGAGCGACAGGACGGTCGCGCCCGCCAAAGCCGCCGCAGCCGCACGTGTCGGTCGCACTGCGAGCGATGCCTGCGTCGATAGGGCAAGCAACGCGATCGCCAGCGACGTGCGACTCCGCGTCATCCAGAGAATCCCGAGGGCGGACGCGAAGATGAGCCAGCGCCAACCGGTGCCCGTTCCGGTGAAGCCGCGGCGGACGATGCCGTGCAGCATCGCCGCGGCCAGGAAGAAGGCGACGAGTCCCGTGTTGTTCGGACTGCCCGTGCCGGCGAAGCGCCAGGCGTGCGCGCTAGCTTCGCCAACGCCGCGGTGCAAGAACTCTGCGTACAACCCGGCCAGCAAGGTAAGGCCGGCGTACGTCCCAGCCGCGACGGCGACGTCCCGCATCCGCAGGTGTTTCACGGCCGCTTCGACGCTCGTCCAGATTGCGGTGAAGACGACGAGTCGCTTCGCTGTCAGGCTGCGATCGTCCGACCAAAGCACTGACAGATATGCCCAAAGGACCAACGAAACGAGCGGAAACAGCAACGGCCAAACTCGCCGCCGCGGCTCATCCCGCCGCGCAGGCAGGAGCAACCCGAGCACGCCGAATCCGGCGAGCGTAAGGAACCCGACCTGCCGCGAAGCTCGTCCCTCGGCGACGCGGTCGACCCAGCCGGCGATGTCGGCGCTGCCGTCGTCGCGCCACATCAGCGGGGCGTTGATGTCTTGCGTTGCGAGGAAGAGACAAGCGAACGCGATGACGCCCGCCCAAGCCCCGGGCGACAGATGAAACTTTCGCGACGACTCGATGACGTAGTCGCTCATGCCGACGCCTTCCTGCCGAAGCCGCCGTAGAAGATGACGCAGCGGTACGCGTTGGCAGCGACGTCACCAAGGAGCATGGACGCCGCCGCACCGACGACGCCGTAGGTCGAGATCAGGTAGATCCCGACGGCGAAGAGCACGACGAGCTTGACGACGTTGCCGACGGCATCCTGACTCGCGCGGCCGTCCGCCAGCAGACCGCGCGCAGCCGGCAGTCCGACGGAGTGTGCGAGTGTCGCCAGTGCAAGAAGGAAGACAACGATGCCATGGCCCGCAAACTCATCGCCAAACAAAACCAATGCCTGCTCGCCGAAAAGCGCAGCCGCAAGGACGAAGGGCAGCATCAGGCCGCCGAAGCCAAATGATCGTAATGCGACATATGTCCGTAGCTCAGCCGGCGCTAGATGAGCCGCGGCATGAGCGATGCCGGGCGACACGAGGTTCTGCACGCCGCTCAGCACCGGATTCGCAACCGCGGCCAAGGCGAAGCAGGCGCTCCAAACGCCAGCCTGTTCGATGCCGCTCAGGCCGGTGACGAGCCACGGATACGTGTGCACGCCGAGCGTCCAGAGCAGACCGCTCACGAACAGCCAGCGACCGAGCGGCCAGTTGCGGCGGAAGTCACCTCCGGCGCGTCGCATCTGCGGCGTAAATGATCGCTTGCACACATAAAGCCATAGGAGCAATCCCGCTCCATTCGCCGCTGCGAGAACGAACACTGCCCGCGTCGGCGTGAGTTCATCGACCCGCCAAAGCCAAAGCAGCGAGCCGAGCTGTACGAGGCTGACGAGACCATCAAGACCCGCCGCGAGCGGCGGCCTGCCCCAGGTGAATGAGACGATGCGGGCGAAGTACCTCGTCAGCACCAGCGGCAGCGCGATCACGAGCGGGAGAAGCACAGCCGCAAGCTCCGTCGGCGCGAGAAGTGCCGCGATTGCCGCGCCGCCTGCGGCGAGAGCTCCGGCCGTAAAGGAGTGGAGCAGGGCGCTGCCGTTGAACGCGCGCCTCTCGTCGCCGCGGATGCGTGGCGACAGAATCTGATGCGGCGTCGTGACGAGGGCGTGATGAACCTCGGTGAGGATGAGCGTGGCGGCCAGCGCGTTGCCGTACAGGCCAAGGCCGGCGTCGCCGCAGGCGCGGGCGACGATGACACCGGTGGCAAAGTTCGTGCCGCTGACGATGGCCTGATCGAAGAGCGACGTGCCGAGCCGAACGCCGCGACCGACCTGCCGACGCAGGCCGTCGCCGCGGAGAGCATTGTCAAGTTCAGGGCGGGAAGCGGTCACAGATCGTCGTTCCGAATATGTTCGTTCCCAATCATTATGCTCATTACCGATCATTAGACGCGGCTGTAGATCCACTGCGGGACCGGGTAGCTACGCTTGTTGAGCACGGACGCTGCGACGGTCGCGCCTGCACGCGTCAGTCGCTCCAGGGCACGCCCGGCCGCCTCGCGACGGATGCCGTCGGCTTCGAGCACGATGACCGTGACTTCCGCCAAAGCTGCGAGTCGCGGACCGGCTTCTTCCCGGACACCTTCGCTTGCGGCGCGGCTTCCACGCTGCAGAAGATCGGCAAAGACCGGCGGAAGGTCGAGGACGACGTGCTGAAAGCGTTCGGCGGCAGCGTCGAGCGCCCTTCGGACGTCGCCGGTGCGGACGGTCGTCAGATTGCAGGCGAAGAGGCCTTCGACGGGCGTTGCGTCCGGCTCCGGTAGGTCGGTGTCCGACGTCGTCGAACCCTCGAGCACGCGAAGCAGCAGGACGCCGCCGCCCGCCGTTTCGCGACCGGCTTGCCGGTCTTCGTCGGCACGCTCGGCAAGCACGCCGGCCAGGTGCGTTGCGACCGTGCTCGCGCCGCTCCGCGGCCGGGCGGCGAGTACGGCGATCGACACCGGCGGCCGGCCGTAGCCGTCGCCGCTCTCGTGCGTCATCAGGAGCTGCTCGAGGAGGCCGCGGCTCGAACGCCAGACGGCGTCGGCGGCGGCGGTACGGCTGTCGCGGCTCGACAGTTGCAGGTTCGGCCTCTCGTCGCGACGCAGGTACGCGGCCGCGTCGCGACGCACGCTCCACGCAAGCAGACGGAGCGATCGGCCGACGCGTCGGTCGGGCTCGGCCTTGGGTTCAAGGTCGACCTCCGTCTCGACGTCTTCGTCCTGCAACGCCTCGTACTCCGCAACGAGCGGACCGGCGAGGGCGAGGCCGGGCCCGTCCTGCATCACGCGTGTCGCGCGGGCGGGGCGGACGGCGGAGGCGGCGCGGCTACCGGCGGAGCCGACGCGTTCCAGGCCCGCGCTGGCGAGGCGGGCGAGTCCGCGGACGCTGCTGGCGATGGCGGAGGTCGTGATGTAGGTGGTCGCCCGGACGACGCCGCGGGCGCTGCGGCTGGTGCCGGCAGCGACGCTGCTCGACCGCCGACTGGCGAGGCCGAAGAAGCGGGCGACGGCGTGCGTGAGGTCGTCGAAGTACTCGGCTGCGCCCTTGGCCTCGGCTTGTCCGCTGCGAAGACGCGGGACGCTGACGCACGCGTCGGCGGCGGCTGCGGTGGCGACGCCGGCGGCGGGCGCGACGGTCGATGCGACGCGACGCAGGTCGTCCGGCCGACCGATCGTGTGGTCGATCGCGTCGGCGACAAAGCCCGTTCCTGCGGCGGCGAGCGTCGCCATCATGAGGCCGACGAGGGCGAGCAGCTTACGATTGGGGCCGTCTGGCGTGCGCGGCAGCGTCGCGGGATCCTGAACACTGACGTTGCTAATCTGCTGTGCTTCGAGCTCGCGATCGATACGAGCGATTTCGGCCGTATTTGCGTACTGCCGCACCGCCTCCTCAGCGATGGCGGCGCGACGCTCGAGTTCTTCGACGCGAACCTGCACCTCGTTCAATTCGGCAAGCCCCGTGCGAGCATCGGCAAGATCGGCGGCGAGTCGATCGAGCTTTGCTGCCTGCGCCTTCGCTGCTGCCTGTTGCTCCTCGACGTTCAACGCCATCGCCGACCGAATCGGGTTGACGCCGGTCGTCTCCTCGGCAAGGGCTTCAGCGTCCTTGAGCATTGTCTCGGCCTCCGTGATCTGGCGGCGCACGCTGACGACGGTCGGCGAGTCTTCAACGTACGTGCTGACCAGCTCCGACTCTTGCAGGCGGAGCTGTGCGAGACGACCCCGAAGTTCCTCGACGCTGCTGTTGGCGCCGCCGACGATGCGCTGCGTGACGACCGTCTCGGGCATCTCGTCGAGCCGTGTCGCGAGGCGATCGGCCGTCGCGCGGGCGCCGGCCATGGCGGCGCGGGCGGCGTCGGCTTGGGCTTCGAGGTCGCCGATGCGTTGCAGCAGGATGGTCCGTTGCGTGCCGACGTCGGCGATGCCGGTGCGGTCCTTCAATTCGCGGAGCGCTTGCCGCGCTTCCTGCAGCTCGATCTCCTTGCGTTCCTGCTGTTCGGCGAAGAAGTCCGGCCCGCCGGCGCCACGGCGGACGCGGATGCGAAGTGCCATGAACTCCTCCACGTAAGCGGCGACGACGTCGTGGGCGAGCTGCGACTCGTCGGCGCTGTAGGCAATTTTGAGATTGTCCGTCTTCGGCACGAGCGACGCAGCGACGTCCTTCTGCAGAGAGTCGGCCGCCTCGTCAAGTCCGTCGCCGCCGCCGGGCAGGCGGTCAAGGCCGACCCTCTCGGCGACGGCCCGGGCGAGCTCGCGGCTGTAGAGCATTTCGAGCTCGCTGTTGAGCTCGATGTCGCGACTCTGCGTTGGTGCCACCGTCTTGCCGATGGTCGCCTCCGGCCGGACGCTCATGCTTTCGCGGCCGAACGCGACCTTCAGCGTCGCCTCACTCACGTACTTCGGCGGCAGCAGCAGAGCGGCGGCGAGGGCGAGCGTCGCGACCAGGGCGAACGCGATCATCGCCTTGCCGCGGTGGCGGAAGACGACGTAGAGCACGTCGCGCGGGCTGAAGGGGACCGGCCGAAGCGAAGGCGTCCGCGTCTCCTGCGTCTGGCTGTCGAGTCGCTTGGCCATATGATCGTTTGCGTGCGTATCGGCGAGGTGCGTGAGCGATGTCGCTCATTTAGTCGAGGACGGCGGTGTCGACGCCGTAGGTTGTGTTGCCCAGGGCGCGTGTGACGCGGAGGCCGTCGGGGATGACGCCACCGACGTACTGCTCGATGAACTGGTTCGCCTCGACGATGCCGGTTCTCGGCACGTAGACGTGGTCGCCGGGCGCGAGGGCGAAGGGCTCGGTGGCGCGGCCGCGGAGGGCGTCGCGAAGATCAACGCGGTAGCCGACGCGTTGGCCGGCATCGGTGTTGCGCATGACGACGACGTGGGTCATCGCCGCCGCGCGAGGATCGTGTCCACCGGCGAGGGAGATGGCTTGCAACGCGGTCAGGTCGGCCGGCATGGCGACAGCGCCGGGGGCAGCGACGGCGCCGGCAACGAAGACGCGTCGCTCCAGCGCTTGCCGCAGGATTACGACGACTTCCGGCTGCTGCAGGTGCTTGGCATACCGCTCGATCAGCTCTGCACTCAGGACGGCCGGCGATTTACCGGCGGCCTCGACCTCGCCGACGAGTTGCAGCGAGATGAAGCCGTCGGGCCGGATCTGCTGCGTGTCGTTGAGCTCCGGGGCGTAGTGCAGCTTGACCTCGATCAGGTCGCCGCCGGCGAGCACCGTCGGCCGATTCGTCATCGCGGTCGGCGCCTGTTCACGCGGCAGCGCGTCGGTGCGTGTGCAGCCGGCGGCGAGGAGCGGGGCGAGGAGCAGGATGGCGAGGCGGTTCGACGACATGGCAGCGGCGCGGGCAACGACGCCCGCCCCGTGCTTCGCCCGACCGGCCGCCTCGCTTGAGACGGAGGGCGGGTTCGGCCCTTCTGCAGTACCTCATTCGGACACACCAGGACGTCCGCCGCGGGTTTTCGGACGTTGCCGCTCAGAGCGTGTATCGCAGCCGGCTGACGAGCCATTGCACGAGACGGTCGCGCCTCGGCCGGTCACGCCAATCGGCCGGGTCGATGCGGCGGGCGAAGCGGACGTCGTGGTCGAACATGTCCGAGATCGAACCGGCAACGTCGCGGCTGCGGATGACTGCCGAAACTTCAAGATTGAACTCGATGCTGCGGTAGTCGAGGTTCGTGCTACCGATCACGGCCAGCTCGCCGTCGACGGCGACGGACTTCTGGTGGAGCATCGCCCCCTCGCGTTCGTACACCTCGCAGCCGGCGTCGAGCAAGCGAGAGTAGAACGCGCGGGCCGCCTGAATCAGGATCTGGGAGTCGCTCCTCCCGGCGAGCATGAGCCGCACGCGGACGCCGCGTCGGGCGGCGTCGCACAACGCGTCGATGAGCGGGTCGTCCGGCGCGAAGTACGCGACGGTCAGCAACAGGCTGTGCTTGCTGCCGCGAATTAGGCGGTGCAGAAACGGCCGAAGCGGCGAGGAGAGCGTCGGCGCACTGGCGATGCAGCCGAGGTCGCCGCCGACGAGCAGCGGGCCGGTCATGCGCGGCGTCTCGCGACTCTTGCCGAGCCGCCGGCCTTTGGCGGGATCGGGCAGGTTCAGGCGTTCGACGTGCAACGCCCGCCGCATCGGCCCGCGGCGTGTCGCGTACCGCCAAGCCGCGGCGAACGTGCGGGCGAAGATCTTCGCCGACGGCCCGACGACGCCGATGCCGGCGTCGCGCCACATCGTCGTGGGGTCGACGCGGGCGTCGGGCGCGACCCAGTTGCCGGCGTAGCGGTTGCCGATGTTGAGCCCGCCGAGGCCGGCGACGTCGTCGTCGACGACGAGCAGCTTGCGGTGATCTCGAAACGCCGGCCGCCAGCCCCAGCGACTATGCCAAGGCAGCATCGGGTGGAACTCGACGACGTGCGCGCCGGCCCGCTTCATGCGGTCGAACGTCTCCCGCTTGGCCAGGAGGCAGCCAAAGCTGTCGTAGAGGACGAAGACGCGAAGCCCGGCCGCGGCTTTGTCGGCGAGCAGGCGGCTGAAGGCTTCGCCGGTCTCGTCGCTGGGCCAGATGTAGACCTCGAGCAGGATGCGATGCTTTGCATTCTCGATTGCGCGGTACGCGGCCGCGGCGGCTTCGCCGTCCTTGAAGAGTTGCAGCCGCGTGCCGTCGGCCAGTGTGGCGGGCGGCGGTTGCTGCCAGCCATCGTCGGCTTCGCCAGGCTCGGTGTTGAGGCCGCGATCAAGGAAGACGCCGGTACCGTCGGCCTCGTCGAACTGTTCGCGAAGTGGTTGCGCGTCCGCCCGCACGCCCGCGACGGCTGGGGCCACGCGTTCGAGTATTCGTCCGGCGGAATCGAAAGGGCGGGACACCTGGCCTCTAGTATGCACGCCCCGCCCGCCGACTGCCCGTTATCGACATGCCCATCACCCGCGACGCCGCCCTCGACGCCCTGAAGAAGGTCGAAGACCCCGAACTCTTCAAGGACATCGTCAGCCTCGGCATGGTCAAGCGACTCGACGTCGACGACGCCGGGGCCGTGTCGGTGAACGTCGAGCTGACGACGCCGGCCTGTCCGATGAAGGACGAGATCGAGTCGCGCGTGCGCAAGGCGCTCGAAGGTGCCGGCGCGGCGTCGGTCGAGGTCGAGCTGTCGGCGGATACCCGAGGCGGTCGGGCCCGCGTCGGCGGCGGCCAGCCGGGGCCGGACGGCGAAGGGTTTCCAGAACCGCCGCTGCCGCAGGTGCGGAACATCATCGCCGTCGGGGCCGGCAAAGGCGGCGTGGGCAAGAGCACGATCGCGGTGAATCTCGCCGTCGGCCTGCAGCGGACCGGTGCCCGCGTCGGCCTGATGGACGGCGACATTTACGGGCCCTCGCTGCCGACCATGCTCGGCGTGCGCGGCGTCGTGCCGAAGGTCGACGCGGATAAGAAACGCATCCTGCCGCACCATGTCCATGGGATCCACGCGGTGACGATCGGCAGCCTCGTCGAGCAGGACAAGCCGCTGATCTGGCGTGGGCCGATGGCGCACGGGGCGTTCAAGCAGCTGGCGCTCGACAACACGAAGTGGCCGGAGCTGGATTATCTGGTGATCGATCTGCCGCCGGGCACGGGCGACGTGCCGTTGACGTTGTGCCAGATTCTGCCGCTGACGGGCGCGGTCGTCGTCGCAACGCCGCAACGCGTGGCGATCGACGACGCGACGCGGGCGGTCGGCATGTTCCAGCAGCTCGGCTGCCCGGTGCTGGGGCTCGTGGAGAACATGAGCTACCTTGCGCAGGACGACGGCACGGAGCTCGACATCTTCGGCCGCGGCGGCATCCGGGCGATGGCGCAGGAGCTGGAGCTGCCCATGTTGGGCGAGGTGCCGCTGTTTCCGAGCCTGCGGATTCACTGCGACACGGGTCGGCCGCACGCGAACTTCGAAGGCGATCCGCGGCTTCGGCAGGCGTTGGAAGATCTCGCCGGTCGCGTCGCCGGCGAGGTTGCCAAGCGGGTTGCCGACACGTCGCAGGCGGGGCCGACGCTGACGATCAGCTGAGGCAATCTGAAAGTCGCACGACACGTCGCCATCTCGTAGGGTCGGCGGCGTGATCCGACTGCGGGACGTACAACTCGCTTATCCCGGCACGGCCCAGCCGGCGGTCAACGGGGTGAACCTCGAAGTCGAGCGCGGCACGACGGTTGCCCTGATCGGCCCCAGCGGCTGCGGAAAGTCGACGCTGCTCCGCCTAATCCTCGGCCTCGTGCGGCAGGACGCGGGCAACGTCACCTTCGACAACCACGACGCCAACGACACCACCGCCCGCCGCCGCCTCTGCGGATACGTCATCCAGGACGGCGGCCTATTTCCGCACCTGACCGCGCGGCAGAACGTGACGTTGCTGCCGGAGACACTCGACTGGCCGAAGACTGATCGCGACGACCGCGTGGCCGATCTCTGCCGGCTCACGCACTTCCCGACGGACGGCCTCGACCGCTTTCCATCGGAGCTGTCCGGTGGCCAACAGCAGCGCGTTGCACTGATGCGGGCGCTGGTAACGGATCCGCCGGTGTTGTTGATGGACGAGCCGTTGGGCGCGCTGGATCCGATGATCCGCTATGACCTGCAGCAGGAGTTGCGGCAGATCTTTCGCGAGCTCAAGAAGACGGTCGTCGTCGTCACGCACGACCTCGTCGAGGCGACCTACTTCGGCGACCGCGTCGTCCTGATGCGAAACGGGCGAATCGTGCAGGAAGGCACGCCGCAAGACCTGAGCGAGCGGCCGGCGGAGGCATTCGTGACGCAATTTGTGACTGCACAACGCGGCATCCACGGGGAGGCGGCATGAGGATCGTTCTGCTGTTGTTCCTGCTTGCCTGCACCACCTCCGCGACGCCGGCCGTACCGGACGCTGCCGAGGAGGACCGCGAGACGTTTATTGTTGCGAGCAAGCTGTTTCTCGAGTCCGCCATTCTCGCCGAGGCGGCGGAGCAGGCGGTGGCGACCCGCGGGCACGCGACCGAGCACAAGATCAACATGGCCGGCAGCGGCGTCTTGCTCGAGGCGCTGCGGACGGGCCAGATCGATGCCTACCCCGAGTACACCGGCACGCTCTTGCAGGATCTGCTGAAGGAACGAGAGCTGACGACAATGGCCGAGCTGCGGCAGTCGCTGGCTGACGAAGGGCTCGGGATCACGGAGCCGCTGGGCTTCAACAACACGTACGCGATGGGCATGAACCGCGAACGGGCGGACGCACTTGGCATCGCGACGATCTCGGACCTGGCTGATCATCCGGACCTGCGATTCCGGCTGAGCCACGAATATCTCGACCGCGGCGACGGTTGGCCGGCACTACGGGCGGCGTACGAGTTGCCGCATGAGGACGTCGCCGGCATCGATCACGACTTGGCGTACCTCGCGCTCGTCGACGGGCAGACGGACGTGACGGATCTGTACAGCACGGACGCCGAGATCGCCCATTACGGCCTGGCGGTGCTCGAAGACGATCGCGCCTTTTTCACCCGATACGACGCTGTCTTTCTCTACCGGCTCGACCTCGCCGACCGGCTGCCGGGGGCGGTCGAGGCGTTGCAGTCGTTCGAAGGTCGGATTGACGAGGCGACGATTTTGGCGGCCAACGACGCCGCCAAGTTCGGCGGCGAGAGCGTGCCGGCAGTCGCGGCGCGGCTCGTTTCGGACGTCACCGCCGTCGACACGTCCGGCACTGCGGCGGCCGAAGAAGAAACACGAGGCGAGCGTATCGGGCGGTACACGCGGGAGCACCTACTGCTCGTCGGCGTCTCCATGCTGGCGGCGACGCTCATCGCGATTCCGCTCGGCGTCGTCTCGGTCAAGAACCCGACGGCCGGTCGGTTCATCCTGCCGGCGGTCGGCGTGATCCAGACGATTCCGTCGCTGGCGTTGCTGGCGTTCATGCTGCCGATCCTGCCGCGGTTCGGCCTGCCGGGACTCGGGGCGACGCCGGCGATCATCGCGTTGACCGTCTACGCCTTGTTGCCGATGGTCCGCAACACGCAGCAGGGCCTGGCGTCGATCCCGCGGTCGATCAGCGAATCGGCCGACGCGCTGGCGTTGTCGCCGTGGACGAAGCTGCGACGGATCGAGCTGCCGCTGGCGATGCCGGCCATTCTTGCTGGCGTCAAGACGTCCGCCGTCATCACCGTCGGCTTCGCGACGCTCGGCGCCTTCATCGCCGCCGGTGGCTACGGCGAGCCGATCCTGAACGGCTTGCGGAGCAACGACACGGCGCGGATCCTCGAAGGTGCCGTGCCCGCCGCGGTCTTGGCGTTGCTGGTGCAGTTCGGCCTCGACCTGCTCTCCCGCCTCGTCGTGCCGCGCGGTCTGCGATAGCCTGCTGGCCATGTCCGACAAGCTCCGCATCATCGTCGGCGGCCTCGTCGGTCAGTACCCGCTCGGCGGCGTCGCGTGGGACTACTTCCACTACCTGCTCGCCCTCCACGAGCAAGGCCACGACGTCTACTACCACGAAGACACCTGGACTTGGCCGCACCACCCAATCAGCGGCTATCCCGTCGATGATCCGTCCTACACGCTCGCCTTTTTCCGCGACTTCTTCCGGCAACACGCGCCCGATCTTGCGGAGAAGTGGTGCTACGTCCTGCTCCACGACAAGCACTACGGCATGTCGAAAGAAGCTTTCGCCGACGTGGCCAAGACGGCCGACGTGTATCTGAACGTCAGCGGTGCGTGCTTCCTGCCGGACGAGCTGAACCCGCATGCACGGCGGGTTTTTCTGGATACCGATCCTGGCTACAACCAAGTGATCCTCGCCCATAAACCAAGCTGGAGCGAGAACGCTGCGCGATGGGAGAAGCAGGTGCGTGAGGAGCACGACCGGCACCTGACGTACGCGGAGAACATCGGGCAGGCCGACTGCCGCGTGCCGACGTGCGGGATCGACTGGAAGGTGACGCGGCCGGTCGTGTCGCTGCCGGCGTGGGAGGCGGCGCGGGCGATCGACCCGCCGCCCAAGGCACCGTTCACGACGGTCATGACCTGGAACTACTTCAAAGGCCCGGTCGAACACGAGGGAGTCGAGTACTTCCAGAAGACGACGGAGTTCGAGAAGTGCATGGACCTGCCGGGCAAGACGCAGGCGAACCTCGAGCTGGCCGTCGGCGGCGAGCGGTTCGACCCGAAGGCGATGGCGGCCAAGGGCTGGTCGTTCGTCCGCGCGTTGCCCGCCAGCGTGACGCCCGGCGGCTACCGCGACTACATCACCTGCTGCGCCGGCGAATGGAGCGTGGCCAAGAACGTCTACGTCGGCATGCGGACCGGCTGGTTCAGCTGCCGCACGGCTTGCTACCTGGCTGCGGGCCGGCCCGCGGTGGTGCAGGACACCGGCTGGAGCAAGACGCTGCCGAGCGATGCGGGCTGCCTCGCCTTCGAAACGGTCGACGAGGCCGCGGCGGGGCTGGATGCGGTACTCGTCGACTACGGCCGGCATCGTGCTGCGGCGTACGATTTCGCCCGCGAGCACCTTGCCGCCGATCGAGTGTTGCCGCCGATGCTCGACGCGATCGGGTGAAGAAGCCGACACTTCGCTACGCTGTCCCGTTGTGCGGCGGATCGATCTGGGTCATCTCGACTATCGCCAGTCGTGGCAACAGCAGGAGGCGACGCACGCCGAAGTCGCTGCCGGCGGCGAGGAAGCGATCCTGCACGTCGAACATCCGCCCGTCATCACGCTCGGCCGTCGGGCGGAGGTAGGGCGGTCGCACATCCTGGCCACGCCCGCGGAGCTGCGGCGGCTGCACGTTGACGTCGTTGAAACCGACCGCGGCGGCGACGCGACCTACCACGGGCCGGGCCAGCTCGTGGCATATCCGGTCGTTCGTCTCGTCGACCACCGCCTCAGCGTCGGCGGGTACATGTGCCTGCTGCAGAAGGCGGTCATCGAGACGCTCGCCCGCTTCCGACTGCCGGCCCGGCTCGAGCCGAAGGCGCCCGGCGTCTGGTGCGACCCGCCGCACGCGACCGAGCCGGCCAAAATCTGTGCCGTCGGCGTGCGGGTGAAGAAGGGCGTCACGTTGCACGGGCTCGCGTTAAACGTGGACCCGGACATGCACCAGTTCGAGCTGATCGACCCGTGCGGCCTGGGGCGGCCGGTGACGAGCATGCGGCGGATGCTGGGCGAGCGGTGCCCTTCGATCCTGGCCGTGCGGGCGGTCTTGCACCGGGAACTTTGCCGCAGGCTTGGCGGCGGGCCTGATTGCGACGATGCTGGTCCGCGTGACGCAGCAGCCGCCCAAGCTCGTTGATTACGCGCCGCCCGAGGAACAGACGCCCAAGCCGCCGCCACGCGACGGGCTGCAGCGGAAGCTCGACGACGTCCTGCCCGACGGCTGGTGGCTTTGGCTGCCGATGGCCCTCTTCCTGACCTTCCTCGCCGTCGGCGGCTACGGCGAGCCGTACTTCGGCGAGTTCGGGGCCTACGCCATCACCTACGTCGCCCGCACGCTCGTCGTCGGCGGCCTGATCCTCTACCTTTGGCCGCGGCTGATGAGCGACGTCCAGTGGACGCACCTCGGTCAGGGCGTCGTCTTCGGCATCGTCGGCGTCGTGCAGTGGATCGGCTGCGACAAGCTGCTCCTCGCCGTCCAGTCCGCCGTCGCGCCCGACGAAGATTCGCCGCTGCGGGTCGTCTTCACTGTCCTCGGCACCGTCGACACGACGGCCGGCTACAACCCGTGGGAGTACATCGCCAACCCACTGGTGCTGTTCGCCTTCGTCGCCATACGACTGCTCGGGCCGGTGCTGGTCGTGCCGATCATGGAAGAGGTCTTCTGGCGCGACTGGCTCTGGCGGGGCATGATCGCGCCCAACAACTACCGCATGGCCAAGGTCGGCGAGTTCGACTGGACGGCGTTCCTCGTGACGAGCTTCGCCTTCAGCGTCGTCCACCCGCAACGCCTCGTCGCCGTCGGCTGGGGCTTGCTGGTTGCTTGGCTGCTGATCCGAACGCGAAGTCTCGGCGCGATCATCGTGATGCACGCGGTGACGAACCTGCTGCTAGGCGTCTACGTCCTGACGGCCGGGCCGGTCTTCGGGTGGAAGAACGAGTGGTACTTCTGGTAGTGAGGCCTCAGCAGACGACGCGACGGCAGATGCCGGCGAGGGTGTCGAGCGTCGGCTTGCACATTGCCGTGTCCTGCGTCGCGTCGAGCGCCCGCGTCGCCTCGCCGGCGTTGGAAGCGAGCGGGACGTAGCCGAAGCTCGTGCCGAGAAACTTCAAATGACTTGCGCGTCGTCGAGCGGTGTCGACGTCGCCATCGAGTGTGGCGGCGACCAGCTCGTGCCCGACCTGCTGGATCTGTCGCACGGCGGCCTGCAACAGCTCCGCCAAGTCGCCCTCGGCCGGCTTCTCGTCCGTCAAGGTGCTGCGGATCGGCGTCTCGCCTGCACCGTACCCGCCCAGCGCTGCGGCCAGGATCGAGGCGATCTCTCCCTGCGTGACCGGCTTGACGATCGTGTACTCCGTTACGACCTTCTGCGCAGCTCCCTGGTCGCGCAAATTGATCACGGCACAGCGGGCAGCCGATCGGATCTGTTCGAGCAGCGACTCACTCTCACGTTCGCCAGCGTCGGCGTTGGCTGCGAGAGAAAGTGCATCAATGTTCGCGATCACCGCAAGCAGCGGCGGCTGATTGTCGTCCCCGCTCCGAGCCAGTGCCACTTCTGCGGAGTCCGCCTCGACGCCGACGCCGCCGAGTGTTTTTATGTGGAACGTGATCAGGCGACGGTCCAACTCGTTGGGTTCGACGACCAGAACATCGCCGTCGATTTGCTGGTTCGGTGTCTGGTTCGCCGCTAACTCTTTCGCCGCGCTTGGCGTGAGGAACAGGGCTGGGTGGATCTTCTGGTGGAACTTCACCCCGACTTGGTGCCACGGACCGGCGACGTGCGAACAGTGAGCCACCGCGCCGACAACGGTGTCAGTGCCGCCCAGCTGACGTTCGAGCTTTAGCTCGCACACCGTGCCCGGATAGAGGAAGCCGCGGCTGAACAGCCCAATGCCGCCGACCGAGAGATCGCGACCGACGGCGACCCGCTCCTGCGGCACGCCACTTGACGGACGCAAGAGCACCGCGATGTCGCCGCGCCGGTATCGAACGCGAGGTGTCCCGCGCAGGCCACGGATCTCCTCGCTGATCTTGCGATCGAGTTCGTCCGCGGCTCGCCAGAGCTTGTCCAGGGTTGCGTCGCGGGGCGTGCCCTGGGCGCTGCCGCTTGAGCGGGACCTTTGCGTCGTTGTCATTGCTTCTTCCTCAACATCGCCCACGCCCGTACGGCGACGTTGGCCCTTCCCTTTTCTTGCCACCGAGCCTCGGTGGCGTGTCAGTCTACCTATCGGCATATCAAGAATTCCTCTCGATGCCCAACTTAGGCGATTTGCTGCTATGCGAATTCGACTCGCCGATCGCGAGGCCCAACCGTGCACCGTGACCTCCTTTCTTGATCAACTCGCGGCAAGACCGTCGCTGATTGCCTTCTGGCCCTTCACCGAGGAGCCCGGTCGTCAACGTCTCGCTCTCCTCGGCCGCGGCGCATTCCCGCTGTCGGAGACGAATGGCACTGTCGCCCAAACAGGCGACGCCCCGCTCGGAGGACATGCCGTCCGCTTTGACAACGGCGCGTACTTCTCGATGCCGTACGACAGCACCGGCGACCTGAACATCAGCGGCCGCGATGCGAAGCTCAGCATCTTCGCCGTCGTCCGCATGCGCAAGGTCGCCCGCGGCGGCACGGTCGCCGGCATGTGGTACGAAGGCCTCGGCCCCGGCGACGATTCAGGCACGCGGCAGTACGCGTTGCTGCTCGACATGAACCTATACGGCGGGGCAAAGCGGGTCACGCCGCACGTCAGCAGCGAAGGCGGCGCGACCCACCGGGCCGACGGCTCGATCATGCCGTGGTGCGTCGACTATGCGGCAACGGCCGAGGAGTATCCCGCCGACCGGTGGTGCTCCATGGCGATGACGTACGACGGCACAACGATCACGGCCTTCCTCGACGGCGTCGCGACGCCGCGGCAGGTCGACCCTGTCGCGGACAATCGAGCCGATCCCTATTTCACCGACGAAGGCCCCGGCGGCGGGCACCGCGGGATCAACCCGTTCCACCACGGCCGCGGCATTTTCCGGTACGACCCGGCACAACACGCCGAGACGAAGCCGGCGGGCGGCAGTGACTTCGTCGTCGGAGCTCGCTGCGTCCGCGGCAAGCATGGAGCCGAACCGCTCGACGGCGACCTGGCAGGCCTTGCCGTGTTCGACGACTGCCTGACGTCGGAGCAGCTTGCGGACTTGCATACCGCCGCTGACCTGGCGTGACGCGGGCGTCCGGACCTGCGATGCTCGCCGCATGTCAGATGTGAAAGGCAAGGCGAAGGACGCGGCCGTCGGTCTTTGGGATCAATTCGGCTGGCCGAGCGTGAGCCTGCTGCTCGGCCTCGCGATGGTCGGCAGCGTCTACCTCCTGCCGCGGGTCGACCACCTGCCCGCGGCCATCACGCAGACGACACTGACCGTCCTTTACGCCGTCAGCTACGTCGTCGTCATCGTGACGCGGCTGAAGCTGCTCTACCGCGCTCACTACGCCTACTGGCAGGCCGCGATCGTCGTTGCTTCGCTCCTGGGGACGCTCTTCGCCTTCGCCCTCGCACACGCCGCGTTCGGCATTCTTGACACGACCACTGACCCGCAGACGACTCGCTACAGCGTCCTCTACGGCCTGTACCTCAGCGTTGCGACCTTCACCACCGTCGGCTTCGGCGACTTCAGCCCGATCGGAGCAGGGCGGGCCATCGCGAGCGTGCAGGCGTTTCTCGGCTACGTCGTGCTTGCCTTAATCGCCAGCACCGTCGCCTCGATCATGCAGGAAGTGGCGAAGAAGGAGATGGACGACGACGAAGATTCCGTCGCCGAAGAAGGCTTTACGTCCGGCCCTTCCAAGTGAGTTGTGGCGTAAGATGTCGCGATGCCAATGTTCGACTTTACATGCCGGTCTTGCGGCGAGCGATTCGAGAAGCTCTTCCGCCGCGTCACGGAGAAGCCCGCGGCGGACTGTCCCAAGTGCGGCAGCGAAAAGACCGAGCGCGCGTTGAGCCTCGTCAACGCCGGCGGATCCAAGGCGAGCACAGCGGAGACACCGCCGCCGACCTGCGGCCGATGCGGCATCCCCGGCGGCGGCTGCGGGATGCACTGAAGTTCCGCGAGGCGACCCGCGCGTACGGTGCCGGCCCGTGCCACGGCTTGCTGTCACTGCCGACCTGCACCACGACGTCACGCGGTCCAGAGCGCCCGCCGAAGAGCTGGCCGGGCGGTGGCCTTCGACCAAGGCCGATGCGCTGCTCGTCGTCGGCGACACCGCGACGGCAGACGGATCGTTGCTCGAGAAGGCGTTGTCGAAGTTCGCCGACGACGGCCGACCGCGGCTGTTCGTCCCGGGCAATCACGAGATTTGGACGCGCCTCTCGCCGGTGCCGGTGGAGCGGTTGCTGAAGCAGGACCTGCCGCGGCGGGTCGCCGATGCAGGCTGGCACTGGCTGCCGACGCAGCCGTACCGACTCGCCGGCGGCTGGGCCGTGGCGGGCTCGCTCGGCTGGTACGACTACGCCTTCGCCGAGCCGCGGCTTGGACTGCCGACGCGGTTCTACGAAGCCAAGCTCAGCCCGGCGGCGGCGGCAAGTCTGCGTGGCGACGACCTGCGGCCCGGCGGCAGTGACGTCCCGGACCACGCCCGTCGCTTCGTCGCCCGCTGGAACGACGGCCGCTTTTGCCGGGAACTGGACGACGATTTGGCGTTCTGCCTGGCCCGCCTCGGAGAGTTTCGGCGTGACCTCGAAGCCGTGCGTGACGCCGCCAGCGTCGTGGCGGCGGTGCACGTCTGTCCGCACGTGGAGATGCTCCCGCGTGTGCCGGACGGGCCGGTACCCGAGGAGAAGCTCAAGTACGCTTTCGTCCGCGCCTACCTCGGCAGCCCGCTCTTCGGCGACGTCGCCTTTGCTCAACCGAACGTCCGCCACCTCGTCTGCGGCCACAGCCACATCCCCCGCGACCTTACCCGAGGCGGCGTCCGCCTGCTGAACGTCGGCAGCGACTACGAGGTGAAGCATCTGCACGTGTTGGAGCTGCCGGACCGAGGGTAACGCAAAGGAGCAACGGTGCTAAGTTCCGCAAAGTCGGAGATGGAGGGACAAGTGGAGAAGAGACTCGGACAGGTCTTATACGGATCCTGTTCCGAACCTGCGCGATCTCCAACACGAGCCCCAAGCGTGAGCGAGGGGTTCTGACACCGTTCAACTTGCTCAGAACCCCTCGCTCACGCTCAGGGCTCGCATGGAAGAAGCGCACGGTCCTTTCAGGATCCGTATTACCTCGTCTCTACCTTTTTCTCTTTCTGCTCTTTGCGGAGCTTGACCCCTTCGCTTCTTTGCGCTTTTCTGCTCGACTCACGCGTAACTATGCAACCCGACGAGGAAGAAGTTCACGCCGATCCAGTTGAACAGCATGATGAAGAAGCCGATGATGCTAAGGATCGATGTCCATAGCGCTTTCCGCGGCGTGACCAGGCGGACGTGAAGGATCACGAGGTAGACGATCCACGTCACCAACGCGAACGTCTCCTTCGGATCCCAGCCCCAGGGCCGACCCCAGCTCATGTCGGCCCAGATGGCGCCGAAGACGATGCCGATGCCGAGCATCCAGAAGGCGAGCTGCAGGACGACGAGGTTGGCGGCATCGAGGCGTTGCCCCATCGACTGCGGCCGACCGGTCGGCGTGGGCGCGGGCGAGAAGGCACCGCCGGTCGGCGTCGCGGCGACGGGGAGGAACAGCGCGCGGGCGAGCGTGCGTCGGAACCCGCCGGTGCCGGCGGTGACGGGTGCCGGGCAGTCGACGGTGCCGCGGGCGTAGGCGGTGAGCCACCAGACGCCGAGCAGGAAGTTCATGCCGATCAGGGCGTAACTGGCGACGACGACGGTGACGTGGACGTAGAGCCAGTACGACATGAGGATGCCGCTCGCCTGCCGCAGGCCGCCGCCGATGTCGGTGCCGAAGACGTGCGGCGAGGCGAAGAGCGCGAGCAGGCTCAGGAACCCGACAAACGCCGCCGCCGCCCCGAACAAGCCGCCGCCGGTCGCCTTGCGACGCAGCTCCAGCAGCAGGCCGACGACCGCACCGAACCAGGCGCTGAACATAACGCTCTCAAATTGGTTCTTGATCGGAATCGAGTGGAACCAGTCACCGGTACTCTTCTCCGTCAGCCACCAGCGAACGCCGATGCCGAGGGTGTGAACGACGAGCGCGACGAGCATCGCCCGCACGCCCCACACGCGAAGCTTATCGCCGGTTCCTGCGTACGCGCCGACGAGGAACAACACCATCGCGACGAAGTAGAGAAAGCTTCCCGGTATCGTCAGGCCGGCCCAGCGGTTGTAGACGACTTCCGCCGACCGCCGCGTCGCCGACGGGTAGGCCTCGGGGTTCACGGCCACGAGCGCGTCCGCGAGCCGCTCCGCCTTGGCCGCGACGTCGCCGGCCTCGCTGAGCCACGCCTGGCGGAGCTCGTCGGCCGCACGCACGACGTCTTCGATCGTCTGCAGGTCGTACTTGACGAGGCAATGCTGGTCGTTGAGCAATTCCGGCAGCGTGTGCCACTTGGCCTGCCGCGACTCGCCCGGCGGCGGAGGAATGATCCGCAACGGCGGCAGCAGGCCGGCCTCGAGGAACGCCTCGACCGCCGCCGTCTGGCCCCGCAATTCGTTGACGGCATCCGCCTTGTGCATCTGCCGGGCGGCGATTCGCTCGAGCGCTTCCTGGATCACCGGTCGCGTGAGGAAGGTTGGGCTGACGCGCGCGGACTTGAGAAACTCATGCCGGAGCGGGTTGTCCTCGTCCAGCCCGGCGGCGTCGGCCAGGTCCTGTCGCAGCGGCAGGTGCTTGATCTTCACGACCTCCCGGCCCGCGTACTCGCCCGGCCGGTACGCCATGTCGAACAACGTCGCCGTCGGCGTCAGCTCGCCGAACGTCGACCGCCCGGTCATGTGCGACAACGCCTCCCGGCTGACGGTGTCGAGCGTCTTGAGCGTGCTGCGATGCTGCACGGACGCCTTCTCAAGTGCGGATACGTCCTGTGTTGCTGCCGGAGATCGCGAAGGCGCGAAGACGCAAAGAGAGAAGCAAAGAAGGAGAAGATGGATTGGACGGATCTTGTGCTCCATAAACAACCTGTCTTTCTATCTGCCCTTCGCGTCGCTCTTCGCTACTTCGCGTCTTCGCGATCTCCGACTCCGGCCGCCGCCAATGCCGCTGCCTTGCGTCGGCGAAGGATTACCGGCTTGACGTAGAACGCCCACATCAGGCCCGCCACGACCATGCAGCAGCCGACGATCATCGTCGTGATGCCTGGCCGATTGCCGACGCCCAGGACGGTGAACGACTGATTCTCCGGGTCCCACTGGCTCTGGAAGAGCAGCCACGACTCCGCCGGCAGCAGGCCGCCGAAGGGACCGCCGCGGGCGATGTTCATGTAATGCGGCTTATTAAGTCGCACCACCGCGTCGGCCGCCTCCTGACCAAGCGGCTCAATGGTCAGGTGGCTGCGGAAGTCCCGCATCGCCGACTCGTTCGTGAAGTCGCCGGCGTACGGCACGAGCTCGAAGCCGTCCAGCCGCACCCGCGCCGGCATGTCGCGACGCGTGTTGCCCAGCTGCAACTTGACCGGCCCGTTGAACCCCGGCACGTCCACCCGCGCCGGCTGCACCGCCACCAGGTCCGGCCACTGCGAATACGCCACGTGCGCCGTCGTCTCCCAATCCCCACGCCGCAATCGCACGGCCGCGACCTGCTGCGTTCCCGCCATCGCTGCGTCGCGATCCCGCTGCGCGCCCGGCACCGGCGTCACGAACGGGCTGTGCAGGACGCCGTCGTGGCGTTCGATGTCGAGCTCGATCGAGAACGGCCGGGCCTGCTGCGTGTGCGGGTCGCGTCGCTGGCCCTGCAGGAACAGCTCGAGCCGGCCGTCGGCGACGTCTTCGAGCACCGCCGCCCGGTCGCCGCGCGTGACGAGCCGCCAGAAGCCGGGCCGGTCGGGCTTCGTCAGGAACGTCTGCCGCTCGTCCTCGCCCGGCTTGGGCAAGAGGTCGAGCGCGTCGGCGAGGACATACGTCGTCTCGAGCACCGCGTCGACCGGCGTCTCCTGCCGCTTACCCTTGGGCCCGGCACCTTCGGCGAGCGGCCCGGTCAGGACGAAGTCCGTCGGCACCTCCTGCCCGTCGACGAGGTACCGCCGGAACGTGTGCGGGTGCGAACCGTCCGTCGGCGGATGGACCAAGATCTCCAGCACGTCCGCCGGCTCGCCGCTGCCGAAGAGCGGGAAGCCCGGCAAGAACGCCACACCCTCGATCGCGTAGCCGGTCTCGCCAAGTTCGACGCGGACGCCCGGCTCGACGTGGGCAGTGCCGTGGGTTTCGCCGACGTGCCAGTGGACCTCGTGCGAGACACGGGCGGCCGAGGCCAGCGCGTCGCCGGTCAGGCCGTCGGTTCGGTGCAGGTGGCGGAGGACGATCGTCGCGATGCGAACCTCGTTGGCCCGCTCCTTGGCATGCCCCGGCTGCTCTGCGACCGCCCAGCGGGTGCCTTCCTCGCCCGTCTCGCTGATCCGCGTGTGCAGCTTCAGGCCGGTCAGCTCGCCGCCGACGGCTGCGTAGCTGTCGCCGAGCACTGCGTACGGCCAATAGCCGACAATGTCGATCTCCAACGGCTCCGTGCCCGTGGCACCGACGGCTTCGTGCAAGGGCTTGACGGCAGCACGCCGGCCGATCGGGTCATAGTCGCGGATCGTCGGCGAGAGGCTCCGCAGCGAGTCGCGGTCGAGCCGGTCGGCGTTGCCGAACTGCTCGGCGTATTCCTCGAAGCGCGGCAAGTCCGGCAGCGGGATCGGCGTCGCCTTGCGGCTGTCGGCGGTGACGTACAGCGCCCGTTCCTCGCTGTCGTAGAAGTAGTTGACCTCCTCGCCCATGCGGACGAGGGTCATGCCCTCGACCTTCTGGGAGAAGTAGAGGGTCATGCCGAAGACGAGCGTGATGATGCCCAGGTGGATCGTCCAGACGCCCAGCCGCGGCAGCGTGAAGGGAATGCGATCGAGGCTGACGGTGAGGAGGTTGAGGACGAGCAACGCCGCCAGGACCTTCATGGGCCAGGCGTTGAAGAAGGCGACGTCGGTGAGCTCGAAGTACGCCCGCACCTCCGGAAGGCCGCTGCCGACGCCGACGTAGAGGGCCAGCAGCACCATGAGCAGGATGCCGAACTTGACGCTGTTGAGCGTGCGGCTCCAAAGGGCGTCGAGGACGTTCGCAACTTGTGTGGCGGCCTGTCGCAAGGGCGAGCATGGTACGGACGCCGAGGATTGCGCGTTCGTTTCAAGAGCCGTGGCAGTGCGGCATGACGACGCACCGTTGCTGCAGAAGCTGGAGATGCGTCGTCGCGAATGTCTACGGGGCCTCCGACAGGACGTCGCGCGGCGGAGCGTCTTCGAGCCCGTCGAGGTACGCCGCGACTTCTCCGGCGACGCGGACCCACGCCTTGCCGACGGCTTCCTGATTCGCCCGGGCGATCGTGTCGGCAAAGTTCAGATCGTCGCCGTCCCGCTTGGCGAAGAAGTCCTCGACGGTGCTCGTGCTGAACGGGATCGTGCCGCTGCGGACGTCGACGAGGACGGCTTCGACTTCGCTGAAGGCGCGGACCTCGTCGCGGCCGAACATGCGTTCGTTCTCGTACTTCTTGGTTCCCGTCAGCACGACGAGCAGCACGTCGGCTCGGTTGCGGGCGGCGGCGACGCGGAGCTGCGGCACGGACACGTTCTGCGGCCGAAGCATCCGCGGCAGCTCCTGGGCGTAGGCGACGCGGCTGCCGTCGCGGAGCGTGCCGAGGAATTCGCCATAGATGTCGCGGCTGCGACCGGCGAAATCGGGCGAGTAGCCGGAGAAATTCGGCGTCTGGCCGACGGGCACGACCGCGAGCCGCACGTCGCTCGGTAGACGCAGTTCGCTATTGAGGATCTCGGCCAAGGCCGCGTCGGAGATGGCTGCCTGATCGGCCGGAAACAGCGAGCCGACGCGGGCAGCGGACGCGCGGCGGTCGGCGAAGAGGATGCCGTCGGTCGGCGACGCGGACTCGGGCAGCGGCACGCCCGTCTGAACGCTCTCGCAGCCGAACAGGCAGCCGGCGAGCAGGGCGGCGCATGTGCTGCGAAGGAGGCGGCGGTTGGTCGTCGGCGACATGCCTGCCAAGATACCGCCGCCGACGCCCATGCCCAAACGCACCGACCTCCACTCGATCCTCCTCCTCGGCTCCGGCCCGATCGTCATCGGGCAGGGGTGCGAGTTCGACTACTCCGG
>CAYQCT010000027.1:0-5903 GCA_964416015.1 uncultured Tepidisphaerales bacterium
AGCCTCCCCGGCCGTCAGGCAGGCGGAGGTTGTGAAACCACGGCTTGAGTCGATCGACCTCCGCGGCGACATCGAGATCAGGAGCGACGTCAGGTGCAAGAGCAGGCACGCCGCCATCGTCCCGCGCCTGCCGCCCGGATCAACTTCGCCGTCTACTTCGTCTACGAAGTCAACATTGCTCCTCGCGCCGCCGACGCAAGAGCCGCGCCTCCCAGATGTTCCGATAATGAGTGTTATGTAAAACGAGAGGGAGAGGGGTCAGCGGGCCTATAGGTCGAGCAGCTGCTGCAGGATGCGGATGCAGCCGTTGCGGTAGCTCGCGCCGAAGAGCACCAGGTGGTTGAGATGGTGATGAAGCTCATAAAGGAGAATCCGCCGCTCGCTTCCAGCTTCGAGGGGCCACGTCTTCGTGTACGCCTCCTCGAAGGCGGTCCCGAGCCCGCCCATCCAACGGATCATGCCGAAGTCCGCTTCACGATCCGCCCAGTAGGCGGCAGGATCGAACGTGGTCGGATGACCGTCGACTTGGGAGATGTTGCCGGACCAGAGGTCGCCGTGGATGAGCGATGGCTTCGCGGTGCATCCACGGAGCAGTTCGGGCAGGCGAGCGTCGACTGCCTCGCCGAGTCGGCGGACGGTTTCGTCCTGCACCAGATCGAGCATCGGTCGAAGCCGGCGGTCACGCCAGAAAGTGATCCAGTCGTCGCACCAGCCGTGGGCCTGCGGCGTGCTGCCGAGCATGCCGTCTTGCGCGAAGCCGAACTGCTTTCGGCCGCCGTTCGAGCGTCGGTGAAGCCGCGCCAGGGCCGAACCCCACGCTGCCGCGTCGTCCCGCCCGAAGTCTGCCAGTTCGCCGAGTCCCGCCGCTTCCGCTGCAAATCCCGCGGCACCAGCACCGCCTTTGGCAAATACGACGCGACCGTCGGCCAGCATCATCCGGCTCGCCACCGCGATGCAGCCGCCGCCGAGTCGCACTTGCGAGCTGACCTGCTGGCCCAAAGCGGACTCCACTCGTCGCTTCAGGTCCGCCGCCTCGCTCATTGATTCGCCTTCTGCTTGGCTCTTTCGTCGAGGTCGTCCAAGAGTGCCGGCATCGCCGACTCGAGCAGATCGAGCACACGCTCGAACCCGTCGTCGCCGCCGTAGTACGGATCGGGCACGTCCGGAACATTCGCTTCGTCGACGTCTGGCACGAAGTCGCCGAGCAGGCGCACCTCAGCGGCGCCATGTCGTTGAAGCTGCGCCAGATTCTCCCGGTCCATCGCGAGGATCAGGTCGAAGTCGTCGAAGTCTTCATCCCGCACGGCCCGGGCGAGGCTGGGGAGGTCGTAGCCGCGACGCGTCGCCGCCTCCCGCATCCTTGCATCGGCCGGCTCGCCGATGTGGTAGCCGCTCGTCCCTGCCGAATCGACTTCTACGGCATCTGCGAGGCCGCGTTGCGTCAGGTGCGTCAGCAGAACACCTTCCGCCGCGGGCGAGCGGCAGATGTTGCCGAGGCAGACCATCAAGACGCGAATCACGAGCGAGCGTAGCCGCCGAGGCCTACTCATCCGGCGAGGCCGCGACCGATGCGTACCCTTCACTCGTCACACAACGCCGCCCGCCAGTCAGCAAGGCCACTGAGCGAGGTCGGCTTGACGTCGCCGAGCCGCATGCCGAGGTCGGTGAGGCGTCGCGTGTAGCGGGCGAAGACGTCGCGTGAGACGAACGCGACGTCGGCGTGATGAAGTTGCCCCAGGTTTCGGCAGTGGTCGTAGTGCGGGTTGTCACGCAGGCCGGCGTCGAGCGTGGCAGCCGAACCGTTTGCCGGGTGGCGATCAAGGAACAGCGTGTACCGCTCGCCGTCGGGCGCCAGCATCGCAAAGCCGGCTTCGGGAGCAACGCGTGTGATGATCGATGCGACGAAAGTCTCGCAAAGCTTCTCTCCGAACCGATCGACGACGGCGTCTGCCCGACCGACGAGGCGGAGCGACGGCACGCTGCCGAGCCGGCCGACGACGCGGACGCGGTCGCCGAGCCGATACCGCCACAAGCCGCCGCCGGTCGTGAGAACGACCGCGTACTCGCCGTCGTCTCGTAGTTCGTGCGCCAGGTGAAGGCCGCTCTCGTCGTCCTCGAATTCGAGCAAATGCGACGTGAGAGCAGGCAGGTGGAAGCCGGCGAACGGGATCGTGATGCAACCCTCCGTGGCGAGCAGGCCCTTGGGCTGAAAGTCGACCTGCGGCAAGCGATCGCGAAGCTGGCGAAAGGGCCCCGCCGCGGCCGCGTCGGCCCATGCCGAAACGAGGCGCAGCCGCGGCCACGCGTCCCGCGGGTCACGCCCGTCGAGACGATCGAGCAGCATCGACAGGAACGAGGGGTGCCAGACACTGATGAGCGACAGATCGCGTCGTCGCACCAGGCAGTCGAGCGTCGCCCTCCAGAACGCGTCACCGTCTGGAATCGACGCAACTTCGGGCGGAACGGCCATCACGCGGCCGACGAGCCACGACCGCAATCCGCCGAGGTAGGCGGCGTCGTCGGCCTCGAATCCGATCGGCACCGCGCTATCGAGGCGAGGCGGCGGCGTGTTCGGCGTGATCGACCAGTACGCCCTGCCGCGCATCGCACCGGGATGCCGACGAAACAGATCGACGATCCAGGGCCCGATCGCCGCGTCGAACTCGCGACGGAGCGTCCGCGTCTGCGGCAGGAGCTTGACCGCCGCCGTCGAGCCGCTGCTGGTCATCAGGCGCTCGACCGGCTCGGCCGTCAGTACCTGCCGCTCGCCCCGGCGGATGCGGTCGATCCACGGGACTAGCTCGTCGTAAGGCCGAATCGGGACGCGTGCGCGGTACTCTTCGAGCGATGTCGTACGGAGCAAATCGTGCTGGCGAGCGAAGGCGGCGTCGGCGTTGCAATGCAGGTGGTCGGCCAGCCAACGCCGTTGCGCGTCTTCCGGCTCGCGAAGCGCCGCGCGAAACGCCGCGTACGCCGGCGACGCCGACGCGGCCCAGGCGGCATTGGCGAGCGTGGCGATCATGAGCGTCCGCTGCCGTGGACCATCCGCCGACCCGCGGCGGTGAGGTTGTCGTCGGTCAGGTCACAGAAGCAGGCCAACTCGTCGCCGCATTCGTGGCCCGGATTTAGGCGGGCGAAGTGCCTGACGTGCGGATTGGTCAGCCGTTCCTGCGGAACGCCGCTCAGATGCGGTCGCAGCGGCGTCGGGTGGCGAAGCTTGACGATCCCCGTCGCCGCATCGAAGCGTTCACCGTACCGATCGGCGGCATGAGTTGTCCTTGCTTGCAGCAGCGACGGATCATCGCCCGCATGATGCGGCACGAAGGTCCGCCAGAAGGTCGAAAGCAGCCGGTACGTGCGGAACCCGCCGCAGAGCAGGAGCCAGCGGATCGTGCCGCCGGGCTCGAGCGAGCGGACGGCCTTGATCCACTGCCGCGGCAGGTCCGGCGACGACCAGGCCGAGGGATCGACGATCGTGTCGCCGCTGCAGACGACGCTGTCGCCGAGGGCGTGGTAGTGGGCGAGCGTCGAGAAGCCGACGAGCACGTTGCCGCGACGGAGCAGGAGCGCGTGCGTCTTGTTTGCCAAGTCGGCGTCGAAGGAGGCCGGCGTGATGCCGAGGAAGTGCCGGTCCATGAGCGACCGCATTTCCCCTCGTTCGGCGGCGTCGAGGTCGTTGATGGTGAGCAGCGTCGCGTCGGTCACAGGTCCGCCACCTCCGGCCAGACGGGTCGATCGTCGAGCTCCCATGAGTCGCCGGGCCAACGAACTGTATAAAGCCGACTCAGCAGGCGTCGCCCGCGAACCATGGGCTGGGGTCCGCCGAACATGATGTGGGTCCATCCGCGATCAACAGCGTCGGCATAGGCATCAAGCGGCCGTCTTGATCCCCTTCTCGTCAAACAGCCAATCCTCAACGGCTCATTAATCGGCGGCAGGAACGGACGCAGAAGACGAAGTGCACCTGCGTAGTCGTGCACGATCATCGTCTTAGCTTGCCGCACAAGATCTCGCGGACGCTCTGCAAAATGCCAATCGGAGACGCCGCGAGGATTGGAATAAGTTCGCCTTGAGACGACCGGTTCCCGCACGCATGTCACGCGGAACGATCGGCGTCGCAAACGTCGTATCGGAAAGATACTCGTAAAGTAGTTTCCGATGAAGGTGTAGTCAGGAAGTCCCTTGCGATTCGCATTCAGTAGCGAGTCCGCCTCCTGGTTTTCGCGCATGATGCTCGTATAGGTCACCGGACTTCCATCTTGTTCGTGAAGTTCTCGAAGAAGCCCGTAGCCGTGAACGATTGCCCGCGTCATTCGTTCGGTCAGCCGCATTGCCGAGAGGTAAGCCACAGCAGCCAGACCACCGTTGATAAATCGCTCGCGAACCTCTCTCTTGCCACAGCCGATCAACCTGCCGTTGCGTTCGGCAACGACGGTCTGTGCGTCGGGGTCGTACCCGTGGACGATGGCCAATCGCACGCGGCCGGGCATTGACGTTTCACGGGTAAGGCGGCGAAGCGACGCGTCGTCCTCCGGCGTCGCCAGCCGCACCGTGACGCTCACGCCACCTCCAGCAGCGGCCCCTCGAACCCTTCGTCGCCGAGCGGATAGCCGTCGCGGCCGCTGACGTCGGCGCGGTGGAGCGCGTTGATAAGGTAGAAGTTGCGCCACATGAACCCGTTGCTCCGGTTCGGCCGCATCATCGAACGCCTGGCGATGCTCGGCCACGAATAGAACTCGCGTCTGGCCTGCACGCAACGCTGCCGCAGCTCGGCCGGCTCCATCGACTTCGGCGTGAAGGGAATCTCGTTGTACCCGTACCGCTCGTCGAGCCACCACGTCTCGTAACGCAACCGCCCTTCCCGCTCGAGCCGTTCGTACAGCGGCGTACCGGGGAACGGCGTCAGGTGGTTGAAGGCCGCGATGTACAGGCCCTGATCTTTTGCAAACTTCACCGTCTTCGCGAACGTCTCGGGCGTGTCGAAGTCGTAGCCGAAGACGAACGTGCCGTAGACGCGGATGCCCGCCTTCCGCAGGTTGGCGAGCGCGACCTCGAAGCCGCCGCGCATCGTGTTGAACCGCTTGTTCATCGACCGCAGGTTTCCCTCGTCGACGCTCTCAAAGCCAATCAGTACGCCCATGCAGCCGGAGCGTCTGAGCAGGTCGAGGAACTCCGCGTCGTGGGCCGCGTTGATGCTCGATTGGCTGACCCAGCGGACCTTCAGCGGGATGAGCTCGCGGAAGAACGCCTTGGCCTCGTCGAGGTTGCTCGTGATGTTGTCGTCGACGAAGAAGATGAGCTTTCGGCCGAAATCGCGGATAGTTCGCTTGATCTCCTCGATGATCTCGTTCGCCGGCCGGCGGGTTTGCGTCGCGTTGAAGACCTTGGTGACGGCGCAGAAGTCGCACTTGAAGTGGCATCCGCGGCCCGCTTCGACGAGTCCGACGTTGAGGTAGCGCTTGCCGCGAAAGACGTCGCGGTTCGGCTTGAGGCCGGCTAGTGACGGGCGGGCATCGGCTTTGTACTGCCGCTTGAGGGTGTGGTGTCTGGCGTCGTCAAGCACCTCGGGCCAGGTCGTCTCTGCCTCGCCCACGACGACGGCGTCGGCGTACCGCGCCACCTCGTCCGGGCAGAGCGTCGCGTGAAATCCGCCCATCACGACCGGCACGCTGCGACGGCGGTACGCGCTGGCAATCTGGTACGCCCGCTTCGCCGTGTACGTCTCGACGCTAATGGCCACCAGGTCCGTCGGCTCGTCGAGCGGGATGAGCTCCATCCGGTCGTCGTAGAAACGCACGTCGACGTCGTTCGGCGTCAGTCCCGCGAGCGTCGCCGCCGGCAGCGGCTCCATCTGCCACGTGCGGATGTACGAGCGATCGCCTGCACGGCGGCCGATGCACGGG
>CAYQCT010000027.1:5913-18545 GCA_964416015.1 uncultured Tepidisphaerales bacterium
GATCGTCAGCTTGAAACTGCTCACGCGACCCTTCTTCCGCCGACCGTCAGCGGCGTGACCGGCCACGTCGGCGCGGTCGCGGCGGGCGTATCGCAGGTGTAAAAGCGGTGCAGCCGCCGCGCGTAGAAGCGGTAGCCGAAGTTCGTCGCGAGCCGGACCGGCAGCGGCGCGGGCGAGCTCATCAGCCGCGTCGCGATTCCGCCGAGGCTGTACGCCTTCTTCCAAGCCCGCTCGGTGCCACGCTGCAACTCGTCGGCGGTCATCTGTGCCGGCCGGAAGACGACGTGCTGGCCGTCATACTTCGACCAGTCGTGGTCCTTGATTCGCCCCTCGCTCGCAAGCCGTTTGTACAGCGTCGTGCCGGGGAAAGGCGTGACGATCGCGAAACGCGGCAGGTCGATCTTTGCCTCGATCGCGAAGCGGGCCGTCTCGTCGAAGACGTCGGTCTTGTCGTGGTCGAGCCCGAACGTGAAGCAGCCCTGCACGGCGATGCGGCGGCTGTGCAGCTTCTCCACGAGCGCGGCGTAATCGTCGGGACGGTTGAACCCTTTGCGGCTCTGCGACAACGCGGCCGGGCTGATCGACTCGAAGCCGATGAGCAGGCCGCGGCAACCGCTCTCCGCCGCCGCGTCCAAAAGCCCGTCGTCGCGGCCGATGAGTGTCGTCGCCAAGCCGTACCACTGCAGCTTCAACGGCACGAGCGCCGCGAACAGCTCCCGCGCGTACCGGCGGTCGGCGATCAGGTTGAGGTCGACGAAGATCGCCCGCCGATCACGTCGTTCGTCCAGGTGTCGCCGCACGTCGTCGACGAACTCGCCGACCGGCTTCTGCAGCGGCTTGCGGCCCCAGGCGCTGGGCACGACGCAGAAGTCGCAGTCGTGCACGCAGCCGCGGGTCGCTTCGAACACGTTGTCCGTCAGGAAGCGCTTCCGCGGCAAAAGCTCGCGCTTTGGCCGTGGCATGCCGGCGAGGTCCAAGTCAGCCGACTGGTCGTATCGCGGCTTGAGCTGGCCTGCGACGACGTCACGGATCAACTGCGGCCACGTCTTTTCCGCATATCCCACGACGATCGCATCCGCATGCGGCTGCGCGTCGCCCGGAGCCAGCGTGACGTGCGGCCCGCCCAAGACGGTCGTGACGCCTGTCGCCCGCAGCTTCGCCGACAACTCGTAGGCCCGCGGCGCGCAGCCGGTGATGACGGTCAAGCCCGCGAGATCAACATCCAGATCGTTCGGCACGTCCTCGATGCCCTCGTCGATCAGCACGACCTCGTGCGGCACGTCCTCCGGAATCAGGGCCGCCAGTGTCGTCAACGTCAGCGGCATGTACCGCAGGCTCTTGCCAAAGATGCCGCCCCGCTTGCGGTACAGCGGCCCTTTCGGCGAGATCAGGGCGATGCGTAGCACACGTCGTTTCTCCACCGCTGCGGATTCTAGTGCGACGGCCCGAGCTGATGCGTCTGCCGCGGGTAGACGACGCCGCGAGGCGACAGGTCACGTCGCCACGCCGCCCGAAGAAACTGCCATAGAAAGTCGCCGTAGGACCGGGCGTAGAGCGCCTCGGGCAAGCGGTCCCAGATCAGGCGGTGGCACGTGCCGAGGTGATAGCTCGGAATGCCGGGGAACAGATGGTGCTCGAGGTGGTAGTTCTCGTTGAACAGCAGCAGAGCAACGGGTCGCGAGCACCGGACGGTGCGACTCGACAGGTAGATGTTGTGGACGTCGCCCAGGGCGTGCGAAGCCAGGCCGCGGAGGTTGGTCAGCACGTTCATCACCAGCATCGGCAGCAGCCAGTACCACAGCAACTCCGACAGCGGGACCAACGCGATCACGCCGCCCGCCGCTCCTGCGATGACCACATATTCCGCCAGAATCCAGAGGCGGTCGTGAGCCGTAGCCGATCGGAGGGCGAGGAAGGGGATCAGCGTCACGTAGACGAGCGAGCCGATCGTGAGCTGAATGAGGTACGCCAGCCAGACGAGCCAGACGTGGCGTGTGTGCTGGCGGTACGTTCCATAGTCGAGCTTGCGGCCGAAGTCGAGGTGGTGGTGCGTGTGCGTGACGCGATACGCAGAGGCCGAAATGAGCAGCGGCAGGCCGATGCAGAACGCGAGCAAGCGATTGGTGACAGGCCCGCGAGCAAGAAGGCCGTGGAGCCCGTCATGGATGAGAATGCCCAATGCGTTGAACGCCAACCCCATCGCCGCTACCGCCAGGAGCACGAGCGTCGTCGACAGCACCAACCCGTTGACCGATCCTCGCCCTGCCAACATCAAGCCGGCACCGAGCAGGTACAGCACGAGGACGCTAACCAGCTCGACCGCTCGCCGGCCGGCGCTGAGCCGGTGCAACATCGAGAGTTCCGGCTCGAGACCCCGTACCAGCGCCCGCCGATCCGGCACTTGTGCCGCCGGCTCGGGCGGGTGAGGAATCGACGGCAACTCAACGTGGCTCGGCTTCATGTCGTCGCGCGCGGCCGCGTTACTAGCAGCACCGTAAAGAACAGCAGAAGCAACACGATGCCGACGATGTTCCGCGTCGTCGAGACGCCCATCGCCTCCGACAGGCTGTCGAAGCTGACCAGACGCACCACCACGCGAACGCCGAACAACAGCAAGGCCGGGATCACAAGAGCGCGGTACTTCTGCGGCCGGCTCGCGAGGATGAGCATCATCACGCCGAAGGCCAGCAGGTACGAGCCGGCGAAGCGAGTTGCAAGCAGTACCTGCCCATCCGGCTCGACCTCGACGCCGAGCGCCAGTTTCGCCCCGTCCGCGAGCAGGTCGCCCGGGCCGAACAGGCCGAGCAGCCCAAGCAGCACGTGGTACGCCCCGACGACGGCAGCTGCACTTCGGAAGATGGTCGACTTCTGCAACTTCATCGCGTGCTTCGTCGTCTGTTGAGCCTGGGCCGAAGTTACTCGGCATCCACCGGCAAGTGCAAGCCAAGTCAGTACGAACGGCGACGGGCAAGACCGCGTGAACGAAGTGCCGAGCCGCGAGCGGCGATGGCTGGGCACCGCAACCTACGCTGGCCGACCCGTGGCCGCGCCCGTCTCGCCCTCTTCCTCCGCGAGCCCGTCGCCGCCCCTGCCGCCGGGCGGAACGGTGGTGATCATGATTCCGGTGTTCAACGACTGGGCCGTACTCCGGCTCGTGTTGCCGCAGATCGAGCAGGCTCTTGCCGCCGCGGATGTGCCGGCGGAAATCATCGTCGTCGACGACGGCTCCAGCGATCGGGTCGAGTCGGCGGACGTCGTCGCCAAGCCGGAGGCATTGCAGGCGGTGCAGCGGATCGACGTCCTGCGGCTGCGGCGAAACCTGGGTCATCAGCGGGCGATCGCGATCGGCCTTGCCTGGATCGAGCGGCGGCGGCCGGCAGGCGCGGTCGTCGTCATGGACTCCGACGGCCAAGACGCGCCGACGGACGTGCCGCGCCTCCTCGCCGCCTGTGCCGAGGCCGATTGGGAGCCGGTCGTCTTCGCCGAACGTACCCGGCGGGCGGAATCGTTCTCCTTCGTCGTGCTCTATCACCTGTACCGCCTGCTGCACGCCATACTCACCGGGCGCGGCGTACGTATGGGCAATTTCAGCGTCGTGCCCCGCCGTCGACTCTCGAGCTTGAGCGTTACCGGCGAACTATGGAACCACTATGCCGCCGGCGTCATCCGCTCGCGACAGCCGGTGAAGTTCTTGTCGACCAATCGGTCCCCGCGACTCGTCGGCGAGGGCACGATGAACCTGACAAGCCTCGTCATTCACGGCCTCAGCGGGCTGAGCGTGTGGAGCGACGTCATCGGCGTCCGCCTGCTTATTGCGGCGGTCGGGCTGATCACGTTCTCGTTTCTGACGCTCGTCGGCGTCGTCCTGGTCCGGCTATTGACGCCCTTCTACGTCCCCGGCTGGGCAACCGCCGCGGCGGGCCTGTCGGCGGTCATCTTACTTCAAGCATTGACCTTCGCCGCCCTGTTCATTCTCACGATTCTCGGCGGGCGACAGGCACCGTCGTTCCTGCCCCGCCGCGATCACAAGCATTATGTAGCGGGCGTTCGTCCGCTGCATCCGGTGACCGAAGGAGGTTGAGTCTTCGCTCGACCTGCGGCCTTGCGACGCACCGGGCGCAGCAAACGTCGGCCGTATCGTGCGGACATGCCGGCCCACGTCGATCCTGCTGCCCGTCTCGATAAGTCACGCGACGTCCTTCGTGCGACAAGTCATCCGCTCGACGCGATCTTCACGCCCAAAAGCGTCGCCGTCGTCGGCGCGACCGAGTCGCACGGCGCGGTCGGACGGACGCTCATGCAGAATCTGATCAGCTCGCCCTTCGGCGGGACGGTCTACCCGGTCAACCCGAAGCGCAAGAGCGTCCTGGGCGTCCGGGCGTATGCGAGCATCGGCGACCTGCCGGAGGTGCCGGAGCTGGTCGTCGTCGCGACGCCGGCCAAGTCGGTGCCGGCGATCGTCAAGGATTGCGGCGAGCGTGGCGTCCGCGGCATGATCGTCATCTCCGCCGGCTTCAAGGAGACGGGGCCGGACGGTGTGGAGCTCGAACGGCAAGTGCTGGAGGCGGCACGCGAGCACCGCATTCGTCTCGTCGGTCCCAACTGCCTGGGCGTCATGAACCCGACGACGGGCCTCAACGCGACCTTCAGCAAGGGCGTCGCACGCCCCGGCAACGTTGCGTTCATCAGCCAGTCGGGCGCGCTTTGCACGGCCGTCCTCGACTGGTCCTATCGCGAGAAGGTCGGCTTCTCCGCCTTCGTCTCGACCGGCTCCATGCTCGACGTCGGCTTCGGCGACCTGATTGACTACCTCGGCAACGACCCGCGGACGCGCTCGATCCTCGTCTACATGGAAACCGTCGGCGACGCCCGACGCTTCCTGTCGGCAGCACGCGAAGTCGCGTTGAACAAGCCGATCATCTGCATCAAGCCCGGCCGCAGCGACGAGGCCGCCAAGGCCGCGGCGAGTCACACCGGCTCGCTCGTAGGCAGCGATGACGTGCTCGATGCCGCCTTCCGCCGCGTCGGCGTGCTGCGGGTGAACCAGATCAGCGACCTGTTCCACATGGCAGAAGTCCTGGCGAAGCAGCCGGTGCCCAAGGGGCCGCGGATGACGATCGTCACCAACGCCGGCGGTCCTGCTGTCATTGCCACCGACGCGCTGATTCAAAACGGCGGCACGCTCGCCGACGTCGGCGACGAGGCGATGGAGAAACTCAACAATTTCCTGCCGGCCGCGTGGAGTCACAACAACCCGATCGACGTCCTCGGCGACGCCCCGGCCGATCGATATGCCAAGACGCTCGAGCTGGCCGCCGACGATCCGGAGAGTGACGGCCTGCTCGTCGTGCTCACGCCGCAAGACATGACCGAGCCGACCGAGACGGCCGAACTGCTCTTGAAACACGTCAAAAACAAGGAGCAAGGCGGCAAAGGCGGCGTCGGCAAGACCGGCCAGAAACCGCTGCTCGCTTCATGGATGGGCGGCCCGTTCGTGCAGGGCGGCGTCGAGGTGCTCAACCGCAGCGGCGTGCCGACCTTCGACTATCCCGATACCGCCGCCCGCATGTTCGCGTACATGCACCGCTACGCGAACAACCTTCAATCGTTGTACGAGACGCCGCAAGGCACCGGCGACGATGAAGCCGATGCGCGGTCGCGGGCGGAAACCATCATCGACGAAGCAAGACAAGAAGGCCGAGAAACACTGACCGAAGAAGAAAGCAAGCGACTGCTCGCTGCGTACGACATCCCGACGGTCCCGACGCACATTGCGACGAGCCAGGACGCAGCCGTCGATGCGGCCGACGCGCTCGGCTATCCGGTCGTGCTGAAGCTGCACAGCAAGACGATCACGCACAAGACCGACGTCGGCGGCGTGCAGCTGAACCTCGCAGACCACGCCGCCGTGCGCGACGCGTACAGCACGATCGAAGCCGGCGTGCCCGCGGCGGACTTCCTGGGCGTGACCGTCCAGCCGATGGTCAAGCTCCGCGACGCGTACGAACTCATCCTCGGCAGCAGCCCCGACCCGCAGTTCGGCCCGACGCTGCTCTTCGGCTCGGGCGGGACGCTCGTCGAAGTCTTCAAGGACAAGGCCGTCGGCCTGCCGCCGCTGACAACGACGTTCGCCCGGCGGATGATGGAACGCACCAAAATCATAGAAGCTCTTCACGGCGTTCGCGGGCGTGACCCGGTCGACGTCGACGCGCTCGAGAAACTCCTCGTCCGCTTCAGCCGGCTCGTTGCGGAGCTGCGTTTCGTCAAGGAGATCGACATCAATCCGCTGCTCGCCTCGCCGGACGGGCTGGTCGCGCTCGACGCCCGCGTCATCGTGTATCCGCCGGAGGTGAATCGCGAAGACATCACGCCGCCGGCGATTCGGCCGTACCCGAGCCGGTACGTCAACGACTGGACGAGCGAGGAAGGCACGAACTATCACGTCCGCCCGATCAAGCCGGAGGACGAGCCGTTGATGGTCGAGTTCCACAAAGAGCTGAGTGATGAATCGGTGCGTCTTCGCTACTTCGAGGTGCTCCGCCTCGACCAGCGGACGGCCCACGAACGGCTGACGCGGATCTGCTTCAACGATTACAGCCGCGAAATTGCTCTCGTCGCCACCGCACCCGACGGCACCGCCGCCGGCGTCGGTCGGCTGAGCAAGGTACCGGGCTTCGCCGAGGCCGAGTTCGCGGTGATCGTTACCGACGCCCACCAAGGCCACGGCTTGGGCACAAAGCTGCTGGCGGACCTGCTCGACGTCGCCCGCGCCGAAGGTTGGGAGAAGGTGGTCGGCATCATCAGCCCGAGCAACGGGCCGATGCTGAAGGTGGCGCGGAGCCTCGGGTTCGAGACGAAGCACGACGAGGAGGAAGGCGTCGTGCGGGCGACGCACTTGCTGTAGAATGACGAACGTGCAGTACAAGATCGTCATCGAGCCAACTTCGACCGGATATTCGGCATTCTCGCCGGACCTGCCGGGCTGTATAGCAACCGGTGCGACGCGAGAAGAGTGTGTACAGAACATGAAGGAAGCAATCTCCTTTCACATTGAAGGTCTTCGAATTGAAGGTGAGCCCGTTCCGCCGCCTGTTGCGGCGACGATGGAAGTCGAAGTGGCAGCGTAAGCTTGAAAGTTCTTATGAATGAGGTCCCGCTCGAGAATCGCCGGGATGCCATGCTCCGCCGCATGCGGCAGCGGGGAGATGACGTGACTCGACTCGAGCCGTTGCAGGCACTGGATCCGACCACTCTGGACGTGCTGGACCCGCGGGAGATCGATGGCATCGACGGGTGGTCGCTCGTCAGCAATCGCGGCTGGATCCCGGAAGATGCGCTCATCCCGGCGTTTCGCAAGACGGTGCGGGACGAGCCGGACCCGTGTTACCGCACGCAGATGATGATCCACGACGGCCTCGACGCACTGGCCGGCCGGTGGGGGCGAAGCCGAGTCGAGGCTCGCCTAGGCACGGACGCGGCCGGGGATCGGCTGCGGGCGTTCTGGGACTACACGTATGACAAGGAGGGGTTTTGGTCGATTAAGATGCGGCTCGTGGAACCGGTTACGCCCGAACAGATTCTCAGGATGCTCCGCGACGCCAGCCGCCGGGTGCGACGGCCGGCGAGGATCAACGTCGGCGGCTCGTGTGCTCTAATCCTCAGCCGATGGATCACGCGGCCGACGGACGACGTCGACGTGGTCAACGAATTGCCCGACGTACTGCGTAGCGACTACGAGTTGATCGACTCGCTTGCCGCCCGACATAAGCTCCGCCTGACGCACTTCGCGTCGCATTACCTGCCAGACGGCTGGGAGAATCGTGTGGTTCCGGCGGCGATGTTTAACCAGCTCGATGTTCGCGTCGTGGACCCGACCGACGTCCTGACCGGGAAGTTCTTCAGTCGGCGTGAGAAGGACTATCGCGACATCCTGGCGAGTGAGCGGCACGTGAGTAAGGACGTCCTCCGCGAGCGGATGGAGCACAACACGTCCAGCTTTCGCACAGTCAACCGGCTGTTGTGGCAAGGGCGAGACAACTGGTATGCCTTCTCCGGCGAAGTCGGCCTGCCCGGCGAGACATTGACCGAGGCGGAGCAGCGACGCATTACCCACGGCGAGGACGCCGAATCGGCCGACGAGTGATCGTCGCGGCTACGTTCGCCGCATGCTGCTTCTGCTCGCCGCCGCACCGACGGTCGGCGGGTCGACCTTGTTCGGGTTCGACTCGCTGCTGTTCCTGACGCTCCTCTTCATTTTCGGCACCGCGATCGTCTCGGCGGTCTACACGCGGTGGTCGCGCGACCGCTGCCTCAAGCTCTTCAACGACGATGTTGCGACGCTGCAACGAGCCGACGGCCGCATTACGTGGGGGCGACTGCGGGTGCTGAGCGAAGGTGTCGAGGTCGAGTTTCCCACACCCGGCACCGACCGGCAAGGCCTGCGGCGGAGCAGCGTGCTCGTCTACCCGGCGGAGCTTGAGGGCGGCAACGTGCTGTGCCTCCTGCGGGCCGAGGAGACGCTCAGCAATGACGGCCGCAATGAGCGGCGGGCGCAGGTCGAGCGGCTGTTCAACCCGTCGCTGCCGCGTCGAACGTTGCGGAAGATGCGCAACCTCGTCAACACGCTCAAGGACGCGTTCAGCAAAGCGCTCGGCGTCGTCGTGGGTCAGGTTGCCAAGGCAAATCCCAGCAGTCGCGTCCTCGCTGGCCAGCAGCAGCACGTGACGGCGATGGGCGAGACCGTTCTGGGCAAGGGCGTCGCCAACGCGTACGAGCCGCTGCTCGAGAAGCACATCGGGCGGCCCGTCATCGTGGACGTCAAGCGGCCCGACGGCGGCGTGATGGGCGTTGCCGGATTCCTTGCAGAATATTCGGCGAAGTACATCGCGGTGCTGAACGTTGAGCACGAATCGGCCGACGCGATGGAGCTGCGTCTGCCGGCCGAGGGCGAAGAATCGACTTCCGCGACGGCGGGCGAAGCCACGCCGTCAGGTCGGCCGATGGACGTGTCGGCGAGATTCGAGGGGCCGAAGCTGGTCCTGACGAACGCCGGCATCGACGCCCTGCTCGTCCGGCGTCTGGAGCGGGACGGGTTCGAGCCGGTCGACCTGCACGCGGTCATCCCGGCCGGCGGCAGGATGGAGCTGCCGGCGCGTGACGTTGGCGGAGCCCTGCTGACGATCACGAGGCTGCGGCGGTACGACGTCATCGTGCCACGCGGCGTCGGCCAGGTTCGGCACGCGGGCGAGCTGTTACCGAAGCGTGGTTTCCTCGACGACCTCGGCCTCGACGAGCTGCCGCTGATTCCGTCGCGGGACAAGTCCACGACATGACGGGCCGGCTTCCGAAGAAGCCGGCCCGGCGGTGTGCATGATCTCCGACCGGCCGAGGCCGGCGATGGTGGTTACAGCAGGAGCTGGAACTGGCCGCGGATGGCGATCTGCGGGTCATCGCTGCTGCCGTCGCGCTGGTAGCCGATGCCGCTGCCCGAGCCCAGGGCATCCGGCGTGCCGTTCAACGCGCAGGCGGCGTCGATCGTCATCTTGACCTTGTGGCCCTGCCAGTACTTGTTCACGCCGACGACGACTTCGTGGTAGAAGTCTTCGCCGCTCGAGTCGACTTCGTCGAAGATGATGAAGTCGTAGGCACCGAAGATTTCCCAGCCCTGCTCGTCGTCGAGGACCTGCGAAACCTTGACGAGGCCGCCGAAGTCGACGCCGTCCGAGGCGGTCGTGATGAACTCACCGGCATCATTGGCCCGGGTCTGCTCGTCATCGTTGTACGCCATCACGCCTGCGACGAAGAAGCCGAGACCGGTTGCTGTTTCGTAACTGGCATCGACGGTCGCGAGCACCGAGTTTTGCGAGTCGGTCTCGCCGTCGTTGATGTCGACGAAGAAGCCGGCACCGACGCGGGCGGCGTCCGCCTGGTTGCCGAGCGCGGTGAAGTCGCGGAACGGCTTGTCGCTGTCGCCGAGAACCACCAGGTCGACGCGGCCGGCAATGCCGAGGTCAATGTCGTCGAACTCATCGGTGAAGTTCGTGTTGTCCGAGTTCAGGCCGTCGTTGATGGTGAACAGGGCCTTGACCTTGTCACCTTTGTAGAGGAGACCGGCGGCTTGAATGAAGTCGGTTTGCCCGCCGGCGAGAACCTCGTTGAGCATCGACCGGTCGGCTGCGAGCTGGCGGCTGGAGCTGGTCGATTCCTCGAAGAAGGTCGGGTCCTTGAACTGACCGATGCGGAAGCCCAGGCCGTCGGAGCCGAACAGGCCGGTCTCGGGCGTGTAGTCGATGTAGCCGTTTTCGAGGACGAGGTCGTCGTCGTCGCTTGCCGCGTCGCGGTTGAAGGCGAACTTGATGTCGTAGCTCAGGTCGTCGCTGAAGGCGACGCCCTTGATGCCGAGCTTGACGCGGCGGAGCTCCAGGCCGTTCTGGAAGCTCTCGCCGACGCCGGTGTCGCCGACGGGTATTCCGTCGTCGAGGGCGTCGACGCTGTTAAAGTTGGCGACGTAGCGGATTTGCAGCTGCGCGTTAGGCTGCATGGAGAACGAGCCATCGGCACTTTGAAGGAGGAACTTGCCGTTGTGGCCTGCGGTGAAGGGATCAGGATCGTCGATTTCTTCCTGGAGGAAAGCGGGCGAGGCCAGGCCGGTCGGCGTGCTGCGGCGGTCGGCGTCGTCGAGGACGCGGGCCAGGGCGGCGTCACGCGACTCGGCGGCCTCGACCTTGGCGGCGGCCTGCTTGGCTTCGGCGGCGGCGATCAAAGCCTTGGCCTCGGCGAGCATCTGCTCGGCCGTCTGCTCGGCGGCGGCTTCTTCGGCGAAGGCAACGGTGCTGGTGGTAGCAGCCGCCACGCCGGCCAGGACGGCCAGGGCAAGACGGCGACGGATCAATGTGCGGTGCATGATGTGCATCTGTAGTGATTTCGGAACGCGTTTCAGATCCGGCGCGCCCGGCGGTCGGGCGACTGGGGAACCGGCGGGACCGGGCTGTAACAAGCACCGTTCCCGATCGCCCGGCCCCCGCGTCAGTCGCGGTGAGACCCCGGGCGGTGCGTCCACCCGCTTCTTCGGCCGTATCAGTCGCCAGAGTCCACATGTTCTCGGGCCTTGCCTCAGGATGCCGCACCTCAAGTTTCTCCTCGGACCCGCGGCCGATGGCAGTCACAGGCGTTCCCGCTCCGCCAACTTGGCTCGCAGGATCCATGAAGATGCCGAGAAGGTTTTGCTAAGGACGTGCTACGAGGCGTTGATATTCGTCTTGCCCGGGCGATCGCTTCGCCGCCAAGCCCACGGCCTGAGGCCGTGGGCGTTCAGGGAATGGAGTACAACAGACGAGTACGATCCAGCGTACAAGTGCCCCGCCGCTGACGCCCTCGCGAGCGGCGTTGACCTGCACCCGGGCCGGCCTAGAGTGTCCGCCCGCCTCGCCGCAGCCTCCGGGTCGCGGTGAACTGTCCGCACGAAGACTCCGCCTGTCCGAATCGCATGAGCCGCTTTAGTACCACGTACCTTGCCAAGCCCGGCGAGCTCGCCCCGCAGTGGCACGTCGTCGACGCCGACGGCCAGATCCTCGGACGCCTCGCGACGAAGCTGGCGACGATCCTTCAAGGCAAGCACAAGCCGACCTACACGCCCCACGTCGACACGGGCGACTTCGTGATCGTGCTGAACGCGGACAAGATCGTTATGACCGGCCGCAAGCCGGAGCAGCGGACCTACCAGACCTACAGCGGCTACCCGAGTGGCCAGCACGTGTACCGAGCCGACGAGATGCTCGAGCGTCGTCCCGAGAAGGTCATCGAGTTGGCGGTGCGGCGGATGCTGCCCAAGAGCAAGCTGGGGCAGAACATGCTGTCGAAGCTCAAAGTCTACCGCGGCACCGAGCACAGCCACCAGGCCCAGCAGCCGACGCCGCTGACTCTCTCGTAGTCCGTCCGACACCTTTCTCACAGATCCCCTTTCGGCCCGAGCCCATGAGTGACCCGACGACGGACGACGCGACCCAGCCCGATGCCGATCCCGGCATGGCCGAGGCAGAAACAGACACCGCCGTCGCCGAGGAGTACGGCGAGGACCCGGTCGGCGATGATCCGACGGTCGTCGCGACCGAGGAGTACGAGCCGAGCGAAGAGCAGTACGTTCTCGAAGCGCCCACGCCCGGCGGCTTCGTCTGGGGCACCGGCCGCCGCAAGAGCAGCATCGCCCGCGTCCGCATCGCCCCCGGCAGCGGCAACGTCCAGATCAAGCGATCCGGCGGCGCGTACCGCGAGCTCAACGACTACTTCCAGAACGAGCGCGACCGCAAGACCATCTTCGGCCCGCTCGAAGCCACGCAGTACGGCGGCAAGGTCGACATCTTCGTCAACACCGAAGGCGGCGGCAGCACCGGCCAGGCCGGCGCGATCGTCATGGGCCTCGCCCGCGCCCTGGGCAAGTACGACCCGCAATGCGAGCCGGCCCTTCGCGAGAACGGCTACCTCACCCGCGACAGTCGGATGAAAGAACGGAAGAAGTACGGCCAGCGTGGCGCCCGCCGCCGCTTCCAGTTCAGCAAGCGGTAACGGTCTCGAGGCCAACACATCCCGATACAGCACGACAGCCGCGAAGGTCCTCCTCCGCGGCTGTTGTCGTT
>CAYQCT010000027.1:18555-26037 GCA_964416015.1 uncultured Tepidisphaerales bacterium
CTCCAAGAATTGCGGGATGCGTTGGGTCGTCGGCGCCACGGCTTGCTTTGCAAGCGGTGCTCTGACCGCATCGACGGCTTGCCCGGCAGGCCGTATCACCACCTAGTCGTTTACATCCAACAGCTGCAACATCCAGCCGTGACCCGCTGCCGTGTTCACTCTCCCACCTGGACCACCCACGGCTCGCGGGCGAACCACTGTCGCAGGACGTCCTCGGCCGGCTTGTTCTCGACGGTGTAGCCGCGGTCGTCCGGTCCGCCGTCGCCCGGCGGCCATTCCCAGACGCTCATGCCGCCCAACCACGGCGTGCCGTGCCACGCCTGCCAGAAGCCGGTCCACAGCCGCGCCTGCAGCTCCAGGTCGATCGGCACCGGCTGCGTGTAGTCCCACGGCTCCGACGCGGCGTTCTCCAGGCTGCACCAGCCGACTTCGAGGAACAGCAACGGCTTTCCCTGGCTTCGCACGAACGGCTCGAGCTCGCGCTGGATCCGCCGCCAGTTGCCGACGATCTCCTCGACGCTCGCGTCCTCGCCGCCGAGTCGCCAGTAGCTGTTCATGCCGATCAGGTCTAGTTCGTCCCAGAACGGCACGTCCTGATAGTGATCCCAGTTGGCGCTGTACGTCAGCCGGCCGCCGAAGCGTTCGCGGCAGAAGGCGATGGTCTTACGCCACTCCTCGACCTGCCGCTCGCTGCTGAGCAGCTCGCTGCCGATGACGACGACGTCGACGCCGTTGCCATCAGCGACCCAGAGGAAGTGCTGCAGGATTCCTCGATAGGACTCGAACCATGTCGCCCACGACTCGGGCGTCAGCGTGCCCCGCCATTCGTCGCCCTTGGGATCATCGACGAGGACGATCGGCATGAAGATGACGTCGAGCCCGCGCGACTCGGCATGCCGAAACAGCCGCCCCAAATCGTCCGGCGACGGCGTCCGCCGGTGGTCGAGGTACATAACGTTGCTCTGCCCGTCCTCCTGCCGGGCGTCAACGACGATCTTCACCGCATTCGCCCCCAGGTCGGCCGCCTCGTCGATGCACTCGACGTAACGGTCGATCCAGTCCGTCCGCTGCACCTGGATGCCGACGGCGAAGATCGGCGGCTCCGCAACCAGCGGTGGGGCCGGCTCGATCTCCCGCACTGGCATGCCCGCGATGGGCGCAACGGCGGCCGCCCGCCCGGCTCGCACGGAACAGCCGGCGACGATCGTGTATGTAGCGATCGCTGCGAAGATCAACGCGATTTGCACCCAACGCGGCGGCACGCGAGCAGCTTATGCCGCCCGCTTCACGACCGCCGCACACGACGCCACCAGCGCGTCCCGTGCCGGCCCGTCTGCGAAGTCGTCCAGGCACGCCGCCGCCTCCTGCGTGATCCGCTGTGCCTGCTCCCGCGCCCAAGCGACGCTGCCGCTGGGAAGCACGAGCTGCCGCACCTTGTCGGCGCGGTCGGGATCGTCCTCGCGAAGCAGCGTCTTGAGCAGGTCCCGATGCTCCGCGGGTGCCGTCCGCAGGAAGTGGATCAACGGCAGCGTCAGCTTCTGCTTCGCCGCATCGACGCCGAGCGTCTTGCCGACCTCGCGAACGTCGCCGACGAGGTCGAGGACATCGTCCTGCACCTGGAACGCGATGCCGAGCAGCTCGCCGAAGCGGTACATCGCCTCGCCCGCCTCCGCGTCGCCGCCGGCCACGCGGCAGCCGATCTCGCAGCTCGCCGCCGTCAATGCACCTGTCTTGCGGCGGACAATCTCGTAGTACGTGGCCTCCGGCAGATCGAGATCGCCACGGTGGTGGTTCTGCAGCAGCTCGCCCTCGCAAAGCCGATTCGTCGTCGCCCCAATGCGCCGGGCGGCCCACTGCGGCGGCAGGTCCGGGTCGAGGTCGACGCCGCTGCAGAGGTGGTAGCTGTGGCTGATGAGGTAGTCGCCCAGCAGCACCGCCGCCTCGTTGCCGCGGAGGTGGTTGATGGTCGCCCCGCGCCGCCGCAGCTCGGCCTCGTCGAGGACGTCGTCGTGGACGAGCGTGCTCATGTGCACCATCTCAACGACGGCCGCGAGCTTTACCGCCGCCTCCTCCTCCGCCGCCCCCGGCCGCGTCGCCTCCGCCGCGAGCAGGAGCAGTGTCGGTCGCAACATCTTGCCCCGGAACCGCCCGACGTGCTTCACGAGCTGATTCACCGCCGGCAGATCGCTCCGCAGCTCCTCGTCGAACGCCTCGACCACCCGCTCCAACGGCCCCGCCACCGGCCTGATGAGACGCCGCGACGCCGCCTCGACGGCTTGCGTCGCGTGGTCAGCATGAGGTCGGGTACGGCGTGCGGTGTGGATCATGTACGACTCCGGGCGAGCCACAGTATCGACCACAACTGCTTGCTGCAGTTTGTGTCGTAGGTAATGAAACCCGTGAAGGTCGCGATTGAGCCGGGTCGCTGTTGTTGTAGACGGGAAATCTACATTTCCGCTGTGGGCAGCTACATTTCCGCGGGCTGCCGCGCGCTCCCACCATGCCGCGGCCGGCTCGGCAGCTTGAACAAGGTCGCGGTGGATCGTCGAGCGTTCTTTGAAGGCCCGTCGATCCGTTGTCGACGCCAAGCGGCGTCACGTCTCGTCACGTCTCGCCGAACACCTCCGCCCGGTCCACATCCGCCGGCAAGACCAGCCACCGCTTCAGCCACGTCATCGGCGGCAGCGTCGTCGGCCGCCGGTAGACGAGCGGCGCGTGCAGTCGCACGTACCACCGCGGCCGGTTGCGGTACGTCCGCACCTGCACCGCATCGCCACGCCGGTTGCCGTAGAGCCGGCACCACCGCTTCACCGTCCGCCGGCACCGGCCGACCAGCGCCGCCTTCTCATCGGCCGTGATCCACTCGCCCGGCGGCAACGGCCCGATTGGCGTGCCGCGGGGTTGCTTGTTCGTTCCCTCACGCGGCACGGCGACCTCCCTTGTCGAGGACATCGAGCCGCTTGCCCTGCACGAGCTGGTAGAGGCTCGCCGGGTAGTCGTTCCGCTCCCGCTTGTTCTGCCACGCCCGCACGAGCGGTTCCGTCACCCGCACGCCCGCGTCGGCCAGCTCTGCCAAGTACGCCGTCATCACGTCCGCCAGCCGCGGCCCGTGCGGCCGGACGGCCAGCGTCGCCTGACGCCGCCGGTCCCACTCGCGGGCAATGACGTAGCGACGCCGGGCGTCTAACTTTGCGTACGCCGGAAGTCGCTCGGCAGTTCGCCGGTGCGGCGACGGAACCAGCGGGAAAAGTGCTGCGGCTCGCTGAAGCCGACGGCGTAGCCGACCTGCTTGACCTGCACGCCCGGCGTCTCGAGCAGGCGGCGGGCGAGTTCTTCGCGGCGACGCTCGACGTGCTCCCGTGGCGAGTGGCCGAAGCGGACCCTGAACAGTCGGCGCAAACGCGAGGGCGTCAGACCCGAACCGGCGGCGACGTCATCGAGTTGCAACGGCCTATCGCACGGCCAGCGGTCGAGCGAGCGGACCGCGTGGGCAAGGTCGTCGCGTGTTTCGAGGTACGTGGTCTGCGACCCGCCGAGGCTGCGGACGATCGACGCGTAGTGAGACAGCCACAACCGGAAGGCTCCGGCGAGCTGGAAGTAGGTGGTGGCGTCACATCGGCGGAGCGACAGGTGCCACGGGTCCCGCTCCGGATCCGCCGGCAGCGTCGCGGCCAGCGCCACAAGCTGCCGACTCGCCTCATCGAGCGCCGTCGCTTGTTGCGACGTCGCCACGAGCGGGGGGGCGAAGCGGAAGAGGCTCGACCCGTCCGGCCAGGTCACGTCGAAGTCGAGCGAGACGATCGCCGCGTCGTCGCTGAAGGCTTGGTCGAGCACGCCGGGTGAAAGAAAGACCCACGTGCCGGCCCTCACGTCGATGCGCCTCCCTGCGGCGGTGCAGGATAACGCGCCGTGCTCCACAAGCCACGCCTTCAGGCAAGGCGTCTTGAATGTGCCTTGTCGCCGAATGGGCCTGCCTTCGTACGCCCAATGCAGCGTCGGCCGGAGCAGCGTCCAGTCGGCCATGCGCGGCGAATCGTTGCTCGTTAATTCGTGAGCCATGTGCAGATCGGGTAGCGGGCCGGCCGAAACTGGTAACCCTTTGTTGTTGTTACGACGGTTCGGGGCGGCCATGCTCGTTCCGAGGGCGATCGAACCGTTCGGTCGGCCTCTTGAGAACCCAGTTTCTGGAGGAATCCATGCACTATAAGAACCTCGCCACCGCGGCCGTGCTTGCCGTAGCGGCCACCGTCACCCATGCCAATGCCGCGCCGATCGTCGCCACGTCGGCCACGGTTGCGCCCGACAACACACTTCTGACACTGACAGCCGGCGGCACCACGTACGACACCTTCCTGTCGCCCACCTTCACCGACGTCAGCGGTGACCGGGTCTGGGAATCGTCGCTCACCGATCCGGGCACTGACGACGCGACCCTCACCGACCTGCGCCTCGACACGGGCATTCTCAATCACGGCACCTTTGACGCCCAGTTCGGTCGCGTTTTGACGACATCCGACGCCTTCTTTCTCATCGACATTGACTCCGGTCGCTTCGACGGCGCCGTGCTGAAGCCAATCGACGCGACGGGATCGCCGATCGGCACCTTGTCCGTATCGATCGCAGACGACCCGACCGCACCGTCACTCGTCAGCTTCGGCTCGCTGACCCGCGAGAGCGGGGCAGCGTCTCTGACAGGCTTCGAAGCCCGCGGTTACCTCTTCACGCTGAGCGACTTCATGGGCACGGGCGACCTGTCGCTCGCCACTGGATTGCAGTTGGAGGACATCGCCGGCGACGGTAACTTCGACGTGTCGGCCATCGGCATCGCCTCGGTCATACCAGAGCCGTCGAGTGTTCTGGCGGGCGGCGTGCTCGGTACGCTCCTGCTCGGCCGCCGACGTCGCGTGAACTGAAAGTGATCTCGCACATGTCAAACGCGCACCGCCGGCCGGATCTGCTCGTCTATGCAGCAACGGCCGGCGGCGTCGCATCTGCCGTCGCCGCCCGGCGGGCCGGGCTTGAAGTCCTTGTCGTCGAGCCCGGCTACCATGTCGGCGGCATGACCTCCGGCGGCCTGGGCTGGACCGACCACGGCGACAAGTCAACCGTCCAAGGCATCGCCCGCGAGTTCTTCGACCTGACGAAGCGGCACTACGAGGCGGCCGGCGACGCAGATGATCTAGCCGTCAGCGACGGCGGCTGGTACTTCGAGCCTCACGTCGCCGAGCAGTGCCTACGCGACCTGCTTGGCGACATCGAAGTCTTCTTCGCACACCGCGTCGCCTCCGTCTCGCGTGACGGCGAGCGCATCGTCAGCGTCCTCTTCGATGCCGCGCCGCCCGAAGCCGACGGGGCACCGGCGGCCACTGCGGCGGAAGCCAACGTCATAGACGTGCGGCCGAAGTTCGTCATCGACGCGTCATACGAAAGCGACCTCGCCCACCTCGCCGGCTGTGGGATGACGTCGCGACGCGAAGCCGCCCATGAGTATGAGGAAGACCGCGCGGGCGTGCGGCTCGAAGCCTTCGAGAGTTCCGACGGCACCCTCCGCCCGCACGACGAAGTCGGCGGCGTCCGCGTGCCGCTCGACGCGTACGTCGAGCCGGGTCGACCCGCGTCGGGATTGGTGCCCCTCGTCAGCGGCGAGCCGATGGGCGACGAAGGTGCCGCCAGCGACGTCATCCAGGCCTTCAACTTCCGGCCGTGCCTCGTCCGCGACGCAAGCCACACGCAGCCGATCAAAGCCCCGGCCGACTACGACGCATCGTGTTACGAGCTGATGGGTCGGCTCTGCGTCGGCCTCGAACAGGCGGGCCGTCCGCTCACCGGCGACGATCTCGTCCATCGGCCCGGCACGAAGACGCACCTGCTCAAGTTCAGCCTGCTGCCGGGCAACAAGTGCGACCTCAACAACTCCGGCCCGTTCAGCACCGACCTTGTCGGCGACGCCCGCAACGGTTCCAACGCCTACGTCCACGGCTCGTGGGCCGACCGGCAACGGTGCTGGCGAGCCCACCGCGACCACATCCTGGGCCTGCTCCACTTCATGGCGACCGACGACCGCGTCCCGCACGACGCCCGCGATGAGGTGCGACGCTGGCGACTGCCCGCCGACGAGTTCCGCGACACCGGCGGCTGGCCGCATCAACTCTACGTCCGCGAAGCCCGCCGCCTGATCGGCCGGGTAGTCGTCACGCAGCACGACTGCGAAGCCGGCAGCAACTCTCGCTTCGCCGCGTCCGCCGTCTGTCACGGCAGCTACCCGCTCGACAGCCACGCCTGCCGACGGCTTGCAATTGATGGTGAAGTCGCAGTCGAAGGCGGCTTCATGCGTCGCGTCGCCGGGCCGTACCCGCTGCCGCTCGAGGCGATGATGCCCGCCGACCCCGGGCCGACGAACCTGCTTGTTACGTTCGGCCTATCCGCCACCCACGCCGCCTACGCAGGCCTACGCATGGAGCCGGTCTTCATGATGGCCGGCGAAGCGGCCGGGCAACACGCGGCTCGCTTGGCTACGCACGCAGCTTAAAGATCCGTCCGTCTCAAGGGTTTACATGGCTGTGGCGTGAGAGCAAGGTTGCGAGCAGGTGCCGCCCGCAGCGGCCGAAGTTGCCGGCCCGGTGCTGGCCGAACGACTCGGCCCACGCGATCCAGTCGCGGAAGTGCAGGCCCGCGGCCTTCATCGCCAGGAACATCGCCGCCGCCTGGCGTTCGCTGACGAGCACGAACATGCTGCCGGCGTCGGACAACCCCCGCACGCCGGCGTCGATCCACGTCCGGCTCGTCGGCGGTGGCCTCGGTGTTGGAGACGAGAATGACCCGCCGGTTGCCGCCGTCCTCGGCCTTGAGCTTGTGCACGATGTGTGCCATCGTTCCGGAACCGGCGAAGAAGTCGAAGACGGTAGAGTCCTTGTCGTGATGAGCGATGTATGAGATAAGATGCTCGAGTAGACCGGTCGGCCTCGGGACGGTAAATGCTTTGCCGTCACCAAAGAGCGACTTCAACTCGCCCTTGGTCGGGGTCGAGGGCGACGAAGTCTTGGTTTAGGGCCTTGCCCCGCTCGATCTCGTTGGCCTCCCACACCAGCCCGAACCGCGTCTTGTCCCGCCGATCCCGCGCCTGCAGCAGGCGGATCAAGTCCTCGCGGCCCACGTCTTCGGACGTTCTCGACGGCATCCGTAGGGGTGCTCCGGTCCTTGAAGCCTTCTTACGACGTGCTCGGACCCGGTTGTAGAAGTCTAAGTCGCACGTGGTGGGACGGGGCCCACCCTACGGTCGCCTATGCGTTGGTCTCAGACCCTCATCCCGACCCAGAAACAGGACCCCGCCGACGCGACGATCGCGAGCCACAAGTTGCTCGTGCGCGGGGGCTTTGTGCGGCAGCTGTCGGCGGGGCATTACACGTTCCTGCCGATGGGGTGGCGGACCATGCGGAAGATCATGGGGATCATTCGCGAGGAGATGGAGGCGGCGGGGGCGAC
>CAYQCT010000028.1:0-6508 GCA_964416015.1 uncultured Tepidisphaerales bacterium
TTCTGCGTCGCCGCAAGATGGGCAAGCACCAGCCCCGCAAGGTCACCGTCAACGCCTAGGGCTTTCACCAAGGAACCACCACCATGTCCCGCAGCAGCAAGAAGGGCCCGTACGTCGACGAGAAGTTGTACTACAAGGTGGCCGCGATGAACGAGACGAATCAGCGCAAGCCCATCAAGACCTGGTCGCGGGCGTGCACCGTCATCCCGGACTTCGTCGGCCACACCTTTGAAGTACACAACGGTCGGACGTTCAACCGCGTCCTCATCCAGGAAGACATGGTCGGGCACAAGCTCGGCGAGTTCAGCCCGACCCGCACCTTCCGCGGACATACGGCCGGCAAGAAGAAGTAAAGAAACGTGATCAGGAGCGACGTTCGAACCCGCAGGACCATGAGCTACAAGGCCACACACAGATTCGCGAGGACCAGCGCCCGCAAGGCGCGGCTCATCATGGACCTCATCCGCGGCCGCGACGTCGACGACGCGATCACGGTCCTCGACTTCAACAAGCGTCGCGGCGGCATGCTCGTGAGCAAAGTGCTCAAGAGTGCCGTCGCCAACTTCAACGACCGCCCGGAGAACGCCGGCAGCCGCAACACGCTGTTTGTCGCCGAAGCACGTGCCGACGAAGGGCCGACGATCAAGCGGTTTCAGCCAAAAGACCGCGGCCGGGCGCACCCCATCATGAAGCGCACGAGCCACCTCATAGTCGCCGTCGACGAGCGGGCCTGATTCCGACTGACCAGATCTTCCCGAAGGAACAACCACCATGGGCCAGAAGACACATCCAGTCGGTTTCCGTATCGGCATCACCGAGGACCACAAGAGCCGGTGGTTCGCACCCAAGAAGGCGTTCGGCGAGTTTCTCGTCGAGGACTACCAGATCCGTCAGCGGATCGACGACAAGCTTAACCGCCGCCCGCCGTTCGCGGCCGTCAGTGAAGTGATCATCGAGCGGACCCGCGAAGAGGTCACCGTCACGATCAAGACCGCCCGGCCTGGCCTTGTCATCGGGCCGAAAGGTGCCGAAGTCGATCGCCTTCGCGAGGAGCTCGAAGACCTCATCGGCCGCAAGCTCGCGCCGATCAAGGTCGTCGAGATCAAGAACCCGGACCTCAACGCCCAGCTCGTCGCCGAAGGCATCGCCGAACAGCTCAAGAAGCGTGCGAGCTTCCGCCGGGTCCTCAAGATGAGGCTCGAAGGCTGCAAGAATGCGGGAGCTAAGGGCGTCCGCATCCAAGTCAGTGGCCGGCTTGGCGGCGGAGACATTGCCCGCACGGAGAAGCAGACCACCGGCTCCGTGCCGCTCACGACGCTGCAGGCCTTCGTCGACTACGGCTACGCCGTCAGCAAGACCAAGGCCGGCACCGTCGGTGTCAAGGTGTGGATCTATCGCGGCCGGTACGACAACGCGGTCGAAGATACCGAAACCCGCCCCGGCGGCTACCAGCGTCGCGGCCGTCGTGGCTGATATTGGAAGTAAGAGTAGTACGTAAGCACCCCTCAGGAGACCGTCATGCCATTGATGCCCAAGCGGCGGAAGTACCGCAAAGAGTTCAAAGGCCGCATCCACGGCAACGCCACCCGCGGCAACACGGTCGCGTTCGGCGAGTACGGCCTGATGGCGCTTGAGCCGGCCCGCATCACGGCCCGGCAGATCGAGGCCGGCCGAATCGCGGTCAGCCACTACCTGCGTCGCCAGGGCAAGCTGTTCCGCCGAATCTTTCCGCACACGCCCGTCTCCGGCAAGCCGCTCGAGGTTCGCATGGGCAAGGGCAAGGGCGACGTCGATTACTACGCCGCCAAGGTCAAGCCCGGCACGGTGCTCTTCGAGATCGCCGGCGTCAGCGAAACCCTCGCCCGCCAGGCACTCGCCCGCGTCGCACACAAGATGCCGATCAAGACACGTTTCGTGACCCGTGCCCAAACGAGCCATACTGCGTCGCAGCAGCAGGCCGCCTGACGTTCTTTCTGTTTCCGAGCTGTTCCCGCACCCGAGCCCGCCGACCATGCCCATCGACGTCAAGGCCTACCGCCAGAAGGAGCCCGACGCCCTCCGCAAGGAGCTGTCGGCATTGCAGCGCAAGCTCTTCGATCTCCGCACGCAAGGAGTCGTCGAAAAGTTGGAAGATACCAGCCAGCTCAAGAAGACACGCCGCGATATTGCCCGCCTCAAGACGCTCCTTCACGAGCGGGAGCTGGCAATTTCGACGACGTAATGAGGAATGAGGAACGCTGAATGCGGAATGCAGTCAGCGACCCTCGCCTCCGGTTTATTCCTCATTCAGCGTTCCTCATTCCGCATTTGCCCGACATGGCCGACACCGCCGAGACCAATTCGCCCGCCCGCTCGTCGCTACGCACGCGACAGGGCGTCGTCACGCAGGACGCGGCCGACAAGACGATCCGCGTCCAGATCAACTATCAGACCCGTCACCCGAAGTACGGCAAGTACCTCACCCGTCGCACCGTGCTGCAGGCCCACGACGAAACCAACGATGCCAAGATCGGCGACACGGTTGAGATTGCCGAGTGTCGTCCGCTCAGCAAGACCAAGCAGCACCGCCTGATCCGCGTCCTCGAGCGAGGCCCGGACAACGGCTGATGCCGTAGAGACCGTTACTCGTGACTTGCTACTAGGAAGACTCCGAAGCAACACGTCCCCCACCGGCTTCTGTCCCAGTTCCCAAGCCACCAGTTTCCAGCTCCCCCGACCATGATTCAGCAGGAATCCTATCTCGACGTCGCCGACAACAGCGGGGCAAAGCAGGTAATGTGCATCAAAGTGCTCAAGCGCAGCACCAGCCGCCGCCACGGCATGAGTCGTCCGACGGCAGGCGTGGGCGAGGAGATCATCTGCAGCGTCAAGAAGGCGTTGCCCGGCAGTGATGTTAAGGAAGGTAACGTCGTTCGCTGTGTCATCGTCCGCTCCAGCTATCCCGTGAAGCGAAAAGACGGCAGCTACGTCCGCTTCGACGAGAACGCTGCCGTGCTGATCAACCCCGACGGTAACCCCCGCGGCACACGCATCTTCGGCGCCATCGCTCGCGAGCTTCGCGAGAAGGGCTACAGCAAGATCGTCAGCCAGGCCAGCGAGGTCTGGTAGTGAACAAGTAGGAAGTAGGAATGCGGAATGCGGCCCGATGCTGCTGACACCGCCTCCGAATCCGGCACCTCATCTTTCCGCATTCAAACTTCACACTTTCTCCCATGGCAGCTAAGATCAAAAGCGGCGACCTCGTGCAGGTCATTACCGGCAAGGACAAGGGCCGACGCGGCCGTGTGCTTAAGTTCCTGCGGGGCGAGAACGGCAGCAACAAGGTGCTCGTCGAGGGTATGAACCGTGCTACGAAGCACGTCAAGCCGACGCAGCAGAACCCGAAGGGCGAGCGTCGTCAATTCGACCGGCCTGTAGATGCGAGCAACGTGATGCTCGTCGATCCCGAAGTCGACAAGCCGACGCGGGTGAAGTTCGAAGTTCGCGAGGGTGTCAAGCACCGCATCGCCGTCAAGAGCGGTGCGAGCCTTGGCCGCGTCTAAATGATGAGGTTCGCAGCACCCGCTTCTGTAGTTGAGGATTAACAATGGCCAAGCAGAGTAAAGAACAACGCCCGCAGAAGCTCGCGGCCCTGAAGACGGACGCCAAGCCGGACCAGGACGTGCCTACGCCGCGTCTCAAAACGCACTATCAGGAGAGTGTCGTACCGGGCTTGCGTGAGAAGTTTGGGCTGACGAACCCGATGGCGATCCCGAGGATCGAGAAGATCGTCATCAGCATGGGCATGGGCAAGGCCGTCGTCGCCGGCGACAAGCAGCGGGTCGACGTGGCCGAGCGTGAGCTCACGATGATCGCCGGCCAGAAGCCGGTCCGCACCAAGGCCAAGAAGTCGGTCGCCGGCTTCAAGGTTCGTGAGGGCCAGGAAACAGGCCTGATGGTCACGCTCCGCGGGACACGCATGTACGAGTTCCTCGACCGCCTGATCCAGCTGGCGATTCCTCGGGTCAAGGACTTTCGCGGGCTCAACCCGAAGGGCTTCGACAAGCAGGGCAACTATAATTTCGGCCTGAACGAGCAGGTGGTCTTCCCCGAGATCGACTCGGCGTCGGTCAACTACCAGCACGGCATGAACATCACGATCACGACCTCCGCAACCACGCCCGACCAGGGCCGGGCGTTGCTGGAAGGTTTCAACTTCCCCTTCCGCAAGGAAGAGGAAAAGCAGGCCGCTTAACTGACGCATTATCACTCCCGCGTCCTTCGGACGCGCTAGGATGACCCACTATGGCTACGACCGGACAGAAGGCAAAGAACCTCAAGCGTCAGCGGGCGCGAGACAAGTACGCGGAGCTGCGGGAGCAGCTCAAGGCCGATGGCGACTACGCGTCGCTCAGCCGGCTGCCGCGGGACGCGAGCCCGACCCGCGTTCACAACCGCTGCGCTCTCACGGGTCGGCCGCGTGGTTACCTTCGGAAGTTCAACATCTGCCGCAACCAGTTCCGCGAGCTCTCGCTCAAGGGGATGATTCCCGGCGTTCGCAAGAGCTCCTGGTAGCCCGTTATCTGTCTGATCCGCCACCCTTTTTGATACTGACTGAGTCGCACTATGAGCATGCAGGATCCCATCGCGGACATGCTGACACGCATCCGCAATGCCAACCGCGTCGGCCGCAAGGCCGTCCTCGTGAAGGCGAGCAAGGTCTGCCGTGGCATTGCCGAAGTTCTCGAAGCCGAGGGGTACATCGACGGGTTCGATGAGGTCGCCGACGAGAACCCGAACAAGCAGGGCGACCTTCGTGTCAAGCTCAAGTACACGCTGACCGGCGAGAAGGCGATCCGCGAGATCAAGCGGCTCAGCAAGCCGGGCCGGCGCGTCTACAGCGGTGTCGGCGACATGCCCAGTGTCCTGGGCGGCCTCGGCATCAACGTCGTCTCGACCAGCCGCGGCGTGATGAGCGATCGCAAGTGCCGCCAGGAGAAGGTCGGCGGCGAGCTGCTCTGCCAGGTCGCGTAGTCAATCCCGTTCGTCCATCCCCTCGAAGCCGCCGCAGGTCGGCGTGAGCTACAAAGGAATCTTCCCATGTCCCGCCTCGGCAAACAACCCGTACCCGTTCCCTCCGCCGCCAAGGTTGCCATCGACGGCCAGACGATCAACGTCGACGGCCCGAAAGGCAAGCTCTCTTTCACGGCCCAGCCGGCGATCGAGCTGAAGCAGGAGGGCAGCGAGATCATCGTCAGCCGCCGCGACGACCAGCGGACGAGCAAGGCGTTCCACGGGCTGACCCGCGCGATCGTGCAGAACATGGTCATCGGCGTTACCGACGGCTACCGCAAGGCGCTCGAGGTGCAGGGGGTCGGTTACAACGCGACTCTGAAGGGCAAGCAGATCGAGCTGGCCGTCGGCTTCGCCAACAAGATTACGCGTAACATCCCTGACGGCGTCGAGGTCAAGGTCGACGGTGGCACGAAGATTGAAGTTACCGGCCCGGACAAGCAAAAGGTCGGCCAGTTCGCCGCCGAAGTTCGCGCCGCCCGCAAGCCCGAGCCGTACAAGGGCAAGGGCATCCGCTACGAGGGCGAGCAGGTCAAGATCAAGCCGGGCAAGACGACCGGTAAGTAGGAAGTTCGAATGCGGAAGGCGATAGTAGCAGATGCTCTTCGCTGCCCGCATCCGGCCGCATTCAACATTCCTTCTTCCTACTTTCTCTCCCCCTCGTCCGCAGCTGACGCACATTCCGTCACACTTCGCGGGCACCGAAAGGACACCACAATGGCAGACAAGAACAAACTCAAGGCGAAGCGGCTGTTGCGTCGCAAGCGTTCGATCCGGCACAAGATTCTCGGCACGGCCGAGCGGCCGCGGCTGAGCGTCTTTCCGAGCGGCAAGCACATGTACGCCCAGGTCATCGATGACATGGCCGGCCGAACGCTTGCCAGCGCGGGCACGCTCGGCAAGACGGGCGTTGCCGAGGGCGGGACGGCCAATGTCGAAGCCGCCAAGGCCGTCGGCAAGGCCGTCGCGGAGCGGGCGAAGGAAGCGGGCGTGGCGCAGGTCGCCTTCGACCGCAACGGCCGTCGGTACCATGGCCGCGTCAAGGCCGTCGCCGATGCCGCCCGCGAAGCAGGATTGCAGTTCTAGACTGTCAATCGAGATCAGTCATGCGTCTCCCGCAGCACCCACTGCCGGCACCGGACGACGCGACTCAACTTACAGAAGACCGGCACACCACCTGACCGAACCCGACGCACATGGCTGAAGAAAACAACGCTGAAGTCCCCACGCCCGCCAAGGGTTCGCCCGCCGAAGGCAAGCCGGCGGTGCCGGATCAGCCGGCCGGTGGTCCGCCGACCGGCGGCGTCACGCCGGGTGGTCCGACCACGCCCGATGCAATCTTGTCGACGCCGGACATGAAGCCGGCGGCCGGCGTAGGTCCGGTTGTTCCCGGCGGCCCACGCACGGGCGGCGGTGGTGGTGGAGGCGGCGGTGGCGGTGGTGGTGGTGGTCGCGG
>CAYQCT010000028.1:6518-11221 GCA_964416015.1 uncultured Tepidisphaerales bacterium
TGGACCGCGTGGTGATCGTCGGCCGGACAAGGACGAGGACGGCGTCGAGTCGAGCGTCATCCGCATCTATCGCTGTTCCAAAGTCGTCAAGGGCGGCCGGACCTTCAGCTTCGCGGCCCTCGTCGTCGCGGGCGACCGCAGCGGCAAGATCGGCATCGGCTACGGCAAGGCCAACGAAGTTCCCTCGGCCGTGGAGAAGGCGACCAAGGAAGCCAAGAAGAGCCTCTTCAAGTTCCCCATGGTCGGCACGACCATCCCGCACGTCACCCTCGGCAAGAGCGGCGCGTCGAGCGTAAAGCTCATTCCCGCGTTGCCAGGCACGGGCGTCACGGCGGGCAAGACCGTCCGCCCCGTTCTCGAGCTCGCCGGCCTGAGCGACGTACTCACCAAGGCGTACGGCAGCACGAGCCCGAAGAATCTGCTTAAGGCGACGATCGACGCGCTGCGTCGGTTGCAAAGCCGCGAGGACGTCTCGAAGCGGCGGGGCGTGGATCTCGAGAAGGGTGCCGGCGTCGTCCAGCCGACGGTCCAGGATCAGGAAACCACCGCCAGCAGCTAGTTCTTTAAGCCATCGACGTCTTCCGTCGGCGGCCTTTGTCGTGCCGGCCGACCGCGGCGGGCGACCCAACATCTCTATGCGAGGCCCGCTCCGGGCCGTCAGTCATCGGAGCACACCATCATGAGCAGTCTCATCCACGACATTCTCAAAGACGCCGGCCGAAACAAGAAGCGGCAGCGAATCGGCCGCGGCGAAGGCAGCAAGGGCAAGACCAGCGGCCGCGGCCAGAAAGGTGCCGGCGCGCGCGGCGGCAAGCGCCAGCGTCTCGGCTTCGAAGGCGGCCAGACGGAAATTTACCGCCGCTTCCCGCAGCGTGGCTTCAGCAACGCGATGTTCAAGACCGCGTACCACCCGGTCAACGTCGAGATGCTCAATCGCTTCGAAGAGGGCCAGGTGATCGACCGCGACGTCCTCAAGACGGCTGGCCTGATCCCGAACCGGCGGCTCGGCGTCAAGATCCTCGGCGACGGCGAGCTGAGCAAGAAGCTCGTCCTCCGTGTCGACGCCTACAGCCGGTCGGCGTACCAGGCGATCGTCGACGCCGGCGGCGAAGCGACGACGGCTAAGGGCGAGCCGTACGAGTTCAAGGCCCCGAAGAACGAACGGCTCCGCAAGAAGCTCGACAAGCGGCTGAACGGTCTGGGCATTGCGACGGACGAGCCGGGCGATGCTGACACGGCCGCCCCGGCGGAGACGGCCGGCGACGTGACGAGTGCGCCCGAGGCCGGCACCGGCACGACGACCGAGGCCGCCGCGCCGGCTCCGAAGCCCGGCGGCACTGCTTCGGACGGTGACGGCGTCGGTGACGCACCCGAGTCCGGCACGCAAGGCTGACGGCGGTGCTACCGTTGGGCCGCACCGGCTGATCCGTCGGTGCCACGCTGTTGCCTGCTTCTTCGTCTGATCCCGCGCCCGTCCGGGCGATGCCGACCCCGCGATGCTCAACACCTTTCTGAACATCTTCCGCGTCCCCGAGCTGCGGAACAAGGTGCTGTTTACGCTGCTGATGCTGGCGATTTATCGCGTCGGCTTCCACATTCCACTGCCGGGTGTCGATCAGACGACGTTCGAGGCGGCGATGGCGCAGCAGGAAGAAGGTGACGCCGCCAGCCGCATCGGCACGTACGTCCAGCTCTTCAGCGGCGGCAGCCTGAGCCAGTCGACGATCTTCGGCCTCGGCGTGATGCCGTACATCTCGGCGTCGATCATCTTCCAGCTCCTCGGCAGCGTCGTCCCTGCCCTCGAAAAGCTCAAGAAGGAAGGCCAGTCCGGCCAACGCAAGATCCAGGAGTGGACGCGATATGCCACCGTGCCCATCGCGGCGATCCAGGCGAGTTTCTGGTTGAGCTTCGTGCAGGGCAGCGGCTTCGTACAGGAAGGGTTCGAGGGCAGTTTCTGGATCCTCGGCATGCTCGCCTTGACCGCGGGCACGATCTTCCTGATGTGGCTCGGCGAGCAGATCGACGAGTACGGCCTCGGCAACGGGATCTCGCTGCTGATCCTTGCCGGCATCGTCGCCTCCATGCCGAACGCGATCGTCATGCTCGGCGAGCAGTTCAGCCTCGACGTCACCGAACAGACGGGCATCGGCATCGGCGGGTTGATCGCCCTCGTGCTCTGCTTCGTCGGCGTGACGATGGGCGCGATCACGATCACCCAGGCCCAGCGGCGTATCCCGATCCAGCAGGCCAAGCACACCCGCGGTCGCAAGGTCTACGGCGGCACGAAGCAGTTCCTGCCGCTTCGCGTGAACCACGGCGGCGTCATGCCGATCATCTTCGCCCAGAGCCTGATGCTCTTCCCGGGCATCATCTTCAGCTCGCTCGACGGCGTCGTGAATCCGCGAGGCCGCGCCGACAGCTTCTTCGGTGGCATCATCTCGTTCTTCAACGGCGAGTTTGCCGACTATGGCGGCTTCCTCTATGTGATGACGACCATCGTGCTGATCTTCTTCTTCAGCTACTTCTGGACGACAGTCCAGTTCAACCCGAAGGAGATGAGCAACCAGCTCCGCGACTACGGCTCCTTCGTGCCGGGGCTGCGGCCGGGCAAGCGGACGGCGGAGTATCTTGAAAAGGTCATGAACCGCATCACCTTCGTCGGTGCGGCCTTTCTGTCAGCGATCGCGATCATTCCCAGCGTCATCGGCGGCATCCTCGGCATCGACTATGCCATCACGGCCTTCCTCGGCGGCACGGGCCTGCTGATCGTCGTGAGCGTCGCGCTCGACATGGTCCAGCGGATCGAGGCGAACCTGTTGATGCGGAACTACTCCGGCTTCCTGGCGGACGACCCGCGGGTTCGCAACAAGCGCATCAAGGGCCGGCAGTTCTAGTTTCTTCCTCGCGTCCCGCAGCCGATGTTTCGCCATAATTCTTCGCCGGGGATGATTGTGTACAAGAGCGCCCGCGAGGTCGCTCAGATGCGGGAGACGGGCCAGACGGCGGCGGCGATCCTGCGGAAGATGGCGGCCGAAGTTCGGCCCGGCGCGACGACGTTCGCCCTCAACGAGATCTGCCGCGAAGAGCTCGCCCGCGTCGGCGGCATCGGCCTGAGCAAGAACTATCCGACGTACAAAGTCGGCCAAGGCTATCCGGCCGAGAGCTGCATCAGCGTCAACGAGGAAGTCGTCCACGGCATTCCCGGGCCGCGGAAGCTGCGCAACGGCGACATCGTCACGCTCGATCTCGCCATGAAGCTTGGAGGCTACTGCGCGGACACGGCCATTACGGTCGGCGTAGGAACCGTGCCGCCGGATCGCCAGCGGCTGGTCGACACGACCCGCGACACGCTCGCCTTCGCCATCGAGTCGATGCGGCCGGGCGTGCGGTGGAGCGACATCGCCCGCGAGATGCAACGACGCGTCGAGAAGCAAAGCTACGGCGTCGTCCAGGAATTCGTCGGCCACGGCATCGGCCGGACGATGCACGAGGACCCGAAGGTCCCGAACTTCACGAACGCCGAGCAACGAAAAGGCGACTTCGTCCTGCGGCCGGGCATGACCTTCGCCGTCGAGCCGATGGTCGTCATCGGCACACGCAAGGTGAAGACGCTCAGCGACAAGTGGACCGTCATCACCCAGAACCGCAAGGCAGCCTGCCACTTCGAGCACACCGTCGCGATCACCGACGACGGCTGCGAGGTTCTGACGCTGCCGGAGGGTGAGAACCTTCGCGGGCCGGTGCAGGTCGCTGCGCTCGCGGCGTAATCATCGTCGGACGTGGCAACGCACGCGGCGGATCAGGTGCCACATCATCCGGTAGAGCTCGCTGGAGGCCTACACGGACGCGTGACTCTCGACCTGCTGTTCGGCGTGGTAGCTGCTGCGCACGAGCGGGCCGCTCTCGACGTGCCGCAGGCCCTTGGCTTCGCCACGCCATTTCCATTCGGCAAACTCGTCGGGGTGCACCCAGCGGTCCACGGGTAGGTGCCGCGGCGTCGGCTGGAGGTATTGGCCCAGCGTGAGAATGTCGCAGCCGATGCTGACCAGGTCGTCCATCGTGAAATCGACCTCGTCCTCCACCTCGCCGATGCCGAGCATCATGCCGGTCTTCGTCACCAGGCCCTGCTGCTTGCAACGCTGCAGCAGGTCGAGGCTGCGGCGGTACTTGGCCTGCGGGCGGACCTTGTAGTAAATCCGCGGGACGCTTTCGAGGTTGTGGTTGAGGATGTCCGGGGCGGCGTCAATCACCAGCTGCAGTGCGGGCCAGTTGCCTTCGAAGTCGGGGATGAGCACCTCGACGCTCGTTCCGGGCGACTGCCGGCGGATTTCGTCGATCGTCTCGGCCCAGATGCGGGCGCCGCCATCAGGAAGCTCGTCGCGGTTGACACTGGTGATGACGGCGTGGCCGAGGGCCATGGTGGCGACGGCCTCGCCGACGCGGCGGGGCTCGTCGTCGTCGGTCCAGGTAGGCCGGCCCGTCTTGATGTTGCAGAAGCCGCAGGCGCGGGTGCAGGTGTCGCCCAGGATCATGAGGGTGGCCGTCCCGCCGCCGGCGGCGTTCCAGCACTCGCCGATGTTGGGGCACTTGGCCTCTTCGCAGACGGTGTGGAGGTTGTTCTTGCGGACCAGCTCCTTGAGCCGGCCGTACCCCCGGCCGGCGGGCATCTTCATCTTCAGCCACGCCGGCTTGCGACCCGACGG
>CAYQCT010000028.1:11231-19708 GCA_964416015.1 uncultured Tepidisphaerales bacterium
TCTCATCTTGAGCCAGTTCGGCTTGCGTCCGCCCAGCAGGGCCGTCTGGTTCATGCCTACACCTCCGCCGCCACACGGCGGCACCGAGGGCGCGGGCGCTTCCTTCACCACCGACAACGAGAGCCTGGCCGACACATGCGATGCTACGTCCGCCGACCCGCGGCTGTTTCACCAACGTTGCCGCAGTTCATCCGGCCCGCACGACCCGACCTGCTGGCCGCCTGTCACGCGAACCTGCCGGCCTACTACAACGTCCCATAGAAACCGCCGTTTCGAGGGTTGACCGCAGGTGCGGCACCCGTCAGGATGCGCAGGCCGCACGATCGCACCGGATGCAGCGGCACCACACGAACCTGATCGTCGCCGGTGGGCGACGCTCCCGAGGCATGGACGCCGAGACGAACCAACACGATCTGCCGACGCCGCCGTCGAACCCGCCGATGACGCGGTGGCTGGCGGCGTGCACGTTCCTCGCCGGGGCGGCGACGGTGATCTTGCTGGGCATGTCGGCCGCCAATGCGTCCGGGCCGCGGGAGGTCGAGATTTCTGCCGTTGCAAGTCCGCGGCTGGCGAGTGACATCGACGCGACGGTGACGATCGAACCGGTCGGCACGCCTGTGGCGAACGAGGCGAGGGAGGTTTACGAGGTCCGGCTCATGGAAGTCACGGCCTATTGCCCCTGCCGCAAGTGCTGCGGGCCTCGGGCGCAGGGCATTACCGCCAGCGGCCTTCGCGTCGACCACAACGGCGGCTTGTTCGTTGCCGCCGATACGCACGTCCTGCCCTTCGGCACGCGGCTCCGCGTCCCCGGCTACGGCAACACGGAGCTCGGCGAGGCCGTCGAAGTCATCGACCGCGGCGGGGCGATTCGCGGCAACAAACTCGACGTCTTCTTCCCGACGCACCGCGAGGCGTTGCAGTGGGGCCGCCAGATCCTGCCGGTGCGGATCCTGGGCGAGTAGCGAACGCTCCGAGTCGCGGCAGGAAGTCGAGCAGCGCGGTGTCTCCGTCGCCGAGCCCGATAAGCGTGCTTGCACGTGAAAGTGTGTGCTCGTCGCGGAGGTGAATTGCAAGTCAGGGGCGGCCGCGGCGATTCGCGGCTGTTCCTACCTCGCACACACCGCACGATGACGATGACTCTCGACACGCACGCCCCGCAGACGCCCTCCGAAACTCCCGCCGCCACACCCGTCGTTGCAACGCCCGACGCGGCGGTGCTGGAACAGCAGGCAGCGATGATCCTGTCGGCGATGGACGCCGCCGCTCGCTCGCGGAGCGTGCCGCCGACCGCGTACGAGCGGCGGGGGGAACCGGCCGCACGTCGTTCCTTCCGCGGCGAGGCGAAGCTGCGTCTGTTCGCCGACCGCGAGACGACCGAGCCGTGGCCGGTTTTTCTTCGCGATATTGAGTCGCGCGCCATCGGCTTTATCACGCCCGACCGCTTGCCCCTCGGCTACGGCGGCCGCCTGACGTTCATCGGGCCGGACCAAAACGAGCACCAGCTCGAGGTGACCGTCGTCCGCTGTCGCAGCTGCTACGGCGGCTGGTACGAGGGAGCCGCCTACTTCCACCGCTCGCAGCCGGCGTTCAGGCCGAATCGCGAGGCGAACCTTCACGCGTGACAATCCACCGGCACGATTTTGGCGTAGATGAACCTCCCGCAGTTGCCGGGCGTACCCAATGCCGGCCAGGGAAGGCCGACGACCGGCGGCATGGATGCGAAGCCGGTTTCAGTTGTGCGGCGAAAGCCACCTTTCGCAACGGCCCCGCGGGCGGCACACCCGCGGGGCCTCTTCGTGCGCTCCATCACGTTGCCGACCGGAGCAGGTCGTGCTCGATCGCGAAGTCGAGCACGACCTCCTTCAAGCCGACGTCATCGAACAGGATCTCGACGCGGCGGCCGTCGTTGCTGCGGATGCTGCCGCGGCCGAACTTGGTGTGCTCGACGTCGCTGCCGACGGCGAAGGGCGTCGAAGGCTCTGCTTCCCGGGCACTCTCTGACGCGGACCGGCCGGCGTCGCAGGCATCGCAGTTGCCGCAGGGCGGCGTGAACTCCTGGTCGAAGTAGCCCAACAGCTGCACGCGTCGGCATCCGCCGTAGGTGGCGAACTCGCCCATCGCGTCGAGCCGTGCCGTCCGCCAGTCGCGGAAGCGGTCCTGCTCGGCCACGACCTGCTCGGCCACGTCGGCGGCCTCGGCGCGACTGATATGCGCCGTCGCCTCGCCGTCCAGCTCGACTTCGGCGGCGTCGACCTGTTCGAGCAAGTCCAACGTCCGCCGCAGCTTGCCGCCGCCTTGCTCCGTCTCGTCTTTCAGCGTGCCGGTGTCAATGCTCGTGCCGTCACCGATGACGGTCTCGACGACATCTGCCACGGCGTCGGCTTCGAGTCGGGCGGGCGCGGTCATCGCCCGCTGTCGGCCGAGGTCCGCCTCGCGGTAGAGCAGCGTCGCCCGTGCCGCCTCGCCGTCGCGACCCGCGCGGCCGACTTCCTGGTAGTAGCTGTCGAGGCTGTCCGGCACGTCGTAGTGCACGACGAACCGCACGTTCGCCTTGTCGACGCCCATGCCGAAGGCGTTGGTGGCGACCACCACCGCGACCTCGCCGGACATGAAGCGCTCCTGAGCCGTCGCGCGTTCGTCGCGTTGCATGCCGCCGTGGTAGTGGCCGGCGTCAAAGCCTTCCTCGCGTAGCGTCGCCGCAATCTCCTCGGCGTGTGCACGCGTCGCGACGTAGACAATCCCGCACGTCCCCGGCGGCCCGGCGTCGGCGACACGCTGCTTCAACAGCCGCCGCTTCACCGGCTCGTCCGGGCAGACGTCGACCCGCAGATGAATCTCGGGCCGATCGAGGTCGCCGACGTGGACGAACGGGTTTTTCATGTGCAAGCGCCGCACGACGTCTTCGCGGACCTGCCGCGTCGCCGTGGCGGTCAGCGCGACGACCCGCGGCCGACCCAGTGCGTCGGCGATCTTGCCAAGCTGTGCATAATCCGGACGGAAGTCGTGGCCCCACTCGCTCACGCAGTGGGCCTCGTCGACCACGAGCAAGCTCGGCGGGTGGGCCTTGAGCAGCTCGAGCGTCTCCGTGCCGGCGAGCTGTTCCGGGGCGAGGAAGAGGTACTCGAGCGTCTCGTCATCGAGTTTCTCGAAGATCTCGCGACGTCGGGCGGCCGACGTGTAGCTGTTGAGGACGGCGGCGTCGGGTAGGTCGTGCTCGTCGATGTGGGCCGCCTGGTCGCGTTGCAGGGCGATGAGTGGGCTGACCACGAGGGTCGAGCCGGGCAGCAGAACGCCAGCCGTCTGGTAGATCGCGCTCTTGCCGCTGCCGGTCGGCAGGACCGCCAACGCGTCGCGGCCGCCGACGAGCGCGCGGACGACGCGTTCCTGTTCCTCCGTGAAGGCGTCATAGCCGAAGCGGTCGCGGGCGATTGTTGCTAGCTGCTTTGCGAGCTTGTCGGTGGCGGGCACATTCATGCGGTAGCAACGGCCGCGCCCGGCGAGTGTTGGCAAGTGCATCACGTGGACCAGGCGCGTCGCCCGCTGGGATCTTCCCGTGGTTGCTGAACGCCCACGGCTTAGGCCGTGGGCGTTGATTGGGATCAATTCACAGGCTCACGCGAATACGAGGTCGCGTGACCGACGTCGACCGGGGTTGCTGCGGTACGCGACGCGACTACACCACGCGGTCCGCCCGGCGGCGTTGTTTCTTTTCGCCTTGCTGTTTCTTCGCCTCCAACCGCCGACGCACCGCGCCGCGGCTGGGTTTGGTCTTCTTGCGCGGCTTGGGCCGGACCTTCGCACGCAGGACCAACTCCGCCAGTTTCTCGCGGTTGGTCTGCCGATTGTCGCGTTGGCTGCGGGCGTCTTCGGTCCGCAGGTGCAACTCGTCGTTCTTGGTCAGCTTCGACCCGGCGAGCTTGCGCAGGCGTTCGCGAGCGTGATCGTCAAGGCCCTCAATCGAGTTCACCGGCACCCAAAGCTCGACGGCGGTTTCGAGCTTGTTGACGGATTGGCCGCCGGGACCGCTGCTGCGGCTGGATTGCTCTCGTAGTTCCGAGAAGGGCACGAGCACGCCCGGCCCGAGCCGTAGGTGTTGGCCTTCCTCGTAAACGCTCGCCACGCCGTCAAGGTAGGTCGACATCGCCCCGCGGCGTCATCAGCTCTGCGATGGCTGCCCGTAACTCAGTCTCTTCTTCGGCAGAGATGGGCGTGTTGTGGTCGGCACCGTCGAGCTTCACCACGCGGACACGGCCGGCGTACGCCTCCTGGATCAACTGCTGAAACGCAGGCGGGATGAGCGAATCCTCCGTTGCCTCGAGAAAAACCGCGGGGACGTGCGACTGCTTTGCGTTGGCGATGGCGTTAAGCTCGCCGGGAATTGACGCCGCCAGCGGGCCGGCGACGAGCCAGAGGTTGTACCAGCCGTGCCGCTGGAGGATGAGCTGGCGGAGCGGCGGCGGGTTCTTCAGGACCAGGCCCGCGACCGGTTGCGTTGTTCGCTTCGTGGCGGCCAGATGCAGGGCAACGGTCGTGCCCATGGAGTCGCCGTCGACGAACAACGGCGTCTCGTCGCCGGCGGCGTCGGCCATTGCGTCGTAGACGGCCGACGCGGCGACGGGCAGGCTCGCCAGCTTCGCCGGGCCCTCGCTATCGCCGTAGCCGGGCCAGTTCAACGCCCAGACTTCCGCCGGCTCGTCGCCCCAGCGGCTGGCGATCCACGACGCCGCCGGCTCGGCGCGACTGCCGTTGCCGACGAGATGCAGCACGTACCGCCGCGGCGTTCGCCCGATGCTGCTCGGGCTTCTGGCGACCCAGACCTGCATGCGGCCGACCGGCGTTTCAACGTGGTGCTCCGTCGCCCCGAACGCCTGCCGCTCACCCGTCTGCGGAAACAGCAGCAGTCGGTCGGCGAGCATCGAACCACAAGCAATCGGCGACATCAGCAGCAGGTACAACCCGAACGTGCCCAGCAGGCCGAGGGCGATTCGCCTGATTCGTCGCCGCACCGGCAAGACTACGCGGGTCGCAGCCGCCTAGACTGCGGGTCCGCGGGATGTAGCTCAGCTTGGTTAGAGCGCTTCGCTGGGGGTGAAGAGGTCGCAGGTTCGAATCCTGTCATCCCGACTGATCCGCGTGTCGCAGGATCGCCGTGAATCCGCCGTCGTGATAGTGCGACGCGGCGGTCGTGGCAAAGCTCGGCAGCGTCGACTCCATCGACAGGACTTCCGCCGCCGGGTGCTCGGCGAGGAACGCTCCGACGATTCGTTCGTTTTCCTCCGGCCAGACGCTGCACGTCGTGTAGGCGAGCAGGCCGCCCGGCTTCAGCAGCGGCCAGGTGTCGCGGAGGATCTGCCCCTGCAACGCGGTCATTGCCGCGAGGTCGTGCACCTCCTGCTGGTACCGAGCATCCGCCCGGCGGGCGAGGACGCCGCTGTTGCCGCAGGGGGCGTCGATCAGGATGCGGTCGAACTGCGTCGGCCAATCTTCAGGAAAGTCGCTCGCCCAGGACGCTCGCTTGGCCGTCACGTTTGCCATCGTCGACCGGCCGCCGGCGAGTTTGCGGAGCGTGCTGATCCGCTTGCCGCTCGCGTCGACGGCGAAGACGCGACCGTCTGATCCGGCGGCTTCGGCCAGTTGCTGCGTCTTGGTCCCCACGCCGCAGCAGCGGTCGAGCACCGTCATGCCGGCCTGCACGTCGAGCCGCGGCACGACTGCGGCGCTCGTCGCGTCCTGCGGCTGCGCGAGTCCGGCGGCGGACCAGCGGGAAAAATCCTCCTGCCGCGCGCCTTCGACGACCACCATCGCCGCCTGCTCGTGCGGTGTCACCGCCACGCCATCGCCGTCTAGATCAGTCGCCGTCGCATCTCCGATCAGCCGCACCAACGTCGGCGGCGTCCGGTTGTCGTGCTCGCAGAACCGCACCGCATCGTCTTTGCCCAGCAGGGCGATCAGCCGGTCGACGATCGGACGTGGATGGCTCAACGCGACCTCGCAGTACGCCGCCGCGTCCGCCCAATCCGGCAACGCCGCAACACCCGCCGCCGGGTCGCGAATCGCCTCGCGTAGGACCGCGTTCACGAAGCCCGCCGCCCGCGGCAGCACGCGATTGTCCAGCCGCCGCGTCTGCGCCACCGCCTCGGCGACGACGGCATGATCCGGCACGCGATCGAGGAACTGCAACTGGTACAGCCCGACGACGCAGATCAGCCGCGCCCGCGGCTCGACGTCGGCGACGCGTCGCTTGCTGTAGACGCCCAGCATCGTCTCGAGCCGCCGCAGGTTCTTCGCGACGCCCGCCACGATCTGCTCGGCCAGCCCACGATCCCGCGGATCCCGCGGCAGCACCGGGCTCCGCCGCTTGAACGCCTGCCGCGGGTAGCCCGGCAAGTCCATCGCGTCCAGCGTCAGCACCGCATAGTCCCGCGCGTCCAAGGTCCGGCCACGCTACGACCTTCGCTACGCTCGCCGCGATGCGTTACCTCGTCACCGGCGGTGCCGGCTTCATCGGCAGCCACCTCTGCGAGCACCTGCTCGCTGCGGGGCACGACGTGACGGCGCTCGACGACTTCTCGACCGGCCGCTTCGCCAACATTCGGCCGCTGCTCGATCATCCCGAACGTCGCGGCCGCTTTCGCTTGATCCGGGCGGGCGTCGAGGATGCACAGACGGTGAATCTCGCTGCCAGTGACTGCGACGCGGTCTTCCACCTCGCCGCCGCCGTCGGGGTGCAGCTCATCGCCGACGAGCCGGTCCGCACGATCCGCTCGATCGTCCACGGCACCGAGGTCGTTCTCGAGGCCTGCAACCGTTACCGCAGACCGGTGATCATCACGAGCACGAGCGAGGTCTACGGCAAGGGCACCCGCGTGCCATTTGCCGAGGACGATGACATCGCCATCGGCCCGACGGTCCACGCGCGGTGGTGTTACGCGTACGCCAAGGGAATCGACGAGTTTCTCGCGCTCGCTTATCACAAGCAATACGCGCTGCCGGCCGTCGTCGCGCGGCTTTTCAACACGGTCGGCCCGCGGCAGGTCGGGCACTACGGCATGGTCCTGCCACGCTTTGCGGAGGCGGCGTTGCGCGGCGAGGTCCTTCGTGTCGCGGGCGAGGGAACGCAAACGCGGTGCTTCTGTCACGTCGACGACGTCGTCCGCGCGCTGGTCGCCTTGCTCCACGAGCCGAAGGCGGTCGGCCGCGTGTTCAACGTCGGCAGCGACGAAGAGGTCGGCATCGGCGAATTGGCCGATCGTGTCATCGAACACGTCGGCGGCGGCACGAAGGAGCTGGTGCCGTACGAGGTGATCTACGGCCAGCACTTCGAGGACGTCCCGCGTCGCGTGCCGGACCTCGCACGCATCCGCGAGACCGTCGGCTTCGACCGCGAGCACGACTTGGCTTCGACCGTCGCCAGCGTCGTCGCGGACCGGCGGCAGGCGTTGGCGTCGTAGCCGAAAGTCGGCGGTTCGGGCGCTACGATGGCCGACTCATGGCAGACGCGGAACAGTCGTACGACCTGATCGTCATCGGTGCCGGCCCCGGCGGCTACGTCGCCGCCATCAAGGCCGCCCAGCTCGGCTTGAAAGTCGCCTGCGTCGAGAAGCAATACCTCGGCGGCACCTGCCTCAACGTCGGCTGCATCCCGAGCAAGGCCCTGCTCGATTCGAGCGAGAAGTTTCACATGGCCAAGGCCGGCCTCGACGAGCGCGGCATCGGCGTCGGTGAGGTCACGCTCGACATGGACAAGCTCATGGGCTTCAAGAACAGCGTCGTCGAAAAGATGACCGGCGGCATCGGCTTCCTGTTCAAGAAAAACAAGATCGACCACCTCGACGGCCACGGCTCCATCGTCCAAAAGGGCGACGGCCTCGCTGTCAAGGTCGGCGACGATGTCCACCCGACGAAGAACGTCCTAATCGCCACCGGCAGCGTCCCGACCGAGCTGTCCAACCTGCCGTTCGACGGCGAACACGTCCTGTCGAGCACCGAAGCCCTCGACCTGACCGACGTGCCCAAGAGCCTGCTCATCGTCGGTGGCGGCTACATCGGCGTCGAAGTCGGCAGCGTCTGGAGCCGGCTCGGCAGCGACGTCACCGTGATCGAATTCGGCGACCGCATCCTGCCCGCCAGCGACGCCGAAATGGCCAAGGCGTTGCACAAGGAGCTCAAGAAGCAGGGCATCACCTTCCATTTCGGCCACGCCGCTGAGAAGGTCGAAGTCGAAGATGGCCGTGTCGCGGTGACGGTCAAGGAGCAGAAGACGGGAGAAACGAAGCACTTCCTCGTCGACAAGGTCATGGTCAGCGTCGGCCGCACGCCGTACACCGACAACCTCGGCCTCGAAGCGCTTGGCATCCAGCGAAATCAGCGTGGCTTCCTGCCGGTGGATGACCATTTCCGCGTGCAAGGCGGCCCGCGTGGCGTCTTTGCGATCGGCGACGTCATCGGCAAGATCATGCTCGCCCACAACGCCGAGC
>CAYQCT010000028.1:19718-25342 GCA_964416015.1 uncultured Tepidisphaerales bacterium
GAATATCTCGCCGAGGACGCGACCCCGCACGTCAATTACGACGCCTGCCCGGCCGTCGTCTACACGCACCCGGAGCTGGCGAGCGTCGGGCTGACGCAGGAGCAGGCCGTCGAGAAGTTCGGCAAGGACGGCATCAAAGTTGGCAAATTCCCACTCATCGCCAATGGCCGGGCGGTCGGCATGGGTGAGACCGTCGGCAGCGTCAAGGTCATCGGCGACGCGAAGACGGACCGCCTGCTCGGCGTGCACGTCCTGGCCGCGCACGGAAGCGACATGATCGGCGAGGCCGTCGTTGCTTTCGAGTTCGGCAGCAGCGTCGAGGACCTCGCCCGCTGCTTCCACGCGCACCCGACCCTGCCGGAAGCCATCAAGGAAGCGGCGATGGCTGCGGACAAGCACGCGATTCACATATGATCGAGTTCGCTCATAAGAGCGACCGCATGTCCGCGATGTACAACCGCCGCGTGCCGCCCGCGACGCCGGTGAAGGTGATGTAGTTCCACGTCCGGTCCCACGCCGGGTGCGGATCGACTCGAAGCGTGCCGCTCGCCGTCGACGGCGGGCGGTTGCCGACGCGGCAGATGTGCTTCTCTTCGCCCGTCTTCAGGTCAACCCACCGCAGCGGCGTCGTCCCGTCGGCCTCGTCCTTCCAGCGTTCGTGCCAGTAGCAGTCGGTCACGAGGTGCCGGCCGTCGCGGTGCAGCGACGGGTGACCGCTGCCGATCATCTCAGGGAGCATCGTCGTCAGCTCGCCGCCTGTTGCGGAGACCTGGACAAACCGAAGCTCGCGCGGGTTGTCCGGGTTGCCCATGCCGCCAAGGTTCATCGTCAGCGTGTTGCCGTCGGCGGAGAAGTTGATGTGGTGCCCGCCGTGCTTCCACGCCTGCCACGGCACGGCGAGCGACAGCTCGCTGCCGTCAGGTCGGCAGGTGAAGATGCCGAACCGCAGGCCGCTGCCGACCGGGTTCTGGATTGGCTCCCGCTCGCCGTCGTAGTCGGCGCGGATGCTCCGCGTCGTGAACAGAAGCCGGTCGCCGCTCGGCGCGAACTTCGAGTGGAACGCGTACACCTTCCAGTCATCCGCGCCGCCTTCGAGGCCGAGCGCGTCGCCGAAACGCTCGCCGATCTCGCGGAGCGATATGAGCAGTCTAGAGCGTTTCGACTCGACGTCCGTCAGCCAGATCCCGTCGTCGTCCGGCGTGCCGGTGCGTGTCTCCTGCCCGTCCGGCGGCAGCACGACGCCGTAGCCGGTCTGCGTCTTGGCCATCAGCCGCGGGTTCGTGCCGACGAGCGTCCGGCCGTCCGGCGACGCGTGGTACAGCGGCCCGTCGAGCCGTTGCCGCTCGCCCGTCTGCGGATTCAGCCGGACGCTGTGCGGCGTCCAGGAGCTCGTGTCGACGTCGCTGAAGAAGAGCGTTTCATCGTTTGCACCCCACTGCACCTGCGCCCCGAGCTGCGGCTCCCACCCGGCCGACGTCGCGACGACCCGCTCAGCAGACGGCCCTTTCTGTAGGTCGATCAGCACGACCTCCGCCGTCTCGCCCGGCTCAGGCAGACGATCCTCGAACGGCAGCCGCGTACAGGCGGCGTACCGGCCGCTCGGACTAATCGCCGTCGTGTCAAAGAACCGCACGATGCACCCGCCACGCCCCGGCGTGAGGCAGTGCACCGGCACGGCAGGATCGCGACGCGTGTACCGCGGGAAGTCCGGGTGCAGGTTGATCATGCGTTCTCCTCGACCCGCGTCAGCGTCACTGCGAACGCGAAAGGTTCAGGTGTGAGCATATCGCTTTCGTGCATCATCGGCCCGCACGAATGGCTGCCGAGGCCGAGATGTTTATGACCAAGATGCACCGTAAGTTGGTCCCGCCGCACCAGGTCGCACGCGTGCGTCGCCTCCATGAGGTCGCGTGTCGTGTAGCGGTGTGCCTGCAGATCGCCGATGCCGTCGAAGGCGCAGCGGAGCGACGGGCCGCCGGTGCGGTGGAAGGTGGCGGAGCGGACGTCGGTGCGTAGGCCGTTGTCCTGCGGGCGGGCGTAGTCGGTGTGCATCGCCTCGACCGGCAATGTGTACCGGCCGACGAGGCTGGCCGTCTTCGAGTCGCGGTAGTTCTGTCCCGGCCCGCGGCCGAACCAGCTCACGCGGTCGTACTCCTTTGGCAACGTCATCACCAACGCAATCCGCGGAAGCAACATCGGCCAAGGACCTTCGAACGTGCCGCTCGTCTCGATCCGCGCGCCGCCGGCGACGGGTGAGTAGCGATAGACCACGCGGCAGACGCACTCGAAGATCGGCCCGCCGAGCGTCTCGCGAAGGACGAGACTTTCGCCGTCGCGCTCGACCCCGTGCGTCGTCCGCCGCAAGGCGTGCAGGCCGACGCGTTCCCACTCCTCGTTGATCTTCTCGGCACTGCCGCGGGCTTCGTTGTCGATCGGCGCTCGCCAAAGCTCCAGCCGCGGCCCGTCGAGCAGCATCGGCAACTTGTCAACTGCCACCCGACGCTCCGTAGCAATATGCTCAACCACGGCCATATCCGCGGCCGCGTGATCATGATCGATCATATCGCCCGGCGGCAGGTCGAATTGAAAAGCTGTCACTTCATGACCCGCGTCCGCCCACGGCGCCGCGTCGCGAAGCGTCACCCGCACGTTCAGATGCCGCTCGCCGTGGCCGTCGAGTTTATGATCTATTCTGAGCGTATCGTCCGCGTCGCGTTCCACGTTCCCGCCCGCGACCTTGCGGCCGTCGGCGAGTTGTTCCCAGTGGAACGCGTACTGCGACAGGTCAATCGTGCCGTCGCGCGGCGTGACCTTGTAGGTGCCGTCGTCCTGCCGATGGACGAGGACCGGCGCGTAGACCTGCTTGAGCTCGAGCAACGCCGGCGAGACGCTGCGATCACTGCCGATGATGCCGTCGAGGACGAAGTTGCCGTCGTGGACGTCCTCGCCAAAGTTGCCGCCGTAGGAGACTTGCGTCTTGCCGTCAGGCCGATGCGTTAGCAGGCCGTGGTCGATCCACTCCCAGACGCAGCCGCCGCACAGGCGGTCGTACTTGTCGATGAGGTTCCAGTAGTGGTGCAACCCGCCGGGCCCGTTACCCATGGCGTGAGCATATTCGCAGAGGAAATACGGCTTATCGACGTAGTTCTCGACCGGAATCTTCTGCCCCGCGCCGAACCAGCCGGGGATGTCCAGCGGCTCCTCGCCCTCGCCGGCCGCCTCGACCTGGTCCGGGCGGAAATACATGTGGCTGATGAAGTCCGTGTCCTCCACTCGCACGTCGCCTTCGTTGTGGATCAGCCGCGTCGGGTCGAGCTCCCGGCAACGCTCCGCCATCGCCGTCAGGTTGCTGCCGTGGCCGCTCTCGTTGCCGAGCGACCAGCTGAAGATCGACGGATGGTTCCGGTCGCGGGCGACGGTCCGCTCGATGCGGTCGAGGTGAGCGTCCTTCCAGTCCGGGTCGCGGGCGAGGTAGTACGCGTCCTTCGCCTTGTTCATGCCGTGCGATTCGAGGTCGCACTCGAGCATGACGAGCAGGCCGTACTGGTCGCAGAGGTCGAGGAAGTGCGGGTGCGGCGGGTAGTGGCTGGTGCGGACGCAATTGATGTTGTGCCGCTTCATGAGCAGGACGTCGTCGAGCATGTCCTGCCTGGTGACGCTGCGGCCGCGGGTGTTGGACCACTCGTGCCGGTTGACGCCGCGGAGCTTGATCGGCTCGCCGTTGAGACGGAGCACGCCGCCGGGGGCGAAGTCGATGGTCCGGAAACCGACGCGGAATGGGACGGCTTGAAGAACGTGACCCTGCTCGTTAAGAGCTGTGACTACCAGCGTGTGAAGTCGAGGGGCATCAGGCGTCCAAACAGTTGCGTCTGGCCACGACTGATCCAGGCCGCCCGGTTCCCGCGGCATCTCTCTCACTTTGAGATGCAGCTCACCGTTCGGCAGATAGAAGCTGGTCTCAAACTGATGAACACGCGCCTCCGCCTCGACGCTGACGTGCAAGTTCGAGGAGCCTTGTAGGGTGGGCTTCAGCCCACCGTCGGCATCCGGCGAATCACCCTCCTCAGACGGTGGGCTGAAGCCCACCCTACAGGAAGCCTGTACCTCTCGAAGACCGGTCTCTGGCTCTGCCAGCAGCGTCACGTCGCGGAAGATGCCGCTGAGCCACCACATGTCCTGGTCTTCCAGATAACTGTGGTCGCCGAACTGGATGACCTTTACGCAGATCGTGTTCTCGCCCCCCACCTCGTCCTGCAGGTAGTCCGTCAGGTCGAACTCGGCCATCAGGCGGCTGCCCTTGTGCAGGCCGACTTCGCGGCCGTTGCACGCCAGCGTCATGCACCCGTCGACGCCGTCGAAACGGATGATCTTCCGCATCTCCTTCCAATCCTCCGGCACCGTGAACGTCAGGCTGTAGACGCCGGTCGGGTTGTGGTCGTCCGGCACGAACGGCGGGTCGATCGGGAACGGATACGCCCAGTTCGTGTAGTGCGGCCGGCTGATGTCGCCGTACGTCCCGCCCGTCGGCGTGAGCGTGCCGGCGAGCTGCCAGTGGCTCGGCACCTCCATGTCGTCGCCGTCCTTCATCGACAGCCAGTCCTCCGGCACCGCGGCGGGTCGCTCGTAGAGCCGGAACTGCCACGTGCCGTTCAGACTCTTCTCCCAAGGCGACGGCACGCCGTCGTTGATGCCGGCCAGCGCCGCCTCGACCGTCGGGTAGCTTGTGAATCGGCTCCGCGGCGGCAGCCGGTTGCGGCCGGTCAGCTTCGGGTTCATGTGGTCCGGCAGGTCTGACGGCAGCGGGCGAGGCATGAGGCGAAGATAGCGACGACGAAGGAGCGGGACGTGTCAGGCACAATGAGAAACAGCCCCGGAACAGGTCCGGGGCTGTGGGATCAAGCAGGAGATGTTGCCGAACGCGTTACGCCTTCTTATCCGCCTCGGCCTTGACGTCGTCCTTCTGGTGCTCGGCCTCGGCCTTGGCGGCGTCGACACCGGCGGTGACGACGGCCTTGGCGGCGTCCTTGAGGTTCGCCGGGTGTAGGTCCTCGTTCTTGCGGGCGATGTGCTCCGCGTCGAGCTTGGCGGACTCGCCGATGCTGCTGGCCGTCTCCTGGGCGTCGCCGGCGGCGTGGCTGCCGGCCTTCTTGGCCGTGTGCAGGGCTTCGTCGGCGACGTGCTTGGCGGCTTGCGTCGCGTCCTGCACGAGGTGTGACGCCGCCTGCTTCGCATCGGCGGCGAGGCTTTGCCCACGTTCGCGGAGCTGCTCGGGCGTCAGGCCGCGGGCTTCGGCTTCGCGTTGGGCGGCGGTGAGGCCGGCCTCGGCGACGGTGCGGCCGCGGTCGACGGCTTCCCCGGCGAGGTTGCCGGCGGCGTCCTTGAGGTCGCGGCTGTAGCCACCGATGTAGCGGTCTTCGGTCTGCGTCCGCGGCACAGCGAGCCCGGCGAGCAGGCCGGCGGCGAGGGCGGCGACACCCATGGCCAGCGGGTGCTCCTGGATGCCGTAGCTGACGCGGTCCTGGCTGTAGGCCCAGCCGGCACCGGCGGCGTCGCGGCTGCGGGCGTACTGCTCGGCGGCACGAGCGCGGCTGCGGGCGTAGCGATCGGCGGCGACGTCGCGGCCG
>CAYQCT010000029.1:0-1365 GCA_964416015.1 uncultured Tepidisphaerales bacterium
CGAAAGTCGGCTCGGCAGGAGGCCGATGAACCGGTCGGGCCAGCACCACCCACCGGGCGGCGTAGGTGCGGACGGTCCGACCGGCGAAGCGGCAAGCGGACGGGTTCCTGACCCGAGGCTTCGACGCTGCGCCCTGCCGGAAGTTCCCGCCGATCCTTGGCGAGTTCCGCCCGCCGATGGGCCCGCAGGGCGCGGGCGACACAGGAGGGACCGTCGGTTGTACCGGCGGCCGCTTCCGCGTGTCAACGCGGCACCTCTTCGCCGCCGCGTTATCACGCCTACCCGCGCCTGCTGGAATCGTCACGCCGACGCCGCTACAAACGGACGTCCGTGAGCGACTCGCCCTCCCAGCCCGCGCAGATGACCGCCGACGAGGTCCGCCACGTCGCCAAGCTCGCCCGCCTCCGCCCCGACGCCGCCGCCGTCGCCGACTACGGCCAGAAGCTGCCGGCCATCCTCGACTACGTCGCCAAGATCGGCCAAGTCGACGTCGCCGGCGTCGAGCCGACCGCCCACGCTGCCGACCTCGTCGAAGTCGTCCTGCAGAACGCCCCCGACGCCGACCCGCCGTTCTTCAAGGTGCCCAAAGTGCTGGGCGGCGACGAGGACAGCGCGGGATGAGGCAGAAAGTGTGAAGTAGGAAGGCGGAATGCGGCCGGATCGGCGCCAGCAATCGCCTTCTTTTAGCTCTGCACTTCCGCATTCAGCATTCCTACTTCACACTTTCGCACATGCTCCCCGACACGATCCTTGCCGCACGCGATGCCGTTCGTACGCGGGACATCTCGGCGGAGGAGTTGACGCGGGAGACGCTGGCACGCGTCGAGAAGCTCGACGGCAAAGTTAACGCCTTCGTCACGACGGATGCGCAACGGGCCCTGCGGCGGGCGGCGGACGTGGATGCGGGCCGCGCCTCCGGTCCGTTGGCCGGCGTGTCGATCGCGCTCAAGGACAACCTCTGTACCTCCTGGGGCACAACGACGTGTTCGAGCAAGATGCTCGCCGACTTTCACGCGCCGTACGACGCGACGGTCGTGAAGCTGCTCGAAGACGCCGGCGCGGTCGTCGTCGGCAAGGGGAACATGGACGAGTTCGCTATGGGCTCGTCGACGGAGAACAGCGCCTACTTCGTCACACGCAACCCGTGGGACGATACCCGCGTCCCCGGCGGCAGCAGCGGCGGGTCGGCTGCGGCGGTCGCGGCGGGATTCTGCTGCGGCGCTCTCGGCAGCGACACCGGCGGCAGCATCCGGCAACCCGCCAGCCTCTGCGGACTCGTCGGACTCAAACCCACCTACGGCCGCGTCAGCCGCTACGGCCTCGTCGCCTTCGCCTCCTCGCTCGACCAGATCGGCCCGCTGACCC
>CAYQCT010000029.1:1375-25160 GCA_964416015.1 uncultured Tepidisphaerales bacterium
CGGAGCGCTACGCCGACCTCAAGCTCGCGCTCGAAGGCACGGGCGTGCGCGCGGCAGCGGGACCGGAAGCCCTCGTCGAAGCCGGCTCGGCCAAGGGTCTGCGGGTCGGCGTGGCCAAAGAATTCACCGACGCCGCCCGCGAGGCAGGCGGCATCGATCCGGAGGTGCAGAAAGCCTTCGACGCTGCGCTGGTCTTGCTCGAGGAGCACGGCGCCGAGGTCGTCGACGTTCACCTGCCGCACACGCAGTACGGCATCGCCGCCTACTACGTCATCGCGCCTTCCGAGGCCTCCAGCAACCTCGCCCGCTACGATGGCGTTCACTTCGGCCACCGCACGGTCGAGCCGGTCAACGACATCATCGATCTCTTCAGCCAGAGCCGCGAAGAAGGCTTTGGCCCGGAGGTCAAGCGGCGGATCATGCTCGGCACCTACGCCCTGTCGAGCGGCTACTACGACGCGTACTACAACACCGCCCTCAAGGTCCGCAGCCGCATCGCCCAGGACTTTCACCAGGCGTTCCAGCACTGCGACGTCATCGCGAGCCCGACCAGCCCATTCCCGGCGTTTAAGATCGGCGACAAGACGGCCGATCCGCTGGCGATGTACCTGTGCGATGTCTTCACCGTCACGAGCAACATCGCCGGCAACTGCAGCATCAGTGTGCCCTGCGGCTTTACCTCAGGTGCGACGCCCCTGCCGCTGGGCCTGCAACTGATCGGGCCGGCGTTCGGCGAGACGAAGCTTCTTCAGGCGGCGCGACTGTTCGAGTCGCTCACCGACCATCACGAGAAGCGGTCGCCACTCGCGTAGCGGGAATCTCTTACGACCGAAGCAGCTACGGCCGCTTGCGCATCAGCATCAAGCCGCCGCGGCAAGCTCGGCTTCATTCTCCCCGGCGTCCGTCGGTTCGGCGGACAGGCGTCTGCAAATGTCCTGAAGGCGATCGAGTGCGACGCCCGCCTCCGTCACATCCTGGGATGCTTCGAGATTCGTGATCGCGTCCGTGGCGGCCTCGCTGACGACCGTGAAGCCGTAGCCGCCGCCGCTGCCACGCAGTGCGAGCACGACGCTGCGACAGCGTTCGAGGTCGTTCTTCTCGCGAGCCTCCGCCATGGCAAGCCCCAGCTTCTGGGCCTTCTCGACGAACTCGACGAGCAGCGGACGCATTTCCGGCTGATCAGCGAGGCTGCTGTTGATCGTATCCCGTCCGTCGCTGGAATTGCCCATGCCGAGCCAGTTGGCGAAGCTGGCGAGCAGCTGTTCGGAGTCGTAGGGCTTTGTCAAAATCCCACAGCACCCGGCCTCGCGGACCGCTCGAATGCGGGCCGAATCCGTCTCTGCGGTGCACGAAGCGACCTTCGGCACGCCCGTCTCCACGACCCGCCGCACGACCTCGGCCGGCTCGAGACGCGCCTCGGCGTCGGCGAGGTTCAGGTCGACGACCGCCAGCTCGAACGGGTTGTCGTGGCTCTGGCCCGCCAAGGCCGCGCAAGCTTCGACGAGCGTCGCGACGGCGGTCAGCTCGACCTTCGTCCGACGCAGGTGGTGCGCCATCAGCCGACGATCGAGCTCGCTGTCGTCGAGCAGCAGCACGCGGCCGGCAATGCCTGCCGGCTGCCGGGCATCGAGGTCCAGGCCGGGCGTGGACTCCGGGTCGAGATAGAGCTTGGGGAAGATGCGGCGGTCGAACTTCACGCCCACGGCATGCCATGTGCCGGCGATATGTTCGCAGTGCATGGCTGTCCCGCGGACGGCATCTTCCCCGCCGCCGACGTGGCGACGGAGGTTGACGTCAACGCGAGTGCCGATGTGCAGATAGCCGGCATGTAAAAAGCTGAGGCCGCCGGCGGAGAGATCGCGGGTGAGGACGCGGCGGTCCGTAATGCTGCCGCCGGGGTGGTGCACGATGATTCGCACGTCGCCGCGGCGGTAGGTCGCCCGCATGCTGCGGCGGTCACGGCGGCCGTTGCTGGTCGCATCGCGGGCGTCGAGTTTGTCAAGCAACGCGTCGAGCTGCTGCTTGCGTTCGGCTGCGGAGGCGGCCATGGCGGCGTTTCCTCTTCGAGATGGGCTGGTCTGACTCATCGTGTTCGTCCGGTCTAACCACCACCCGGGTACGTCTCAATCGGTGGCGAACGGCCTTCGGCGGCACGACCTTCGTGCTCCCGTGCTACTTCGGCAGGATGGCCGACGTCATTTACCGTGAAGCCACTGAAGATGACTGCTTCAGGTACTGCCGAATGCGTTCGGCGGTCGCGGCCGACGCGCCCGCAGCCGCCTGCACCGCCGCCCGTCCCGCAGCGCCCGCCGCCCTCGTTGCCTCCGCATCCCGCACCAATTCGATAACGGCGGAGGCGACTGCTTCGGGCTCGCCGGCGACCTGCCGCGCTGCCCGCGCTGCGGCCAATCGTGCGACGGGCTCCGCAAAATTCGAGGAAAAGCCGCCGAGGACGAGCGGCTTGCCGAGTGCCGCCGGTTCGAGCGGGTCGCTGCCATGCTGCCGCTCGCCAAGCTCGAGCAGCGTCCGGCCGACCACCACGACGTCCGCCATCGCGTACGCCTTCCGCAGCTCCCCCATCGAGTCGCCGAGCCGAATGGCGGCAGGATCTTCGACGCCTTTATCAGACGAACGCCGCACAAGCCTGTGCCGCGCGAGAATCAATTCTGCTACCGATTCGAACCGCTCCGGCTTCCGCGGCACGAGCACCAAGCGAGCGTTCGGCACCGCGCGAAGCACGTGCTCCCACGCGTCCAACAGCAACGCCTCCTCACCCGGCCCCGTGCTGCCGGCGACGACCACCGGGTCCGACCCGCCCCAGGCGCGTGGCGACAGGCCCAGCGACGCCGCGTACTCCGCATCGCCTTCGGCTCGCTCGCCGACGATCGCGGCGTCGTACTTCACCGAGCCGGTCACTTCGACCCGCTCCGCCGGCACGCCGAGCCGACGGAACCGCTCGGCGTAGGTCTCGTCCTGGGCGAAGACCCGCGTCAGCCGACGAAACGTCGGCCGCAGGATCGGCCCGGTACGCCGGTAGCCGTCGAACGCCCGCTGCGTAATCCGGCCGTTCGCGATGAAGACGGGCACGCCCCGCCGCTCGCACTCGCGGACGTAGTTCGGCCAGACCTCGAGCTCCATCATCACGCAAGCCACCGGCCGTAGGCGGTTCAGGTGCTGGTCGACGTACGCGGAGAGGTCGAGCGGGAACGTATCGGCAAAGACATCGGCTGCGGGATCAACGCCATGAATCGCCTTCGCCCGCGCGGTGCCGGTGACGGTGGATGCCGCGGCGGCGATCCGAATGTGCGGGTCGAGCCGGCGTAGCTCCTCGATCAAAGGCCGGGCTGCGTGCGTCTCGCCGACGCTGACGCCGTGGATGACGATGAGCGGCCGCCCGTCATCCGGCGGCGTTGGGCCGGTGCCGTCGCGGCGTCGTTGAGCGTCCTGCAATTTTCGCCGGAACCGCGGCGAGACGGCTGAGGCGGCGGCCAACGTCCGGTAGGCGAGGTCGAACGCCAACGCCATATTGCGAGCAGTGGAAAAGGAGCCGAACCGGGGATTTGAACCCCGAACCTCCGCTTTACGAAAGCGGCGCTCTGCCGTTGAGCTAGTTCGGCTTGGGCGGACAGTTTTCGCCGCTCCGACCTGACAGTCAAGCCGCGGGCCTATGCTGTCCACCCGGCCCACGCCACCTTCGGCGGCGGGCTGACGACCCCGACCCTCGCACGAAGCCTACAGACCATGCCCAAGCCGCGACGCCGCCGCAAGATCGGATCCAAGAAGCGTAAAGCCCGTCGCGACCGGCGGAAGAAGTAAGCCCTAGGCCGGCGATCGGGAGACCCTGACGATGCACGCCGAAGCCGATGTCAAGTTGCCCGCTGCCCCGCACGAGCCCGCCCGACCGGCTGTCGCTCTAGCATTGGGCAACGGGCGGTTCTTCAATCGCGAGCTCAGCTGGCTCGACTTCAACACGCGGGTTCTCGAGCTTGCCGAGGACACGCGGATTCCATTGCTTGAGCGCGTTCGGTTCCTGGCAATCTTTGCCAGCAACCTCGACGAATTTTACATGAAACGCGTCGGCGGCCTGCAACGCCAGCGGGCCGCCAAGGTTTCCTCACGCACCATCGACGGCCTCACGCCGGACGAACAGCTCACGCTCATCCACGAGAGCGTCCGCCCGCTCCTGGATCGGCAGGTTCGCTGCTGGTTCAAGAGCCTGCACCCGTCGCTCAAGGAGCACGGCATTCGCATCCGTCGCTACGACGAGCTGAACGACGCCGATCGCGAGGCGGCCGACACGTTCTTCCGCGAGCAGGTCTTCCCGATCCTCACACCGCTGGCTGTCGATCCGGGACATCCGTTTCCTTTCATCAGCAACCTGAGCAAGTCGCTCGGCGTGATGATCGAGGACGCCGAGACGGGACAATCGAGCTTCGTCCGCATCAAGCTGCCGGAAAATCTGCCGCGGTGGGTCGCCCTGCCGGAGGACGAGAACGAGCCGGGCCAGCGGTTCGTCTCGCTCGAGGGCGTGCTTGCCGGCAACCTCGCGACGCTCTTCCCCGGCATGCGGGTCCTGGAGCAGCACCTGTTTCGCGTCACCCGCAATGCCGACGTCGAGGCCGACGAGGATGACGCCGACGACCTGCTGGCGATGGTCGAGCAGGAGCTTCGCCAGCGTCGCATGGCCAGCGTCGTGCGGCTTGAAACGCCGTCAAGCATGAGTGCCGGTATGCGGGAGATGATCCGTCGCGGGCTCGGCGTGCGCGAGGAAGACGTTTACGTCCTTGACGGTCCGATCGACATGGACGACCTGATGGCGCTCGCCGACGTGGATCGGCCGGAGCTGTCGTTCGAGCCGTGGAAGCCGCTGACGCCGCCGCGATTTGCCGACGAAGATGCGGACGTCTTCAGCGCCATCCGCTCGGGCGACGTCCTCGTGCATCACCCGTACGAGAGCTTCACCGCGAGCGTCGAGCGGTTCGTAACCGAGGCCGCCGAGGACCCGAGTGTGCTGGCGATCAAGATGACGCTCTACCGCACGACGCGGGAGAGCAGCTTCGTCGATGCCCTGATCCGCGCTGCCGAGGAGGGCAAGCAGGTCGCAGTGCTCGTCGAGCTCAAGGCCCGCTTCGACGAGCAACGCAACGTCCGCCTGGCCCAACGGCTGGAGAAGGCCGGCGTACACGTCGTCTACGGCGTCGTCGGGCTCAAGACGCACACGAAGCTCGCCATGGCCGTCCGTCAGGAAGCCGGCGGCGAGCTGCGAACTTATGTCCACGTCGGCACCGGCAACTATAACGCCCGCACCGCCCAGCTCTACACCGACGTCGGCCTGTTCACGAGCGACCCGGCGCTCTGCGGCGACGTCATCGAGCTCTTCCACACGCTCACCGGCCGCAGCGTCCGCCGCGACTATCGCAAACTTCTCGTCGCACCGACGAACATGCGGCAACGCTTCCTCGACCGCATCGCCGCCGAAGCCGAGGCAGCCAAGGCGGGCAAGCCGAGCGGCATCACGGCGAAGATGAACCAGCTGCAGGACGAGCAGATCATCGAAGCCCTCTACGAAGCCTCCGCCGCCGGCGTGCCGGTGGACCTGGTCATTCGTGGATTCTGCTGTCTTCGCCCCGGCGTCGAGGGCCTGAGCGAAAACGTCCGCGTCTTCAGCATTCTCGGCCGATTCCTCGAACACAGCCGCATCTTCCGCTTCCACAACGGCGGCGACCCGGCCTACTTCATCGGCTCGGCCGACTGGATGGTCCGCAACCTCGACTACCGCGTCGAAGCCATCACGCCCGTCGAAGATGACGCCGCCCGCGCCCGCCTCGGCGAGATCCTCGACGCCGCCGTCGAAACCGGCGAACACGCCTGGCAACTCGGCCCCGACGGCACCTGGACGCCCCGCGACCCCGACGCTCCCGAGACCGGCGGCGGCGAGTTTCAACAACGCCTCATGCGCCGCGCCCTCGACCAGCAGGCGACCCAGCGTCGCTGACCGAGCCAGCGTTCCTGACCGACCCTAGCCCCGTCCGCGCCTCCCGCTGCGCGTCGCGGTACTCCGTCGGCGTCGAGCCGAACCTTGCCTTGAAGTCTCGGCACATCTGCGAGACGTGCCCGTATCCAGTGTCGGCAGCGACGAGCACGAGCGGCGCATCGTCTGCAACGAGTAGTTGCCGCACGCGTTCGAGACGTGCGTTGCGGAGCTGCACGGCGATGCCGTGGCCGAGGTGCTGCTTGAACCGGCGGTGCAGCGTGCTCGCTGACGCCGGGGCGTGGGCGATGACGTCGGCCGGCGTGATGCCGTCGGCGAGGTGGTCGCGGATGTAGCGGAGCGCGTCGGCGACGGCCGGGTCGCTCGTGTGCTGCACATCGGTCGACGCCCGCGCGACGACGCCGATCGGCGGAATCCGAATCGGCACCTCCGGCGGCGGCTTGCCCTCCATCAGGTCGACCAGCAGCTTCATGCCTTCATAACCGATGCGTTGCTGATTCGTCGCGACACTGCTCAGCGGCGGATCGCAGAACCGGCAGAGCGGGGCATCGTCGTTGTGCCCGAGAACGGCCACATCGTCCGGCACCCGCAGCCCGGCCTCGGCGGCGGCTTCGATCACCCGCAGGCCGTGCCAGTCGTCGATCGCCATGACGCTCATCGGCCTTGGCTGGCGGAGAAGGTACTTGGCGAGCCGCGAAACCGTCGTCGGCGACGCTGGACCGCTAACGGCGTCGTCGAACTCGATGCGGCCCACGTCGAGCGAGGCGTTCGTAGCGAGGGTCTCGAAGTGCTCGGCCCGGCGACGGCGGGCACCCTCGACGCCCCGGGCGATGTACGTGCGGACGCACGTCAAATCGCGTTCTCGAAAGTGGCCGAAGGCGAGCTCTGAAGCGGCTCGTGGATCGCTGTAGACTTGAAGCCGCGGGTCGTTGCTCCCTGTGCTGTAGAGGCTGACGATCGGAAGGGAAGCGGTGTCAGCCGGGGCGACTTGACCGATGTAGCCGTCTACCTCGCGCAGGGTGCGGAGCAGGTGGGGCTCGACGAGTCGGAGCGTCAGGCCGGCCCGCTCCTTGGCCGCCGCACGAATCCCGCCGAGCATGTCACGCACGGCGGCGTGTCCCGCGCTGAGGCCGACGGCTACACGACGGAAGCCGACTTGGGAGGCCACGGATCGATTCAACAAGGTTGACGCTGATTGTCAAGCGTGTAGATGCTCATTGTCAGTCACCCGCTTGAAGGCATGGCAGAATGCTTCATCCACGCCACAGGTGTTCTGCGGCTGAAGAATCCAGATCCGGGAGTAAAACAGCATGAAACTCACCTCGACAACCCTCGCCGCCTCGCTCGCCACAACAGCACTCGCCTCGGGTGCTGTCGTCGACATCGAGTCGGCGACCTTCACCGGCACCGGAAACGACCAGACGATCAGCAGCTTCACGGCCGGCGGCGTCACCTACACCGGCCTCACCGGCGCGGTCGCGACGACCGCAGCCAGCGAGCGATACTTCGGCGACACCGATCCCGGTAGCGACGCCGCCGCTCTAACCGGCCTCGTCGCCACGGACGGCACGCTCAACACGACCAGCGGCACCGACTTCATCCTCGGGCCACTGACGAGCGACAGCGTTCTCTTCCTTCTCGAGTACGACTTTTCTACCGATGACAATGCGCAGTTCGATGACGTTCGACTCGGCCTCATCGACACACTCGGCAACGACATCGGCGACTACCGGCTCGAGCTCGTCGATGTCGGGGAAGATGCTTCGGGCTCGCTGTTGAACCCGTCGCTGAATCGCGAGGGCACCGGCACTTTCCTGAACGAGAACCTCTACGGCACGAGCTTCACGCTCGCCGACTTCACGGGTACGACCGGCGATCTCACGCTCGCCGCAGGCGTGACGATCATCAACAGCAATCCCGGGTCGGGTGGCACCGGCGGCGCGATCGACGTTGCCGCGGTCGGTGTTGCGGTCATTCCGGAGCCGGCCTCTGCCCTGGCGGCCTCGGCGGGCATGCTCGGCCTGCTGACGCGTCGGCGTCGCGCCTGAGAAACGACCGCTACCGCACCATTGTTGACGCCGCGGCCCGCCAGCGCGGGCTGCGGCGTTTCTTTGCCCGATTCATCAGTTCCTGAGGAGGATTCATGTCGTTCCCGTTCGTCCCGTCGTTGAAGCACGCGGCTCTGCTCGCCGCTACGTTGTTCCCCATGTCTGCCACCGCCGCCACCTACACCGCACCACAAGCCGACGGTTATCGCGGCGTCTGGTACGAAATCACCAACGGCTCCGGCGGCGGAAGCCAGGACTACCGCCAGAACAAGTACGGCGGCGCAATGGCAACCTACCCGCAGCAGCACGCGCCCATCGCCATCCGCAAGCAGAACGCCGCGGGCGGCATCGACCGCACCTACTTCGTCTTCGGCGGCGACGGCGGCGGATCGACCACGCCGAACATGGTCGGCTATTACGACCACACGACCGGCCTCATGGCCCGGCCGCGGACGATCCTGACGCGAGGTCAGCTCGACGCGCACGAGAACCCGACGCTCGCGATCGACGACGAAGGCCACCTCTTCGTCTTCAGCTCCGGTCACGGGTCGAGCCGCAAGGCGATTATCACGAAGTCGGCTTCGCCCTGGGAGATCGACCGGTGGGACCGCGTCCTCGAGCTCGACGGCGGATCGAGCAAACGCGAAACCTTCAGCTACGGCCAGCCTCACTACGTGTCGGGCCAGGGCTTCCTGCTCCTCAACACTTACTACGAAGGTGGTGGCAACCGGACGCTCTACACGAACTCGTCGCAGGACGGCGTCACCTGGAAATACGACTGGTCGCTCAACAACGGGAGCAACCCGCGGCCCGCGTTGGCAGCCATCGAAGAAGGCCAGTACCAGACGAGCTGGGCGTTCGGCGACATGGTCGCGACAATCTTCAACATGCACCCGACCGGTGCGCCCGGCACGCCGCTCGATTACCGCACGAACCTCTACTATGCCGAAACGAGCGACCTCGGCGAGTCGTGGCAGACGGCCGATGGCACGACGCTCTCGGGCACGCTGACAAACGCGCAGAATCCCGCACTCGTCTTCGACTATGAAGCGCAAGGCCTGAACGTCTACCTGAAGGACGTTCAGCAAGACGCCGACGGCAATCCGGTGCTGCTCTACCTCACCAGCGGCGGCCCGCAGACGGGGCCGCAGAACGGGCCGCGGACGCTCCGCACGGCCCGCTTCGACGCGACGCTCTCGGAGTGGATCATCCGCGATGTCCTGCAGACGGACCACAACTACGACCATGGCTCGCTCTACGTGGAAGGCGACACCTGGCGGCTCATCGGCCCGTGGATCGACGGCCCGCAGCACTACGGCACCGGCGGCGAGATCGGCGTCTGGACGAGCGACGATATGGGCGAGACCTGGAGCTTCGACGTCAACCTCACGCCGGACGTCGACGTGAACCACAGCTACGTCCGCCGCCCTGTGAACGCCGCCGACGACTTCTACGGCCTCTGGGCGAGCGGCCACGCGTGGAACCCGGGCGACGTGGATCTCTACTTCACGACGAAGGACGGGGCGGTGTATCAGATGCCGACGCAGTTCGCCGACGGGCAGGAATTTGCCGCGCCGATCTTGATCCGCGCGATCCCGGAGCCCTCGTCCGCGTTGGCCGCGACGATCGGCGTCGCGGCGGTGGGACTGCGTCGGACCCGACGCGACTGAGTTTTGTTGTTCAAGGCGTGCCTCGTTCTCCAGAAGCCCACGGCCTTAGGCCGTGGGCTTTGTTGCCGTAGCGACGAGCGAGATGCCAACAGATCACTCCACAGCAACGCGATGTACCCTGTCCTGACATGCGCAGTCTGCTCATCACCGGCGGCACCGTCTTCGACCCCGCCGCCGCCCTGCCGCGGAAGGCGGACGTCCTGCTCTGCGACGGCGTCGTGGCGTCGGTTGGCGAGGATCTGGGCCATGCCGATGACTTCATCGACGCTCGCGGCAAGTGGGTGACGCCGGGCTTTGTCGATCCGCACGTGCACTTCCGCGAGCCGGGCGACGAGCAGAAGGAGACGATCGCCACCGGCAGCGCTGCGGCTGTCGCGGGCGGATTCACGACCGTCGTCTGCATGCCCAACACGCGGCCGCCGTTAGACGACGAGGCGTCGGTCGAGTTCGTCCACCGCGAGGCCGCCCGCGTCGACCTGGCCCGGGTTCTGACGACCGGCTGTCTGACCAAAGGTCGCGCAGGCGTCGAACTCGCCGAAATCGGCGGCATGCACGCCCGCGGCGCCGTCGCCTTCACCGACGACGGGGCGGGCGTCACCGACGCGGGCGTGATGCGCAAGGCGTTGCAGTACTGTCGAATGTTCGACGCGCTGGTGATGCAGCATTGCGAGGAGCCGAGCCTGTCCGGCGGCTGCGTCCATGCCGGTGCCGTCGCCGCCGAGCTCGGCTTGCCTGGCATTTCGTCGGAGTCGGAGGAAGTGATGTTGGCCCGCGACCTCGTGTTGAATACCCGGATCGGCTGTCGGTATCACGCGCAACACCTCAGCACGGCCGGCGCTGTGGAACTTGTGCGACGCGCGAAGACGGACGGGCAACGGGTAACGTGCGAAGCGTCGCCGCATCACCTGTTGTTGACGGACGAGTGCGTGCGGAACTTCGACGCGAACTACAAAATGAATCCGCCGTTGCGAACGGCCGACGATGTCGCGGCTCTTGTTCGTGGTGTCGTCGATGGAACCGTTGACTGCCTGGCGACGGATCACGCGCCGCACTTGCAACAGGAGAAAGCCGTTCCGCTCGCCGACGCCGCCTTCGGCATCGTCGGCCTCGAGTGCGCGTTCGGCCTGTACAAGAAGGCCCTCTACGACGCCGGTCTTATCGACGCGATGCGGTTGATCGAGCTGATAACTTCTGCCCCGGCGGGCATCCTCGGCATCGATGCCGGCACGCTCCGGTCCGGTGCGACGGCGGACGTCGCGGTGATTGACCCTGACCTGCCGTGGACCGTCGACACGAACACCTTCTCCGGCAAGGGTCGAAACTGCCCGTTCAACGGCTGGAAGCTGGTCGGCCGTCCGACGCACACGATAGTCGGCGGCGTGCTAAAGTGGTCGCTGGAGCACCCATGACAATCACCCTCGAATTGCCGGACTCGCTGGAAGAAACCCTCGACCGCGCCGCCGCCCGCTACGGCTCGCGGGCCGAGGCGGTGAAGCGTGCGCTTCTCCAACTCGAGTCGCCGACGAACGACGTGGAACTGAGCGACGAGGAAAAGCTGCGTCGGTTCCGGGAGAAGGTTGCTCAAGCAGAAGCGCAGATCGAGCGTGGCGAGTTTGTTACGCGGGAGCAATTGCTCAAAAACATAGCTGATTGGCGGGAGGCTCGGCGTGCCTAGCAAGTACATTATCGCTGATTCCGCTGAGGAGGACTTAAAGTCGATCTTCGAATACATCGAGCGCGAAGGCGGCACTGACGTTCTTGATCAATTTGCTCCCAACTTCTTCAAGGCCTTCGATCTGCTCGCGGAACACGCTGGTATCGGACACTACAAGGAATCGGTCCTCCCGAAAGACTATCGCTTTCATGCCGTCGCTCGATACCTCATCGTGTATCGCTGGCAGACGAAGCCGATCGAGATCATCGCGATCGTCCACGGCGCTCGCGACCTGCCGACCGTCTTGGAGCCGCGGAAGCCGTAGCCTGGAGCGTGCCGGCCGATGACGTACCGCTCGGTCGCAAGATCACGCTGCTCGCCGCCAGCAGCCTCACCGTCATGGCGGGCGCGGCCGCGGCTCCGGCGTTGACGGCAATCACCGAACACTTCTCCGCCTTGCCCGCGGCGGATGCAACGCGAGTCGCCCTGCTGAGCAAGCTCGTCCTGACGCTGCCAGCGCTGAGCATCGCACTCATCGCCCCGTTCGGCGGCTGGCTGCTCGACCGCCTCGGCCGCCGGCCGGTGCTTGTGGCGTCGCTTATCCTCTACGCGATCGCCGGCACGAGCGGGCTTTATCTGCCGACGCTGCCGGCGATTCTTGTCGGCCGGGCGTTGCTCGGCGTAGCGACGGCCGGCGTCATGACGGCCGCGACGACGCTCATCGGCGACACCTTCACCGCCCCGGCCCGCGCTCGCTTCATGGGCCTGCAGGCGAGCGTCATGGCCGGCGGCGGCGTCGGGTTTCTCCTCGTCGGCGGCGCGTTGGCACAAGTCGATTGGCGACTGATCTTTCTCGTCTATGCCGCGGCAGTCGTTGTCGTGCCGATGACGCTCCTGACCGTCCGCTCCGGCGTCGCGACCGGCGCCAGCACGGCAGCTGACGACCGACCCGTCGCCCGCGGCGTCGTGACCGGCATCTACGCGACTGCCGCTGCCGGCATGCTGCTCTTCTACATCACGCCGACGCAGGTCGGCTTCGTCGCCCAACAGCTCGGCTTTGACAACAAGCTCCTGCAGGGCGCGATCATCGCGACCAGCACCGTCGGCTCCACCGCCGCCGGCCTGTTCTACGGTAGAATTCGCGGCCGGCTCCCCTTCGCCAACGTGTTCGCGACCGCCTTCGCCGTCTGGACGCTCGGTTACGCCGCCGTCTGGATCGCACCGCAGGTCGGCAGCGGCGGCGGGCTCGGCTTGCTGTTCGCCGCCATGCTCGTCGCCGGCGTCGGCAGCGGTTTGCTCATGCCGAACTGCTCGACGTGGCTCCTCGGCGTGACGCCGGACCGTCTCCGCGGGCGACTCGTCGGCGGCCTGACCGCGAGCTTCTTCGCCGGGCAATTCGTGAGCCCGCTCGCAGCCGCGCCCGTCGTTCGAGTCGCCGGCGAACCGGCGGCTTTCCTCGCTGGAGCCGTCGCGGCCGCAGGCATCGCCGCAATCTGGTTCGTTCTCGCCCGCTACGCCCAGCCCGGCGGCTGACGCCACGTGTGCGGCCGCGCCGCCTGACAGTGCAGGCTCCGGCCGAGAAGGTTCAGCGTCCACGAGCTCATCGCGAACAGCAGGCGGGGCATCAGGCTCATGACAGGTTCTCCAGGGCCGCCCGGCGGTCTGCCATCGGCGGAATCGGGTGAAAGACGAAGGCGACGCCGGTCGGCAGACGCTCGTCGGGCAGGTTGTGCTTTGCCAACGCCGCAAGCGCCGCGCGGGCGGCAGGCAAGCCCATCTGCTTCGCCGAGAACGCGTCCGCCTGGTAAATCTGCCGCTTCCCGAGCGTCGGCCAGAGGCCCAGCAGGCCGAGCCAACACCACGTGCTCATGGTCGCCGCGAGAACGAAGACGATGCCGCCTACGCCGACGTCGGCAGGCGTGAAGATGCGAGCAAGTGCGACGCCGGCGACGATCCACGCAGCCGTCGAGAGCATCGTCGTCACGCGATGCCCTAGGCGAAGGTGGCCGATCTCGCGAGCGATCAACGTCGCGGCGATCTCCGGCTCGACCTGCCGGAGCGACGTAGCCAGGAACAGCCGCTGCCAACGTCCGACGCCGTTCCAGCCGCCGGCCAGAGAACGCTCGCCATGATCGAACCAGGCCACTGTCGGCACCGGCAGGCCGGCTGTGCGAAGCCGATCCGCGACCGCGTTCCACCACGCCTCGTCCGGCACCTTTGCCCGCGGTCCTGGCGAGAACGGTACGAACACGTGGCCGAACGCGAGCGACGTCAGTCCGACCGCCGCGGCGATCCACCAGTTGTCGCCGAAGATCCGCACGCACAAGCCGAGCAACGCCCCGGCCGCCGCGAGTCCGCCGAGCCATTCAGTTAGACCTTGCACGTACCGCCTGCCGAAGGCCTCCGGCGTCCGCTGGCCCACGCGTACTTCGAGCTTTGCCGCGACAACGTCCGGGCCGATCTGCAGCAGGCTGGCCACCAGTCCGAGCCCGACCGCTACGACCGCACCCGCAATCTCCAGGCGCAGTTCGCCGACGAGCCGATCTACGCCGCCGGCCGCACCCAGCAACGCCGCCGTCCAGAGCGAGACGAGGATCAGGCCGATCCCGGTGATGCCGCACCACAGCCGCTTTCGCTGATACGCGGCGGCATTGCGAGGTGTCGGCGGAGGCGTCACGACGCGACTTTACCGCCAGATCTTCGGGAGGTTTCAGCATCGTCCGACACGGCAGAGGCGGTTAATGCTGCGAGATCGGCTACAACGCGGCGATGGACGCACCCGTGGACCGCGACGAGATTCACCGCCGCATCGACGCGATGCTCGGTCGGCGGCCGCGACTGCTCGCGTCAGGATCTTCCTGGCATGTAATTCGGAAGCGGGCCGAACGCGAGCCGATGTTCGAGCGGTTGCTCAACGCCCTCCGCGCGACAGCGGCCGTGCACGTCGGGCAGCCGCCGGAGGCTAGAGAGATGATCGGGCGGCGGATGCTGTTCTCGAGCCGCCGCGTCCTCCGTCGCGTGCTGCTGCTCTCGCTCGTCGCAAAGGTTGATGACGATGCCCGCATGGTTCTTCGCGTGACCGCCGAGCTGCGGGCGGCTGCGGACTACATCGATTGGAACCCGAGCCACTTCCTCGACACGGCCGAGATGGCGTTGGCGGTCGCGATCGGATACGACTGGCTGCACGAGTACCTCGACGAGAAGACGCGGGCAACAGTGCGAAAGGCGCTCGTCGAGAAGTGCTTGCGGCACGCGTGCCCGCGCGAGGCAGAGCGGCCGCGGTGGGCAACGATGTCGAACAACTGGAACAGCGTCTGCCACGCCGGCGTTGTGGCGGCGGCGTTGGCGGTCGCGGAGGACGAACCGGAGCTCGCCGTCGACGCCGTCGCGTCGGCCGTCCTGGCGCTTCGCGAGTTTACAGAGGACGGAAACTTTCCAGAAGGATCGGACTACTGGTGCTACGGCGTCGGATTCGAGTGCGTCCTTCTGGCTTCGTTGCGATCTTCCCTTACTACAGATTTCGATCTGTCGCACGTCGGCGGCTTCTTGCGAACTGGCGTCTTTGATCAAGTCGTACATACGCCGACCGGGAGCGTGTACCCGTATGGCGACAACGGGGAGCAACACGATGGTCCGCAGGCGTCGCGGCTTTGGCTTGCCGACGCCGCTCGGACGCCGGAGCAGGCCGGGCCACTCCTTCTGGCACGACTCGTCGCGGCGGCCGAGGCCGACGCCGCGAGGGCGGCGGATTCCGCTGGAACACCAGCCTCTGAACGTCTCCTTCCACTCGCCGCGCTCTGGTGGCCAGAGCAAAATGTCTCGACTGAAACAGATGGTCCACTCGTCTGGCACGGCACCGGCGAGGTACCGCTGAGCATCTTCCGCGAGCGGTGGCACGACCCGCAGGCGGCCTACCTCGCGTGCAAAGGCGGCGCGGCGACCGCAAGCCACGCCCACATGGACGGCGGTTCTTTCATCTATGAAATCGGCGGAGTGCGCTGGGCGATTGACCTCGGCAGACAAGACTATGAAAGCATCGAGAAGCACGGCATTGCTCTTTTTAACAATGCTCAAGAATCTGCACGTTGGCGCGTTTACCGATGCGGGCCGTTCGCGCACAACACGCTCACGATCGGCGACCGGCTTCACGAGGTGGGCGGATATGCCGGACGAACGGAGGCAACCGACACCACTGCCAGCTTCGACCTGACGCCGCTCTTCGGCGAGGCCGTCACCGCCGCCCGCCGGACGTTCTCGTTCGCCGGCAGCGATGGCCTGGTCGTCGAGGACGATCTGGAAGGTGCTGTCGAGCCGGTACGTTGGTGCATGCTCACACGCGCGACCGTCGAGAGCAGCGGCAACGTTGCGCGGCTTCGGCAAGATGGGCGGCAGTTGCGGCTCGTGTGCGAAGAGCCGGAAAGCACCAGATGGTTGATCGAGCCGGCTGCCGCGGAGCCGCCGACGGCGTGGGATCAGCCGAACCCGGACGTGCGGGCAGTGGTGCTGCGGGTCCGTCCAACACCTGGCGAGCCGTTGGTGTTGCGGGTGAGGATGTCGCTCGACGTGTCGTAGAGTGCGGGCCGCTGATGCCAGACCGGACGGACGAGCCTGCCTTCCTTGCGGACGTGCCGGCGGACGAGTGGACGGCACCGGCGGCGGTGCTCACGCTGCCGCGGGAGAAGGTGCCGCGGCACGTCGCGATCATCATGGACGGCAACGGCCGGTGGGCGACGCGGCAGGATCGGCCGCGTCACGACGGCCACGCCCGCGGTGCGAAGGTCGTTCCCGATCTCGTCGGCGAGTGCTGCCGACTTCGTGACCGCGTCGGCGGACCCGACTTCCTGACGCTCTATAGCTTCTCGCTAGAAAACTGGAAGAGGCCGCAAGCGGAAGTCGAATTCTTGATGCAAATGTACGTCGCATTCCTTCGCGAACAGCGGCCGCGGATGATGCGGGAGAACGTGCGTTTCAACCAGATCGGCCGACTCGACGGATTGCCGCAACTCGTGCTCGAGGAAGTGCACAAGACACTGGAGGAAACCGCCAGCAACTCCGGCCTCGTCGTGACGCTCGCTCTCAACTACGGCGGCCGGGCGGAGCTGGCGGATGCGGCGAAGCAGATCGCCCGCGACGTCGCTTCGGGTCGTCTCTCGCCTGACTCCGTCGACGAACAGGTCTTGGCAGACCGCCTGACAACCGGGCCTCTCGGTACTTTTACCGGCGTAACGCTGCCGGACGTCGACCTGCTCATTCGCACGGCGGGTGAGTTTCGCGTGAGCAACTACCTGCTTTGGCAAATCAGCTATGCCGAGATCGTCGTGACAGACGCGGCATGGCCGGCATTCTCACGTCGGGAGTTGTTTGAAGCACTACTCGCCTACGCGAAGCGGACGCGACGATTTGGGGCGGTCGTGCCTGCTCCTGACGATGCGTGATGTGTCTCTTTCTTATCCTACGAGATCAACGTAGGATGCCCGCGTCGCGGAACCTCCCGATTGCGGCCTGAACTTCTGGCTGATCGCTGTCGAGCTCGAGCGACTTCTCCCAACGGCTGACGGCTTCTCCGCGCAGGTCGTCGTCGATGCGGCCGCTGAGGTCCCAGAGCCGGATCAGCGTCGAACCGCTGGCCGCGAGGACGGCGGCGTCTTCGGCGACGACAAGCGCATCGTCGTACTGCTGCAACGCATTGCGGTAGAGCTGGCGGGCGCGAGCGAGGTCGCCCTCGCGGCGGGCGTCGGCACCCGCACGCGCGAGAGCGTCGCCGGCGAGCTTGCGAGGCCGGGCATCGTCGGGACGACGCGATGCGGCGAGTTGCAACGCGTCGGCCGCCGCAGCGTGTCGGCCGAGGCGGGAGAGGTTCGTGCCGCGGTCGAGCAGGAGGTCGTAGTAGATCGGGTCGTCCGCCGGCAACGCTTCGACCGCGCGGGCGAATGCCGCCTCGGCCGCTTGCGTGTCGCCGATCGCGGCACGCGCTTGCCCGAGTGCGACCCAGCCGAGGCCGTCGTCGTCCTGCACGATCAGGCCACGATCGAGGTAGTCGATCGCTTCGTCGTGTCGCTCGAGCTTCACGAGAGATCGTCCCGCACCGACCTGGGCCGCGGCGTCATCGGGATCGATCCGCAACGCGGCCAGGTACGACTGCAGCGCTTCCGACGCACGCTCCGCCATCGCCAGCACGTCGCCTAGCAGCCGGTGCGAGTCGGCCGACGCGGCGTCGCGTTCGACCAGCCGCTCGGCGTAGAAGATGGCCTCCTCGACATCGCCGGCCTCGGCATGGAGCTGCGTCAGCGAACGGTTCGGCAGGACCATCGCATCATTAAGCCGAACCGCCTCCGCCAGCAGCAGAATCGCCCGCTCGTCGTCGCCACCACGTCGTGCTAACTCGCCTTCCACGTATAGGCCCAACGCCCCGTCCGGCAGATTAACGGCCGGCAAGTACGTGCTCCGTGTCGCTGTCGGCTCGATCGTGACGATCGTGACGCAGCCGGCAGCGAACAGTGGGAGCAGGAGGATGGCCGGGCGAAGCATCAAGGTCGCAATCTACTCTGTGTCGCGGATGGCGTCGGATGTTGTCGCGGAATCGGACGTTGTCGTTAACGTCTGGTCGCGGCGGCCAGTATGCGCGCGCGGCTGGTCGTGTCGAGAATCGGCGTGAAGAGCGTCGCCGCGAGCAAGGCCGCGAGTGGTCCCAAAGCCGGGCCCGCCAGTCGCTGCCCGATCGCCATCGCGACGCCGAGACCGATCGCCCACGGCCATCGCCAGCGGCCGTGCAACGGTCGGACGGCCGGCAGCGGCGCGAGGATGACCGCGATGAACAGGATCGGCCCCGCGAGCATCTCATAGTGCACAAACGTCAGGCCGACCGGTGCCGACAAACCGCCGCCGCCGAGCGTGCTGCCGAGTCCGATGGCCCACGTCCAGACGGGGCCGTCGACACTGAGCGAGGCGGGAACCGGGGCGAGCGCGAAGGTCGCGTACGCACTAGCGAGTGCCAGCACGCCGACCCGCGCATCGGCTGCGCCGCGTCCGAACAGAAAGACGCCCGACGCGAGCAATGCCGCCGCGCTGGCCATGCCGAGTGCAGCGGGATGGCCGAGAATGATCAGGTCTTCGATTGGCGGCAGGCGGTCGCGGATGACTCCGGCCATCGAGACCTCGATGCCGCCGACGATCGTCAGGCCGGGCTGAAACGTGGTGTAGGCGGCGAGGACTTCGCCCGCGTTGGTCCGCCACCGCGCGTCGGCATCGGCGTCCGTCGGCAGTCGCGTCAGCCACGGCTCGGCGGCGAGATCGTCGAGCAGACGACGCTCGTAGTCGAGCAAGTCCCCCGTCGGCGCCGCCTCCCGCGTCAGGGCGAGTCGCGGCGTCATGGCCGGCCCGAGCCAGAGCGTCAGCACGAGCACCACCGGCACCGCCGCCGGAAGCCGCGACGCCCACGGCCCGCCGAGCAGCCAAGTCAACGTCGCGAGCAAAAGGCCTGCCGCGACCAGCGCCGGCACCAACGCCGGCGGCGACAGCCCGTCCGCCATCGGCGTGCCGAGACTCGCCAGATGCGGCGGCAACAGCAACGCCAGCACCACCGCTTGCCATAGCAGATCGCCCGTCTTCATCGTCCCGCCGCGCCGGCCGACGCGACGCCAGCAGAGCAGCCCGACGAGCGACGCCGCGACGACGATCCCGAGCGTCAGCAGGCCGCGGAAGCCGAACAGCAGCAATCCCGCCGCGGTCGGCGGCAGGAGCGACATCGCGTTGATCGCCGTCAGCCGTTGCACCGGCCCGGGCGATCCGGCTGCCGCTTGGCCGGCGGTCGGCGAAGGTGTATCGGGCGGCGCCACCATCTGCATCTTGCACGCCGTACGCGTCGGCTGCGACTTCTACGCGAGAAGGGTCGCGAGCAGTCCCTTCTGCGCGTGCAGCCGGTTGTGCGCCTGCCGAAAGATGACCGACCGCGGCCCGTTGATGACGTCGGCGTCGATCTCCTCGCCACGGTGCGCCGGCAGACAGTGCATGACGACACAGCCGTCCGCCGCTGCGTCGACAAGCTCGGCCGTCACGGCAAAACCCGCGAATGTTGCCAGCCGCGTCCGCCGCTCAGCTTCCTGGCCCATGCTGGTCCACGTGTCGGTGTAGATCGCGTCGCATCCTGAAACGGCCTGCCGCGGATCACGCACGACAGTTTTCGCCGCATCGTCCGGCAGATACTTCGTCGGGCCGCAGGCGACGAAGTCGATGTCGAACAGATTGCAGGCGTCGCGGAGGCTACGCATGACGTTGTTTGCATCGCCGACGTAGCAGACGCGTCGCCCCGCGAGGTCCGGCCCGAACGTGTCGCGGAGCGTCAGCAGATCCGCCAACGCCTGACACGGGTGCGCCCGATCCGAGAGGCCATTGATGATCGGCACGCCCGACGCGGCGGCAAGTTCTTCGAGCGTCTCGTGGCGAACGACCCGGGCCATGACGCCGTCGACCATGCCGGAGAGCACGCGTGCCACATCGCCCGCCGGCTCGCGTTCGCCGAGGCCGATCTCCGCCGGCTGCAAATTGATCGCGTGGCCGCCGAGCTGTGTCATCGCCACCTCGAAACTGACTCGCGTCCGCAGCGACGGCTTTTCGAAGACCATCGCCAGCGACTTGCGCTCGAGCAGATTCGGCTTCTCTGCATGATCGCGAAGCTCCTCCGCTTTCCGCAGAACTTCTTCGATGAAGTCGCGGGAGCAGCCTTGGATGGTGAGGAATGACGGCATGAGACTGAGCGCTTACTACTTGTGGTTAAGGCAGAAGTCTTCTTAACGGTGAGGATGACTTGTAGAATCTGAACCTGCCCAAGTATCAAGTCACCAACGACTAGTTCACAGCGTGATCTCCGTCCCGACTCCTTCGTCCGTGTAGATCTCTAGTAGCAACGCGTGCGGCATTCGCCCGTCGATAATGTGAGCTTTGGTCGTGCCGCCACGGAGGGCTTCGAGACAGGCGTCGACCTTCGGCATCATGCCGCCGCCGACAACGCCGCGGGCGATGAGGTCGTCGAGGTCGGCGCTCGTCACGCTGCTGATGCGGCTGTCGGGATCGTTGACGTCCGCTCGAATGCCGTGCGTATCGCTGACGACAACGAGCTTGTCCGCCCGCATTGAGGCCGCGACGGCGCCGGCGGCGGTGTCGGCGTTGACGTTCAGCTTGTCGCCCGTCGACGGGTCGAGCGCGATCGTCGCGAGCACTGGAATGGCGTCGGCCTGCACGAGAAGCTCGAGAAGCCGCAGGTTGACGCTCGTGATCCGGCCGACGCTGCCGAGGTCGCTACCGTCGGTGTCGGTCGTCTTTTCTGCGAAGATCGCGTCGCTGCCGAGGCTTGTCAGGCCCATGGCCTCGCAGCCCTGCACGCGAATGAAGTTGACGATGAAGGGATTGATTTCGCCGCACAAGACCGACTCGGCGATGCGAAGTGTTTCATGGTCCGTGTAGCGTTTGCCGTTGACCCACTTTGGCTCGAGCCCGGCGTTCTTCATGGCGGCGCTGATCGCCTTGCCGCCGCCGTGGACGACGACGGGCTGCATGCCGACGTAGTTCATGAAGACGACGTCCGTCAGCAGCCGGCTGAGGCCGGCTTCGTCGTCCATGATGCTGCCGCCGACCTTGACGACGACGACTTTGTCGTGGAACCGCTGGATGTAGCCGAGGGCTTCGGTGAGCACGCCGGCCTTGTCGCTGGCGGCGGCGAGGGCGGCGGCGGGCGTAATCGCGGTCGGCGGCAAGTCGACAGGATAGACCGCCCCGGGCATGCCGCAACACACGACTTCGCCGGCGTCAGTTGAACTTCCCGGACTCCGGTTGACCTTCGCCCGAACCCGGCCACACTCGTTGCATGCTCCAGCTCTCCGGATTTGCCGACGAGATCGGCCCTGACCTTGGCGACCAGATCCGCGTCTGTCGCGAGACCGGCGTGACGCACCTCGAACTGCGCAGCGTCGACAAGGTCAACGTGCTCAACCTCTCGCCAGACCGCCGTCGCGAGATCCTCGATTCGCTTCGCGGCGAGGGCATGGGGGTCGTCAGCATCGGCAGTCCCTGCGGAAAGAAGCCGGCGACGGACGATGAGACTGAGCTGATGGACATGTTCAAGAAGGCGCTGGAGGCGGCCGTCGCCTTCGAGGCACCGTTGATCCGCGTCTTCAGCTTCTACCCGCACGGCGGCGAAGGGGCTGGGCCGGTCGAGGAAATCCGCGACCGCAGCATCGAACTCCTACGCAAGCAGGCAAGCATCCTGGACGAAAGCGGCACGGACGTCGTCATGGTCCACGAAAACGAGAAAGGCATCTACGGCGACACCGGCGACCGCTGCCTCGATCTCATGCAGAGCGTCGACTCGCCCAGGTTCCGCACGGCGTTCGACTTCGCCAACTTCATCCAGGTCGGCGACGATCCTGCAGAGAATTGGCCGAAGCTCAAGCAGTTCACGTCGCACATCCACATCAAGGACGCCAAGAAGGGCAGCGGCGAAGTCGTGCCCGCCGGCGAGGGCGACGGCTCGATCGGCGCGATCCTGAAGGACGCCTACGACGGCGGCTATCGCGGCTTCGTCAGCATGGAACCGCACCTCAAGGTCGCCGGACACAGCCACGGCGAGACGGGGCCGGAGCTCTGGACGACGGCGGTGACGGCGTTGCGGAAGGTCTGCGACGAGGCCGGCGTGCCGTTGGCGAGCTAGTGCAGACATGGCCGTATCCGCTTCGCGAGCCCGGCTGATCGACGTCCCACCGCCGGAGCTGGTGTGGGTCGATGCGGGTCCGTCCGAACGTCCACGCCCGTCCGTCCGTGGACACGTCGCCGCGGGCCAGCCGATCGGTCGCGGCATTGCCCACCTCGCTGGCGAAGCGGGTCGACCGCGTGTGCGACGCGACGGCTGCGGGCGCGGCGTTTGGGCGGTGCCAGTCTTGCTCGATGACGACGCCGAGAAAGCGTTGAGCCGGACGGAGCGGATCGACGTCTCGAAGCTCGGCCGCAGCGATCTGCCGAAGGTCATCGCGACGCTCCACGCCGGCGGCCTGCGGGCGGATCGGCACAACAGTCCGGACCTGCTGGCGCAGCTCGATGTTCTCGCGCAAAGCCCGAGCCGGCGGGCGAGCCACGTCGTCTGCGGTGCGGTCGAGGCCGATCCGCTGCTGCCGGTGCAGGTGAAGTACATCCGGCGGTATCCGCGCGAGTTCGTCGACGGCTTGCGGGCGCTCGTGCGGGCGACGGGCGCGGAGGACGCGGTTGTGGCCGTGCCGACGGGTGAGAACCGGCGTCTGGCGCGGCTGTTGGACGAGGCGCGTCGCAAGCCCGCCGTCGCTGACCGACCCGCCGACGCGTCGCCGACGGATTCGCCCGCGGAGGAGGTCGCGCAGGAAGAGGCCGAGGCGGAGCAACGGCTCGATGCCGGACGGCTTCGGCTGATTCCCGTACGAAATGCATATCCGCAGGCGGATCCCTCGCTGCTGGCGTACCGGCTGCTCGGCCGTGGCATTCCCCCGCCGGCGCATGCGACGGACATCGCCCGGCGGGGCCTGATCCTGCTCGACGCCGTCGCCGTAGTCGGCATTGGCCGCTGTCTTGCCGGTGGTGATGCGCGACGGCATCCGGTCGCCGTGAGGGATCATCGAGCCGACGTCGGCGTGCTGGCGGAAGCCTGGAGCGGGACGCGGCTGGCGGACGTCCTGCTCTACCTCGGTATGATTCACCGCGACCCGGATCGGCAGAAGAATCGACCGAGCGGTCCGGCGTCGGCGGGAACCTTACTCGCCGCCCCGCCGACGCTGCAGGCCGCGACCGTCGCCGCGCCACCGACCCGCTCGACCTTCAGCCGCCCGCGACCGCCTTCGACCGTCATCGGGCCCGCGGACACGACCGCCCCGCTCCGCTATGTCGCCGGCGACTATCTGCGTGGTCGTGAAGTCGCCGCCAACTGCCTCATCGGCGGCGGCGGCGAGGTCTGCTACCACGTCGAGCCGCTCGTACCCGATCCCGTGCCGACCGCTTGCGTCCGCTGCGGATGGTGCATCGAGATCTGCCCCACCGGCGTCAATCCGGCCGGCCTGCTCGACGCCGAGGCCTCGTCCGGCCGAACGCGCATCCGCCTGGCCGAGCAGCACGGGGCCTCCGCGTGCATCGGCTGCGGCCTCTGCGACCACGCTTGCCCGAGCCTGCTCCCGCTCCGCCGCGTCACCGTGAGCCTCCGCGACCGCAAGCCGGAAGGTTGATCAAACGACTAGAGCGACACAAGACGCGTCAAGTCGTTGTAGGTGACGAACAGGACAAAGACGCCAAGGAACGCCAAGCCGGCCCACAACGCCAGCTCCTGCACGCGTCGCGAAGGCGCTCTTCCTCGGATCTTCTCCCAAAGCAGGAACACCATGTGCCCGCCGTCGAGGATCGGGATCGGCAGGAA
>CAYQCT010000030.1:0-14294 GCA_964416015.1 uncultured Tepidisphaerales bacterium
CCGTTAAGCCCGACGGGCCGATGATACTGCTTCCGCGGGAAAGTAGGTCACTGCCGGCGTAAACATCAAGCCCAGACGCTCCTCAGCGTCTGGGCTTTTGTATTGGACCTCATACTCGCTCAGCCTCGACCTTCCCGACACAGATAAGATAGACGTCGATCCTTTGGAAGTCAGCCATGTGCGGTCACATCACGGCCGGGCGAGGCGCCTCGTCCCGCTCCTGGTGCATGGTCTTACCCTCAGCTTCTCGATGTTCCCCCAGCTTCTCCACGCCTCCGCGAAATATCGGCAGTTGCTCTTCATGTTGGGCTTCTGACGTCGTTCTGCGTTTCGCGTAGAATTACGGGATCATCTTGGGGTCCTAGACGATCCTAACGTTTCAGCTTCGGCTTGATCCTTACGAACCGCAAGGCTGCATCATCTCAAAGTTCGACACGCTGATTGCTTGCCACCGGATCCTGCCAACTTCGCGAGAGGGTCAAGATCTTGTGGATGCCGCGTCCCCGCGTCGGTCCAAGTTCACATGCCGAGATGCCTTGTCGCGACCGGGCGTCTCGACTGCCGTACGTCTCTCCTCAAGGACCGTTGCCGCCGAATCTGGGCGCAGACTTCTCACCGACCAGTAGGATCGCGTTACCTCCAAGCAGGTGATTGCCGATAGGAGGGTGCAAAGATGTCGCCAGCCGGCGGCCTCTGTATGCACTTCTCGGCGTCGTGGCAGTGTGTCAAGCTAGCCTTGGACAAAGCTCGTAGACTCAGCCAGTGACGAAGGGTGCTCGCCTTGGGCCTGCCTTACCGTGAAGTCGCTACGCTTCGTGGTATCGGCGTCGGCTTGATTCACGACATCTGCGGCGAATTCCGTAACCACGACCATTTGCGCAAGAAACGCGGCCTCGACAGCGTGATCGATCAAGGCAGCGGGCGCGGCTTAGACAGCCTGATTGGAATCGGTTGACGAGCCTTCCGTCGGAACGGCCGCAGGACATCGTCGTCCCGCGGCTGATCCACGAAGACATGGCTGCCATTCCCGCGTCCGTCAAATCAAGATGCCGAAGCCCAGGAGTGCCGAAGCAGGTCGAGTGCCGCGACCAGTGTATCCAGATCGTGCGGCCCGGAGCTTTCGATGCTGATGCCGCCGTCGTAGCCTCTCTGCTTTAGTGGACGGAAGAAGTCTTCGTAGCTGACTGGATTGGCGATTTCAGCCTGGCCGGGAGTGCATCGTCCGTGCTTGTCCGCGACGTGGACGTGGACGATCCCGTCCGCACCGTCGGCCACATCGGCGATTGACTCGTCAGACACCCAGTGGTGATAGCTGTCTACGAGGCACTTCACGTTCGGGTGCGCGACCTCACGGACGTAGGTCATGACCTCTGCCACACCGTTGAGAATGTTGCACTCCTCCCGACGCAGCGGCTCGACGACAACCACGACGCCGTGCTGTCTGCCGATCGGCCCGACCATCTGCAGAAACTCGAGAATCTGCGAGCGAGCGACGTCACGATCAAATTCTTCCGGCACGGTGCGGGCAGCCCCGCTGCCGAAGATGACCTTCTCTGCCTTTAGTTTGCCAGCACGTCGCAGAACTCGCTCCATGTACTTCTGCAGAGCCGCAGCGTCACGATCGGGACCTGTCACTTTCAGGTGCCCCGGAACGAGCATGTTGTAAATCGGCGCAGGGAGCACACGGCTGTTCTCCTGCTCGAATTCATCATCAGCCGTCTCGCCTCGCAGATACTGCTGGACGCTGGGCTCGATGTAGTCGAAGCCCGCCTCCTTTGCACGTTCGGCGTCCGAGAGGGGGGCGCATAAACCGAAGGTTGCCATGATGGCAGCGTGCTACGGGCGTCGCCGATCGTCAAGCCAGCGATTGCCGCGAAGCGTATCTTGCACAACAAATGCAATCGTGCCGCTCGGAGCTTCGCCGCGTGCTGCCGAATGCGTTGCTCTTGCGAGGCCTTGCCGGTAGACGCTGACGCTCTTCCCGACGTCAGCTTGCTCCGTCGTCACAAATGCGGGATCAGACGCATCCGGCGGAACTGGTTAGGTTCAGGAGCCCTTCGACGCGGCCAACGCCTGGTCAAGGTCGGCGACGATGTCGTCAAGATCTTCGATGCCGACGCTGAGCCGGACGGTCTCTGGGGCCGCTCCTGTCCGCCGTTGTTCGTCTTCGGCGAGCTGGCTGTGCGTCGTGCTCGCCGGGTGGATGATGAGCGTCTTGGCGTCGCCGATGTTGGCCACGTGGCTGATGAGTTTGACCGAGTCGACGAGCTTCTCTCCCGCCTTCTTGCCGCCTTTAACGCCGAAGCTCATCAAGCCGCCCTGCCCTGCGGGAAGGTACTTCTTGGCCAGCTCATGATCGCGGTGTGATGCCAGACCCGGATAGTTCACCCACTCGACGTCATCGTGGTCCTGCAGCCATGTTGCGATCCGCAGCGCGTTGTCGCTGTGGGCCTTCATCCGCAATGGCAGCGTCTCGATGCCCTGCAGGAAGAGAAACGCGGCGAAGGGGCTCATCGCCGCGCCGGTGTCGCGAAGCCAATTCGTTCGCATGTGGATCGCGTACGCAACGTTGCCGACATCGCGAAGTGCTTCCTCGAAAATCATGCCGTGATAGCTCGGGTTTGGCGCGCAGAATTCGGGCCACTTCTCCGGATCGTCGGCCCACTTGAACTTCGCCGAGTCGACCACGACGCCGCCGACGTGCGTGCCGTGGCCGCCGAGATATTTCGTCGTCGAGTGCACCACGACGTCCGCCCCGTGCTCGATCGGCCGGCAGAGTGCGGGCGAGGCCGAGGTGTTGTCGACCACGAACGGCAGACCCTTCGCGTGCGCCTTCTCCGCAAGTTTCGCCAGGTCCGGCAGGTCCCACTTCGGATTGCCGATGGTTTCGGTGTAGACGAGGCGCGTGTTCTCGTCGACGAGCTCATCGATCTTCTCCGGCTCGTGCGGGTCGAAGAAGCGGACCTCGATGCCGAGGTTCTTGAAGGTCTGTGCGAAGAGCGACCACGTGCCGCCGTAGAGGCTGGTCGAGCTGACGAAGTTCTGGCCGCTGTGGCAGATGGTGCAGATCGCCGCCTGAATCGCCGCCATGCCGCTGGCGAAGCCGAGACCCGCCGCCCCGCCTTCGAGGTCGGCGACGCGCTTCTCGAGCACATCGACCGTCGGATTCATCAGCCGGCTGTAGATGTTGCCGAATTGCTTGAGCCCGAACAGGTCCGATGCGTGAGCGGCGTCATCGAAGACGAAGCTCGTCGTCGCATAGATCGGCACCGCCCGCGACTTCTGCTCGGCATCCACCGTCTGGCCGGCGTGCAGCGAACGCGTGGCAAGGCCCTTCATCTGCGGCTGGTCGGACATGCAGGGAGTCTACCGCGTTTCTTGGAGAGCGCGTGCGGAAGCTCATCCAACTCGCATTCACAGTCAAAGACGGTAGAGTTGCAGTGCAATGCTAACCTACCGGGCAATGTTCAAGCACGTAAGCGGCGGCCAGGTGCACGCGGAAGTAATCGACTTCCCCGGGGCCATCACTTGCGGCCGATCGGTGGACGAAGCTCGACAATTACTCGCGGGGGCGTTGGAAGACGTGGCGGCGTCGCTTCTTCAAGAGGGTCGACCGCTACCGCAACCTGATCCGGCCGCTCACGTGGAAGACGCAGACCTAGAAGAACCCATCTACCTGCTCCTTTCAGCGGTGAGCAGCTTCAGCCAGGTTCCGAATGATGCACGTGCGACGGCCGCTTGATAGACCAGCTCACGGCTCTGGAACCTGAAGCTGCTGGCAGATCCGCCTCGCGGTGAAGTCGGCGACCTCCGTATGACGAGGCACTGCGCTCTGACGCCCGTTGGTCGTGTTGATCCAGATGGAGTGACTACCGCCCTCACGCAGCAAACAGCAGCCGTGCCTCGATAGATGTCGCAGCAGGTCCCGGCGCTTCATGCACAACTAGTTGTAGCACATGCAAGGAAGTTCAACCCGCAGAGGTTGTCCCGCCGACAACTCGTCCACCAAGCTCCGTGCGCTTCGCCTCCCACTCGGCCCGCTCGCGTTTGTTGTCGCTGGCCAGCTCGCCGCCGTTGCGAAGGGCTTCGACTTCGAGGCGAGTCAGGTGCATGCCGCCGAGTTGGTAGTCTTCGAAGGCTTCGCAGGCGACCGGGCAGATCGGCTTGAGCAGGTCGTACATCGCCTGGCCATAGTCGCGGATCTCCTTTTGTGCGTGCGCGTCGAGCCGCAGGCGGAGGAAGCGGAAGACGTTGTGCAAATCACACTTCCAGTACCACTCCGTGTAGACGTTCTGCGGCAACGTCATGCGGGCCGTCTCGCGGGCGATCCCGGCCTCCAAGTGTTGCTCGTACTTCTGATACGCGTCCTTTTCGACGTCGGCCAAGTACGATAGAAAGCCATCGGCTGTCGCGTCCGTCAGCTCCTCGCCGCGTCCTTGGCGGTTCGTGTTGCTCTGGGCACGAAGATCGTCACGTTCCGGAGTGTAGAACCGATCAGGAACAACGCTGTACCGCGCGCTGTACTCATTGATGTTTGCCGTGCGATGTCGAACCCATTGCCGGGCGACGAAGATCGGCATCACGCAGTGAAATTTGAGCTCGACCATCTCGAACGGCGTCGAATGCCAGTGCCGCATGAGATAGCGAATCAGGCCGCGATCCTCGTTGACCTTCTTCGTCCCAGCCCCGTAACTGACGCGTGCCGCCTGCACGATAGCGGCGTCGGCGGTCTGCCCTGCCGGGACAAGACGCGGCATGACGTCGACAAGCGCGACTCGGCCATGATCATGAACCGCGATGTCGCGCCGGGCGTCGCCGTCCATGACGTCGACGAGTTCACCGCCGGGCGTTCGCTCGATTCGCGGGTCGGTCATGGCGGCAGCATCGGCGGGACGGAACATCACGCGCCACCCTCCCGCGCCGGCGGGCGTGTCACCGCGCTGCGACGACACTCGCGACAAGATATCCAGCATACAGCACCAGCAGGCCGATCCCCTCGATGCGGCCCGGCCGCCACCAGCCGGCGGCGGCGGGCAGCAGCAGCAGCCCGGCGACGGCCAGCACTGCGCCGTCGACCCGCCACGCCCGAGGCGGCAGTGCCACGGCAAAGGCGTCGGGCGTCCACCCGTTACTCTGTGCAGAAGCGGTCGCTGCCACCACAAGCACCGCCGCCAGGACCGGCAGCGCCAGCCAGACGGCCGCCCCAACGACCTGCACCGCCACCCCGTACCGATCCTGGCGGACGACGGCCCGCGTCGCGACCCCAATGGCCGGCAACGCAAGCATCGGTGCGGCCAGGACGGTCGCGGCAATGGAGACGAAGCCTTGGCCCGCCGACCCGCCGTCGGAGGTGACGCCGTCGAGGCCCGTGTACGCCAGCCAGAGCCCGGCGACGGACGCGGCGACTGCACCGGCGGCAAGAAGCCAAAAGTGCACGCGAAGCTCCGTGCCCTGTCGCTTGCCGATGCCGCCGATGATGCCCGCGGCCGCACCGACGCCGAGCATCAGCAGCAGTTCGATCCAGCCGAGCGTCCCCGTGAAGCCCAGCAACAGCAGCACGCCGCCGGCGAGCACGAGGCCCACGACCGCCGCCTGCAACGATCCGGTCTCCGGTGCCGCCTCGACGTCCGGCTCCGACTGGGCGAGCAACGCCATGCCAAGAACCAGCGTCACGGCGGCGACGGCCGTCGCGAGGAGCAGGTGGATTGCGGCATCGGCATGACCCGGAACGGCCGCGGCCGCCAATGCCGCGGCGGCACCGGGGAGCAGCATCGCCAGGAACGGCCCGCGTCCCGAAGCCCGTCCCGCCGCGGCGGCCCCGAGTGTCGCGGCGTACACAACCGCCGTCGCCAGCAGCAGCGGCAGGGCGTGAACGAGCGGCGGAAACGAAAGCATGTGGCAATGCCGCGGCGAAGGTTCTGACGCGACACGAGCCTCGGTCGGGCTAGGCCGGGCACTCATGCTATTGCGATCGACGGCTCAACCTTCGGGCAGAACCTCGAGCGGATACTCGCCCGCATCGTTGACCGGCGGCGGCTCCAGGAGCATCTGGCCCGATTCGGAGTTGAGCGAGTACCAGTCCTCGTTCTCGACGGCACGGATCTCCGGAATGCCTTCGACGTCGTCCTGGTCGTAGCGGATCAGGTACCAGATGAACGGCTCGCCGTCGCCGTACTCGAAGACGCCGGCTTCGTAGGGAGCGTCTTGGCCGGAGAGCAGAACGCTGCGATCGGCGGCCTCGAACGTCACGCCGTCGCGGCTGACAAAGACGAGGTTGTTGACCGGCGGCCTGCCACCGCCGAAGAGGCCCAGAGTCCAGGCCATCCAGAGGAGCGCGATCAGGATGATGCCGGCCGTGACGCCGGTGGTGAGGGACGGGTTCTCGTTGAGTTGCTCGCGAAGTCCCATGCGGCCGGCCTCCGAAGTCGCTGCCGGCGCGGCATGAAGCCGACCGGCGGGTGCCCGCGACACGCTCCTCGGCACGCGGGATCGGCCGGCTTCCTCCGCCGGCGGCCGCAGCGTAAGCGACGGACCCGGCTTCTGCCAATCAAAAGCCGCACTGCCAGCGATGCATCGATTGGCAGAACGTGTCGCCGTGCCGTAGCGTCGCGCTTCCTTGGACGACCTGCCTCCTACTTCCGGCTCCTCCGTACCGCCCGCGGCCGGCGTGTATCAGACGCCGGAGCCGCCATTACGTTCGCGAGTCGCGCCCGGGGAAGTCGCCGGGCAGGGGACCGTGGCCGCCCGCGAGCAACGCTGCCAACGCCCCGGCATGGGCGGCGACAACTGCGGTCAGACCGAGCATCGTCAGGACCGACCAACAGAACGAACCCGAGGCCGCGCCCGCCTACGACCCGAAGGCCGAGCTCCGCACGCTCCTGTCGTCCGCCCGCGAGATCGTCGCATACGCCAGCCAGTACGCGCAGGCCCGTGTCGCTGGAACGCTGTACGGCGTTCGCAAACTCGCGCTCATGCTCGTCCTGGCGGCGGTCGTCGGCCTGGCCGGGATCAGCATCCTCGTTACGGCGGCGGTGATGCTCGTGATCGGGATTGCCGGGGCGATCGCTGCAGTCCTGCCGGAGGCCTTGGCGTTTCTGGGGCCGCTGGTCGTCGGCCTGCTCGGCGTGGTCGGATCGGCGTTGGTCGCCTTGTTCATCGTGAAGCGGGCCGCCTCGGCAGGTCGCTCGGCTGCGGCGGAGCTTTATCGTGAGGCCCTGCTCCGCCAGCGGCAGCAGTTCGGCACCGACGCCATGACCCGCGCCGCCGCCGCCGAGGCTGAGGCGGGGCATCCGCAGGAGCCCGTCCCGCCCGGCCATCCCGCCCCACGCGACGTCACCGATGAGGCGGCCGAGCTCGAGCATCCCGGGAAGCACACTTGATCTACACGCATGCAGCCCGCACCGAGTCATTCCGAACAAGATCCGACGCAAACGCAGTCGCCCGCGGCGGCCGTGCTGGAGGCGGTTCAGCCGATCGACGTCTCCGTCGGCGAGGGCCGGATCCACGCCATGCGGGCCCGGCACGCGCAGTTGGCGATGTCGGCCGCGACGCAGGACGCCGCCGGTGCACTGAAGCGGCTTGCGGATCCGGTCGCGGCGACGAAGGCGTACCCGCTGGCTGCAACAGGCGTCGCGGCAGGCGTCGGGCTCGTCGTGACGCTGGCGTTGAAGAAGTCGCCGCAGCAGAAGGCCGCGGCTCGGTTGCGGGCGCTCGAGCGGGCGATGGCCGCCGAAGCCGTAGCGGGCGGCAAGGTGAACAAGCCGAAGCCGACCGGCGGATTCTCGAAGGTCGCCCGCCTCGCCTGGCGCTTTGGCAGGCCGACGCTGACGGCGGCATTGATGAAGTCGCTGACGCAGCCGTCTCCCGCGACGGCTCCCGCCGCGGCCGCCGAGCAGCAGCCCGAGACGCCGATGCAGGATGTCACGTGAGCGACATCCTGACGCGACCGTGATCGACCCTCGGCAGATTGGCGTGGGCGTCCCGCTTGCGTTGGAAAAGGAATCGGGGTATCTCTACGGTGTCGCACCGGCGGCAAGCCCGTTTCCGACCTTGTTGGCCCTGCCGATTCGGTCGTTGCCCGTGAAGGAGATGTCTATGCAGAAGAACAAGGCCCCGCTCGTCATCGCCGTTCTGAGCATCTCTGCCGGCTTTGCCTCCGTCATCGGCATGTCGCCGGCACCGTTCGCCCCCCCTGCATCGGTGGATTCCTCGGCCGACTTGAACGGCCTGGGCGAGACCCGCCTCCGCAAGCTGCATCTCGTTCGCCCGGACCTGATTCCGTACCCGCTGGCGTCGAAGACGTACTGCTAGAGGACAGGTCGCATCCAGCGAACCCTCATGCAAGTACAATTCACGGTGCGCCCGGTCGCCAGTCGCCCTGCTCCCACGACGGCTTCCGCAGCTCCGCGAGCCAACGCACCCGCCAGGCCGGCATTGCCTCGTCGGGGACGTTCGGAAACGCCTCCCACACGCCCAGCCGCTTCCGCATCGCCGCTTGTTCGAGGCCGGTGAACGTGCCGGCGTAGACGTAGTCAAACCGCCGATCGGCGTAGGCGAGGCCGGCTTCGATCAGCCCGCCGTTGAGCAGCTCGTCGTCCTGGTAGACGTACGCGAGCAAGTCGCCGTCACGTCCTCGATGCGGGGCTTTATCGAGGTAGAGCAGGACGTTCTGACCCTCCGCGCGCTCCCGCAGCCACGCCACGGTGGACGCCCGATCCTCCTCCCGCCGCCCCACCGTCACGCCGAGCAGCCGGACACGTACGTCGTCGTCCAGCACCAGACGCGGCCCCGGCTCGACGGCTTGAACGACCACCTCCTGCTGATGGAAGCGCCCGCGGTCCGTCGCCGGAGCACACACCATCCGCCCCAGCAGGAGCAGGATAAACAGCCCGCCGATCACCTTCAGCGTCATCGGCACAGGAGCACCTTATCGCAGACGCCCGTCACCACACACCTCCGCGGCGAGGGCACTTCAGTGCCCTGTTGACCTCACTGATTGATCACGACACCGCCGCCCGCGCCTCCGTCGGCAACGCCTCGTCGTCCCGATCGGCCATCTCCTCCGCGAAGTCCCGCCGCATCCGCCAATACCCCACGAGCGCCGTCGCCGCCAGCAGGACCGAGACCGCAAAAACCCACCGCCCGCCCGATGCCGTGTCCGGCCCCGCCGAGGGCACGAGCCACGACAAACCCTTGTACAACAACACCCCCAGGAACGGCATGAACATGCCGCGAAGCCCCGTCAGCATCACGTGCAGGCCCATGTACCGGCCGATGTCATCCTTGCTCGCAAAGGCGTTCTGCCCCAGCTGCCACGCCAGCTGCCCGCCGCCGAAGCTGACGCCGACCGCGAACATGCCGACCGCGACCAGCGGCAACAGATTCAGCACCGCCCCGCTCAGGATCAGCGTGTGGGCCGTCAATGCCGCGACGCCGACGTAGACGCGAAAGCTCAAAATGTCAGTGCGGTCGAAGACGGGTGCCCAGACCTGCAGGAAGATGACGCTGGTCACCATCGGCACGAACTGCACGACGAGCACCGCCAGAACGTACTGACTGCTCGGATCGGTCATCTCGCTGCTGACCATGTCGATCAGCGACGGGAACATCATCATGAAGCTCGAGCCGAGCACGAATTGCCAGAACTGGTACGCGCGAAACGCCCGGTCCTCGGCCAGCACGGCGAATGCGTCTCGGATCCGCAGCCCGAGTCGTGCCACCGCACTGCCCGCCAGGCGATCCCGCGCCGCCGTCGCGTACGAGGGCACCGCGTGCTGGCCCGCGTCGCCCGGGGGACACTCGCTGGCCGTCGGGATGAGCCTCGCACGCCGCAGGAGCTGACCCTCGCCACGAACGCGGATCCTGCTGAACTGCAGCACGCCGAGCAGCGAAATCACCGCGACGACCGGGTACAAAATCGCGTAGACCGCCGGCTCTGCGTTCAATGCGAACGCGGCCAGCAGGACCATCGCAGCGAGGACCGTGTTGTACAGGCCGTTGATCCGGCCGATGATCTGGGCCCGCAACGCCCGCGGGTAGTTCATCCGCCAGACCGCCGAACGCAGCGTGATGATGCCGCTGGCGAGCACGCGGGCCGCGATGATCAGGCCGGCGAACGCCAGTCCCGCGTACGGCGGCGCGAGGAACCACGTCAGCCCGACCGCCGCCGTCACGACAACGAGAGCGACCTGCAGGCCGTTGATGAACCGCACCTTCGGCCGCGTCTCGGCCAGCTCGCTCCAGAGCAACGCCAGGATGTTCCCGAACATCGGCGCGGCTGTGATGACAGCGATCAGCAGCGGGCCGGCCTGGAAGTATTTGCTCGCGACGACACCAGCAAACGTGCCTTCGCCCAACGCTGCGGCGAGCGGAAACGTCGCGGAGCTCTTCAGCTCGTACGCGTAGTTCCGCCGGACCATGTACGGCTGCCGCGCCGGCCGGACGGCGGCGAGGCGATCAGTAACGAACGACAGCGGCGGCATCATCTCGGTCCGCTCGCACCTCGGCAGACGCGGGCCGCCACTCTAGGTGCCGCCGCCACGATGCCCGTTGGCGAATGTTTCGGCATCGACTACACCGCTGCGATGGCAGACGACTCCGCGGGCGGCCCGTACAGCTTTTCCGCACTCAAGGAAGCCGGCACCGACTTCCTCGCCGACGACGCCCTGACCCAGGCCGCCGCCGTCGCGTACTACACGGCCCTGTCGTTCGCGCCGCTGCTCGTGCTCGTGACGCTCCTCGTCGGCTTCGTCGCCGGGCCCGAGGGCGAGAAGAAGGTTGTCGACGAAGTCGCGAAGCTCATGGGGCCCGGTGCGGGCGACGTCGTCGGCGAGATCATGGGCACGGGCGAGGAAACGGCCGAAGACACGCCCTCCACCGGCAGCGACCAGGCCGACCAGCAGATGCAGGCCGTCCAGGGCGGCGGATTCTCGACCCTCACCGGCATCGTCGGCATCCTCGCCATCCTCTGGTCCGCCAGCGGCGTCTTCGGTCAGCTCCAGGCGGCGCTCAATAAAGTGTGGGACGTCGAAGCCAAGCCTGGGCAAGGCATCCTCGGCTACCTCCGCAAACGCCTGCTCAGCGTCGGCGTCGTCTTCAGCATCGGCTTTCTCCTGCTCGCCTCGCTGCTCGTCACCGCCGTCCTCAATGCCGTCTTCACCGGCGGCATGCTCTGGCAGATCGTCAACTTCCTCGTCTCGCTCGGCGTCTACATCGCCCTGTTCGGCCTGATCTACAAGTTCCTGCCGGACGTGAATATTCCGTGGAAGGCCGTCTGGTTCGGGGCGATCGTCACGAGCGTCCTCTTCGCCGTCGGCAAGCTGCTGATCGGCCTCTACCTCGGCAACAGCAACGTCGGTGGCGGCTACGGCGGGGCCGGCAGCGTCGTTGTCCTGCTCGTCTGGGTCTACTACTCGGCCGTCATCGTCTTCTTCGGGGCCGAGCTGACGCAGGTCTGGGCCAAACGCACCGGCCACCGCATCACGCCCGACGAGCACGCCCGGCCCGAGACGCCCAAGTCGAAACAACCCGCCCACGGCGGCGACGCGGCGTGAGCGGGCTGATCTACGCTGGCCCCGATGCCGCTCTCGCCCGCGATGCCGTTGCCGCTGCGCCAGGTTCACTTGGACTTTCACACGTCGCCGGACGTGCCGGACGTCGGTGCCGATTTCGATCCCGACCGCTTCGCCGGCACGCTCGCCGATGCGGGCGTCGACAGCATTACCTGCTTCGCCCGCTGCCACCACGGCCTGCTCTACTACCCGTCACGAAAGCACGCCGATCGCATCCATCCGCACCTCGTTCGGCCGAAGCTGCTCAACGAGCAGATCGAGGCCTGCCACGCCCGCGGCATCCGCGTGCCAGTCTACACGACGGTGCAGTGGGACCACCTCTCGGCGATGCGGAACCCGGAATGGCTTTGCACCGACGCCAAAGGCGCGCCCTACGGCGGATCGACGCTGACGCCAGGGTTCTACCAGAATCTCGACGTCTTTCACCCCGGCTACCGCGGCTTTCTGCAGGAGCACCTACGGGACCTCTTTGCCTGCCTGCCGGACGTCGACGGCGTCTTCCTCGACATCACCAAGGCCCGCGCAAGCTGCGCGCCGCACTGGATCGAGGCGATGACGCAGGCCGGGCTCGATCCGCAGGACGAGACGGTCCGGGCGACGTTCGCGCGGCAGGTGATGGACGACTGGATGCTCGAAACCGCCGACTTTATCCGTGAACTCGGCGGTGCGGACTGCGGCATTTTCTTCAACAACGGCCACGTCGGCCCCGCCGCCCGACCCGCCGCCGACGCATATTCGCATTGGGAACTCGAATCGTTGCCGTCGGGCGGTTGGGGCTACTTGCACTTCCCGCTCGCGATGCACTATGCGCGCACGCTCGCGAACAAGCCCTGCCTCGGCATGACGGGAAAGTTCCATACAAGCTGGGGCGACTTCCATAGTTACAAAGGGGAGGTCGCGCTCGAGTTCGAATGCCTGCGAACGGTCGCCCTCGGCGCGGCTGTCAGTGTTGGTGATCAGTTGCCGCCGCGTGGCGAACTTGACAAAGCAACGTACGATTTGTTGAAGCCGACCTTCACGAAGGTGAAGGCGGTCGAGCCGTGGTTCCGCAACGCGACGCCGGTGACGGAGATTGCGATTCTGACGCCCGAGGCCCTCGCGCGGCCGAGTGTGGGGTCGGACGTGCACAGCGAGCACGAGCGAAGCCAGACAAACGCGATGGGAGCCTTGATGCTCCTCGACGAGCTGGGGCACCAGTACGACATCGTCGACGGGGCAGACGGCTTCGACGGCTATCGCGTGTTGATCCTGCCGGACGTCGGTGTGCTGACGCCGGAGCTGGCGGCGAAGATCGACGCCTTCGCCGACGCCGGGGGCAAGCTGCTCGTCACCGCCGAGGCCGGCGTCGACGCGAGCGGCGCGTCCTTCGCGTTGCAGTCGATCTCAGTCGACCGCGTCGGGCCAGCGAAGGTGATGCCGCAGTTCCTCGTGCCCAGCGACACCCTCGGCGGCGACCTGCCGCGGACGCCGCACGCGATGTACCTGCGTGGCGTCGACGTCACGCCTAAGGCCGACGCCGAGGTGCTGCTCGAGGCCGAGTTGCCCTACTTCGAGCGGACCTGGCAACACTTCTTCGGCCACCAGCACGCCCCCAGCGACGGCCGCCGCGTGCCCGCCGTCGTGGCCAACGATCGCTGCGTCTACCTCACGCACCCGCACTTCGCCCAGTACCGCAAGAACGCCCCTGCCTGGTGCAAATCGATCGTTCGCGACGTCCTCATCCGCCTCCTCGCCGGCCGCCAGCTCGTCCGCCACGACGGCCCGTCGACCCTGCTGACGAGCCTCATGCGACAGGAGGCCGAGGGCCGGCACGTGCTGCACGTCCTGCACTACGTCCCGCAACGTCGCGGCGAAGACTTCGACACGGTGCCGGACCGCTACAGCGTCCGTGACGTGACGATGCGTCTCGACGCGACGCGAGTTGACGCGACGGCGGCGAAGCTCGTGCCCGGCGACGCCGCCGTCGACATGACGCGGGAAGACGGGGAACTAGTACTGCGTCTCCCCGTCGTCGAGGGACACGTGGCGATCGAGCTGAATAAACCGAACGCGAGTTCGCGACTTTGAAATATCGGCTGCGAGCCCCGCGCGTGAGCGAGGGGCCCGGGAGCATATCGAGTTTCTCGGAACCGCTCGCTGACGCGCGGGGCTCGCACCGGATCAGTAAGAATTGGTGAGCAGTCGCATCCGCTACTTCTGTAGAAACTCTTTCACGATCGGCTCGAGCGACTCGCGGAGCTTCGGATTCGCGTAGCCGACCCAATTGATGCCAGTCGTCAGGTCGAGCGGGCAGTCGAGCGGATCGCCCTTCTCGTCCGTCAACAGCGCCCCGGCCTCCTCGGCGACGAGAAGCCCGGCGCAGTCGTACGGATGACAACACAGCCCTTCCGGCTGCCCTTGCATCCTATAGAATGCTGGCCGAAGGTCGGCGTTGAAGCGGTCGCGACCGCAGATGAGCTCGTACCACTGGCCGCCGGTCGAGATATATTGATCATCAAAGACCGTCGCCCGCGTCACGTCGGCTTCACCAATGGTAGCCGAGACGATCTTCTCCATGAGCGACGCGGCAAGAACCTTCGTGCCGGGGAAGAAGTTCGACACTTGCGCGAACCCATGATTGATCGTCGACGCCGTGCTCGGCCGGGGCGTGAGGCGTTCTTCGTCGCCGGTCCGCAGGTCGAGCCGGCGGCAGATCGCGCCGCCGCCCTTTGTCGCCGTAAGTAC
>CAYQCT010000030.1:14309-16009 GCA_964416015.1 uncultured Tepidisphaerales bacterium
GTCGGCAGCTCGGCCATGACCGATGCGACGCAATCGCGCAGCCGCGTGCCCGGCCCGTTGTTGGGCGCGACGGCCGCGAGGAAGAACGCCGGCCGCTTGTCGTACATCAGACCCCGCGTGCCGTCGATCGGATCGGCGATGACGCGGAGCTTGGCCTCCTCCTTCGGCGTGCCGGCGGGGAAGATGCGTTCGCCCTCATTGCCGTCTTCGTCGCGAACTCCTTCGGCGATCAGGATCAGCGGTGTCTCGCGGCCCCACGCTTCGCACGCCGCCTCGATCGCCGGCTCGACGACGGCGTCGATCGCGTAGATCGTGTCGGCTTCGTCCGACCGCTCCACGCCCGCCTGCTCCTCTGGCGGACGCCGGCCCTCGATGACCAGCCGACGCACCTCGGCGGCCATGGCGGCGAGTCGTTCCACGGCGGCGTTGACGTCGAGCATGCACGCATTGTCCGCCCGGTAACCCGCCGGGCAACTTTCCGCCGACGTCGCTGCTACCGTCGCGGGCCGTATGAACGATGTACCCGCCCCAGATCCGACGGCCGACGATGCCGTGGTGCTCGCCGGCGTGACCAAAACCTACGGCGACCACACGGCCGTCAACGACCTGTCGATCCGCGTCCCCGCCGGCTCCTGTTACGGCTTCATCGGCCCCAACGGCAGCGGCAAGACGACGACGCTCCGCATGATCATGCGGATCCACCAGCAGAACGCCGGCGACGTCACCGTCCTGGGCCGCACCAACGCCGACCGCCCCGACGACCGCGTCGGCTACCTGCCGGAAGAACGCGGCCTCTACAAACAGATGAAGGTCCGCGAGGTCCTCAAGTTCTACGCCGCCATCAAGGGCGCCGACGCGAGCAACGCGTCGATCAACACCTGGCTCGACAAACTCGACCTCGGCGGCTGGGGCGACAAGAAGGTCGACCAGCTCTCGAAGGGCATGGGTCAGAAGGTCCAGTTCATCGCGACCGTCATCAGCAATCCGAAGCTCGTGTTACTCGACGAAGTCTTCAGCGGCCTAGATCCGGTGAACCGCGAGGTGATGAACGACCAGATCAATGCGTTGTTGCGTCGTGGTACGACGGTCATCTTCAGCACCCACGACATGACGACGGCGGAGCAGATGTGCGATCGAGTCTTTATGATCTACAACGGTGACAAGGTGCTCGACGGCGGCCTGGACGAGATCCGCCGCGAGTATGGACTTGACACCGTTCGCGTTGTCGTCGACGGCGCGACCGGCGAGGGCATGGGGAACCTGCCGGGCGTGACGCGGGTGCGGGACTTGGGGCAGGTGCAGGAGCTGACAATGGCCGCCGGGGCGGACGAGCAGGCGATCCTCGTCGGACTGATGGGCCTGGGGAAGGTGCGTCGCTTCGAGGTGACGCAGCCGAGCCTGCAGGACATTTTCGTCCGCATCGCCCGTCCGTCGGCGGCCGACGCGCAGGACGTGGGCGCGACGCCCGTCTGATTCACGACTTCACGAGCCGACCATGCGCAAGACGTTCGTCATCGCCCTTCGCGACTACCTCGCGGCGGTCAAGACCAAGAGCTTCCTCGTCTCGCTGGCGTTGATGCCGGTGCTGGTCTTGGGCGGCATGCTGATCGGCCGACTTTCGCGGGACGTCGTCGACACGACGCCGAAGAAGATCGCGGTCATCGACCGGCATGCGCTCTATGTGGGCGGGCTCGACCTCG
>CAYQCT010000030.1:16019-17816 GCA_964416015.1 uncultured Tepidisphaerales bacterium
GATCGCGGTCATCGACCGGACGGTCGGGCTGCAGTCGGAGGCGACGACGCGGCCGATGTCCATGCTCGGCAGTGCGATGGCGGCGACGAACGACGCCGTCGCGGCGGCCGCGGAAGGAGCCGCTTTTTACCAGATTCTGATCGATGCGGCTCAAAAACGCGACGAAACGATCCGCGGTGACGACGGCAGTCCGACCAAGGCGCCGTACGAGATCGAGCCCGTCCTGCTCGGGCCGGACGACGATCTGGAAGCGACGCGACTTGCACTGAGCGACCGCGTCCGCGACGGCGATCTGTTCGCCTTCATCGAGGTCGGGCCGAGCATCATCGACACCGGCCTGGAGGACCTCGCCGAGCTGCAGGAGGCCGCGGCGAAGGCGATGGAGGCCGAGGAGTTCGAGGACCTGCAGGACAACCCGGCCCGCTTGCTGACGGCGAATCTTCCGCCCGAAGTGCAGGCGCTGCAGGACATGTTCGGTATCCGCTACTCGTCCAAGAGCACGACGAACCTCGAGGTCAGCAACTGGGTCCGCGGCGTCCTGTCGCCGGCCGTGCAGTTCCGCCGCTTCGACGGGCTCGACATTCCGCCGCAACGCTTCGCCCAGCTCACGCAGCCGCTCGTTGTGAACCAACGACCACTCGCCGTCGAAGCCGAGGATGGCGGCGTCGACTACGAGTCGCAGCCGAACCCGCTCGCCGGCCTGCTCGTGCCCTTCTTCAGCGTCTTTTTACTCTTCAGCCTTATCGCCACTGCAGCCTTCCCGCTGACGACGAACATTATTGAGGAAAAACAGCTTCGTATCGCCGAAGTCCTCCTCGGCAGCGTTCGGCCGTTCGAGCTCATGCTCGGCAAGCTCCTCGGCGGCGTGGCGATCAGCCTGACTCTCGCCGCCATCTATGGAACCGGCGGCTTGATTCTCGCGTTGCAGACGGACTTCCTCGCACAGATCGGCTACGACACTCTCGCGTGGTTCGTGGTCTTTGCCGTGCTGGCGACGCTGATGGTCGGCGCGATGAGCGTTGCCGTCGGCGCAGCGGTGACGAACCTGAAGGAAGCGCAGAACCTGCAAACGCCGGTCGTGTTGCTGCCGATGTTGCCGGCGTTGGTCGCGTTCAACGTCGCGCAGAACCCGCACGGGCCGATCGCGCAGGCGTTCACGTGGTTCCCGCTGAGCACGCCGATCACGAGCGTGCTCCGCCTGACGATTCGCGACGGCATGGGCACGATCGAGCGAATCCTGGCCGCCCTGCTCAGCCTCGTGACGACGATCGTGCTCGTCTGGCTCGCCGGGCGGATCTTCCGGCAAGGCATGCTGCGGAACGAAAAAGGTGCCGGTTTCGGCGAGATCGTGCGGTGGGTCACCCGCGGCTAGCGTGGCGGCCATGCGTGATCTCCTGATCAAGCTCCTCGCTGGCGGCGACTTGTCGGCGGACGAAGTCGAGGCGACCTTCGAGCAACTTTTTCGCGGAGAGGCCGATCCGGTGGCCGTCGGCGGATTGCTCGTCGCGATGCAGACCAAGGGGGTGACGGCGGACGAACTCGCCGCGGCGGCGATGGTGATGCGACGGCACGCGACCTCGATCGCCGTCGGCGACGTGACGGGCATGATCGACACCTGCGGCACCGGCGGGACGGGCAGCGGGACGTTCAACATCTCGACCGCCGCCGCCATTGTCGCCGCCGCCGCGGGCGTACCGGTCGTGAAGCACGGCAACCGCGCGGCCTCCTCGAAGACCGGCAGTGCCGACGTCCTCGAACATCTCGGCGTGCGGCTCGACGAAGACCCCGCGGCTCAGT
>CAYQCT010000030.1:17826-22872 GCA_964416015.1 uncultured Tepidisphaerales bacterium
CGGCATCGCCTTCGCCTTCGCCCGCAACCACCACCCGGCGATGCGGCACGCCGCCCCGATCCGACAGGCGCTGGGCGTGCCAACGATCTTCAACCTGCTCGGACCGCTCACGAATCCGGCCGGCGTCCGCCGGCAACTCCTCGGCGTCAGCCGGCCGGAGCACACGGAGCTGCTCGCGATCGCCCTGCTCCGCCTTGGCACAGAGCGGGCGTGGGTCGTGCACAGCGACGACGGCCAGGACGACCTCGCCTGCGAGGTGCCGACGCGGGTCAGCGAAGTCGCCGACGGCCGCGTCCGCACGTGGCCCTTCGACCCCAAGTCACTCGGCCTCCGCGGCCGCGTCGAGGATTTGCAAGCCGCCTCGCCCGCCGAGTCCGCCGCCATCATCCGCCGCGTCTTTGATGGCGAAGAAGGTCCCGCCACTGATGCCGTTCTGCTTAACGCCGCGGCCGCCGTTGTCGTCGCAGGCGGCAGCGAGGACGTTGAAGACGCCCTTGCGACTGTCCGCTCCGCCGTCTCCACCGGCCGCGCCGCCGCGACGCTGGCTTCTCTATCAGGCCCTGACTAATGCGACCGCCGCGAAGGCTGCTTCATCTGTCTTTGTCCTTCTCCTTCTGCATTTCATCTTCCACATCGCGCAGCATCGCCTGAATGTGCGGCTTCAGCTCGTGGACGCTCTGCGTCGCGACCCTGTAGATCCGGTTCCAGTCAATCTGGAAGTGATCGTGGACCAGCACGTGCCGCATTCCCTGCACCTGTTCCCAAGGCACCTCCGGGTGCTTTGACTTCAAAGGTGGGCTTAGCTTCCAGACCGCCTCACCGATGATCATGATGTGTCGAAAGAGGTGAGATTGCAGCATCGGCTCGCGATCGAAATGAGCACGATCCGTCGGCTGATACTCCTCGATGACCTTGATCGCATCGAGAACGTCAAGAAGTCGATCCTGATCTCGTCTCACAGCGTTACACCTTCTTCCTCGACACGTGCCGCAAAGCGGCCGCGGACGCCGCCGGCCGAGACAACGTCAACCTTGCAGCCGAGGAACTTGCGGAGGTCCATCAGCAATCCGCCTTGATCCAGTAGCGACCGCTCCGGCTCGAAGTCGACGACGAAGTCCACATCGCTCTCCTCCGTCGCCTCGTCCCGCGCGACGGACCCAATCAGGCGGACGCGGGTGCCGCCGTGGCGGCGGGCCAGGGCGAGGATCTCGTCGCGTCGGGCGAGGATGTCGGCGCGGCGGAACACCGCCGCATCGTACCTGACGCGCGGCCGCTGCACCTTCCCGATCGTCAGCACGTGTGGTAGGCTGACCGCAACCTGCCGCGGCCGGTCGGCTGCGACGGGGTTCTCCCGCACGTCATGGCCCACCGCCTTCGCGAAACCGGCAACCACCCCGACGACCCGTTCGCCGAGGCACGCGACGTCCTGGCGATGGCCGGTGATGCGATGCGGGCCCTGCCGACCGGCCACGCGGTGCGGGCGGATCTGCACTGCCACAGCGAGGCCAGCAACAAGACCGGCGAGGCCGCGCTGAACATGATCGGCTGCCCGGAGTCCTACTCCAAGCCGGCCGACGTCTACGCGCAGGCGCTCCGCCGCGGGATGGACTTCGTCACCATCACCGACCACGACTCGATCGCCGGCGTCGAGACCGTCCGCCACCTGCCGGGCGTGCTCGTCGGCGAGGAACTGACCTGCTGGTTCCCCGAGGACGGCTGCAAGATGCACGTCCTCGTCTACGGCCTGACCCGGCAGCAGCACGACGACCTGCAACGCCTCGCGACCAACCTCTACGACGTGGCCGACTACTTCGTCGAGCATGGCCTTGCCCACAGCGTCGCCCACCCGATTTACCGGCAGAACGACAAGCTCGAACGCTGGCACGTCGAGCGATTGCTCCTTCTCTTCAAGAGCTTCGAGTGCCTCAATGGTGCTCACTCCGGCCTGCACCGCGAGGCATTCGAGCCGTTGCTGGACAGTCTCGACGAGGCGGAGATCAGGCGGCTCAGTCGCGTCCACGAGCTCGAGCCGCGTTGGCCCGAGCCGTGGAAGAAGGGGCGGACGGCCGGCAGTGACGACCACGGCCTGCTCAACATCGGGCGGACGTGGACGGAGTTTCCTGCCGACGTGGCGAGCGTCGACGACGTGCTCGAAGCAATCCGTCAGGGCCGCACGCGGCCCGGTGGCGAGGCGGGGACGAGCGCGAAACTTGCGCACACCTTCTGGGGCGTCGCGATCCGCTACTACACGCGGACGATGCTCGAAGCCAACGGCAACACGGCCAACCTGCCGGCGACGCTCATGCAGGCGCTCGTCGGCGAACGAACGCGGCCGGGCAAGTTGCAGCTCGTCCTGCTCGCCGCCCGCGGCAAGGTTCGCAAGCTCCGCCGCAACGTCGCCGCGCGGTTCAAGCCGGGCGAGCCGCCGCAGGTCAAGACCAGCGGGCTGATCAAGGATCTGTTCGTCGAAAGCGTCAAGAAGCGTCTGCCGCAACACCCGCAGCTCGTTGCCGAGCTCGACCGTGGTCTGCCGCCGCTGGGCAATCACGACGCAATGCTCCGCTTTGTCCACGATGTCAACCGCGACGTTTCGCAGGGCATCGTCCGCGCGTTCGAGGGCAGCGTCGACCGCGCCAGCTACGTCGGCATCTTCGACGCGATCGGGGCCGCGCTCGCACAACAGTTCGTCCTGGCGCCGCACTACTTCGCGCTCTTTCATCAGAACAAGGAGCGTCGCCTGCTGCCGAGCCTGACGCGGCAGGACGTGCGGCGGCGTGGCGATCGGCTGAAGGTCGCGCTCTTCACCGACACCTTCGACGACGTTAACGGCGTGGCGCGGTTCATCCGCGACATGGGCCGACTCGCCCGCGACAGCGGCCGGGAGCTGTCGGTCGTGACGAGCGTGCCGAAGGAAGACGTCCGGCACGGCCGCGACGAGGCGCCGTTCCGGCACAACTTCGAGCCGCTCGTCAGTCGGCCGATGCCGATGTACGAAGGGCTCAAGGTCAACATTCCGCCGCCGCTGGAGATCCTGGCGTGGGCGGACCGCGAGCAGTTCGACGCGATTCATGTCAGCACGCCCGGCCCCGTCGGCCTGCTCGGATTGGCGGCGGCGAAGATGCTACGCGTGCCGGTGCTCGCGACGTATCACACGGACTTCCCGGCCTACGTCGAGAAGATCACCGGCGACCACCGCCAAGCCGGCAACGCGGCACACTTCATGCGGTGGTTCTACGGCCAACCAGCGACCGTCTTCAGCCGCAGCGCCGCCTATCGCTTCAAGCTCGGCGACCTCGGCGTGCCCGAGACGAACGTTCGCCAGATTCGGCCGGGCATCGATCTGTCGAAGTTCAGCCCGGACCAGCGCGACGTCGAGGCGTTGCGACACGCCGGCGTCGATCCGCAGCGGACGCCGCGGGTCGTCCTGTACGCCGGCCGGGTCAGCGTCGAAAAGAATCTTCCCCTGCTCGCGGCCGCCTTTCGGCAGCTTTGCGGCCGACGCGACGACGTCTGCCTCGTCGTCGCCGGCGATGGGCCGTACCGCGAGAGGATGCAGGCTCTGCTGCGTGGCCTGCCCGCTTTTTTTCCAGGTTATCTGGACGATTGCCAGCTGCCGGCGTTGTACGCGACGAGCGACCTGTTCGCCTTCCCGAGTCGGACGGACACGCTCGGGCAGGTGGTGATGGAGGCCCAGGCGTGCGGGCTGCCGTGCCTGGTGAGTCCCGAGGGCGGGCCGAAGGAGACGGTCGAGGACAAGGTGACGGGCCTGGTGTTGCCGGCGACGGACGAGCGGCACGCGGCGACGTGGGCCGACGCGATGCACCGCCTTCTCGGCGACCAGCCGCGATTGGATTGCATGCGCTCCGCCAGCCTCGCCCGCGCGGGCCGCTTCAGCATCCGCCAGAGTTTCGACGCCTGGTGGGGCCAACACGTCGAAGTCGCCAACCCGCCCCGGCCCGACGACCCGCACCTGCCGGCTCCGCTGCCCGTCGGCGCGGCGTAGGGTGGGCCCCGTCCCACCGTCGGCTGGCAGATGGTGGGCTGAAGCCCACCCTACTTGCACTGTGATGGTCGTCGTGCCGCTCTGATCTGCAGGACGGTCACTACTGCGGCGGAAAGAAGCACTGCTGCCCACTTGGCGGCTTCAACGTGCAGAAATGCTCCGCGTGGCACACCTCGTCCGACCCACGGCAGGTAAGCTCCTGCCGTCGGCCGTGCCAATTTCGTCTCAAAGTAGTAAATGCCGTAAGGCAGAGCCGAAGCCATTGATAATTTAGAATAGGATGCAGGCGCGGCAACGAGCTGGATCACGGCAAGGCCAGCGAGAAGGGCGAGAGGAAGTGCAAGAACCCACAGAGCATACCGATGTCCAGCCGCGGCGTGGATTTGCCTGACGACCGCCAATACAACAAGCGCCGACATCGACATGAGGATCACGCCGACAAGATGTGACGATTCCGCCGTCTTCACTTGAGGTCCGTAATAGATCAGGACGAGCGATAGCTCGCGAACGAGATCCAGATACTAAGGCTGATACTGAAGTGGCACGTCGGTGAGAGAACCGGCAATTCCGGTTAGCACAAGACCATGTACGAGCGAATGGTTCGCGATCGTGAGACCCAATAGAATAACATTCGCGATTATCGCCCACGGCCGCAGACGATCCGTCCAATGATGACGGCGGCCGCGTTCGGGCGTGAGCAGAAGCATCGTCCCAATGAAGAACGTCAGGGCCGGGTCGAAGAGGTAGAGATGAGAGTCCTCCAGCGGCCGAGTCCAGCTGCCGGGTTCGAAGAGGGCCGGGATGCGGAGCCGGGCGGCGACGCCGGTCTCGCGGAGGACGGTCGGCAAGGGCAGGAGCGTCAGGACCCAGAGGCCGAGCAGGACATTGCGCCGCCAGCGCGGGTCGCTCTCGTGCCAGGCGGGCCGGATTGGCAGCTTGGCGACTTCGGCCGAAACGGCGACGGCTTGGCCGCACTCGGGGCAGCGGCCGTCGGCGGGTGTGGCCCGCAGGTCGTAGCCGCAGCGGGAGCAGGCGAAGGCGGG
>CAYQCT010000030.1:22882-24219 GCA_964416015.1 uncultured Tepidisphaerales bacterium
TTATCAGGTTGGTGTTCGTAACGAGGCACGACCGTGAGGGAGTGCTGTCGGCGAAGCCGATATCGGTCCGTGTTCGCCCCGGACATCGCGTCCCGCGATCGCTCTCCCTCACGGTCGTGCCTCGTGTCCGGTGTCGCTCGCGAGATTCAGCGGCGGAGGCGGCCGAGGTAGGCGGCATAACCCGTCTCGGCACCGACCAGCAACAGCACGATTGCCAGCAGCGGCCAGCCCCAGTCGGGGCGGTCGTCCGATTCCGCGGCGGCGGCGGTTCGGGGCGAGAGGTCGAACGAGGACAGCTCGATCCCGCCGAGGGCGGCACGAATCGCGTCGGGCGTGGCACGGCGGAGATCAGACTCCGTCGCCGGGAAGTTGACCGCGATCGGAAGGCGGGTCTCGCCGGCGATCAGCTCGTACTCGCCCGGCTCCTCGGGCGCGTCAACTTCCCAAGATCCGGCCACGTCGCCCGGCCGCAGCGGCAGGGTGGGGGTCGCCTCGCCCACCCGCAGCCGCGGCACGACGCCCGGCGGCAAATCGGCGGCGGGCGGGACGCGGAGCACGTCGCCGACGTCGATCGTCTGCCACGCCGTCCCGCCCGCGGCGCTGTCGGTTAAGGCGGACCGCACGAGTTCGTGCAGGAAGGCCGCGTAGTTGTCGACCATCGGCAAGAGCGTCCACTCGGCATCGCTCGCGCTCGTCGCGACCGTCACAATTCGGCCGCCGCCGAGGGTGTGCAGCAGGATCGCCGGGTCCTCGTCGGCGGTGCCGAAGGCGAGCACGCGGTCGACGCCGGCGTCGGGCGTGATCTGCCAGAACTGCCGGACGACGGGCGCGTCGAGGCCGCTGCGGTCGACGCCGGCGAAGGCTTCGAGGTACGGATGAGCGTTGCGCGGATCGAAGGCGAAGGCGACGGAGGATTCGGGGCGAATGCGACCGACGAGGCGGCCGGGGACAAGGCCGCGGGTGGCGAGCGGGCCGTTGGCGTTGTCGAGGCTGGTCGATTCGCCGAGAAAATTGACGAGGGCCCCGCCGCCGCGGACGAAGCGGGCGAGCTGGTCGGCGGCCGCGTCGCCGAGGCCGCCGACGCCGTCGAGGACGACGGCGCGGTAGCCGTCGAGCGGGCGCGTGCCGAGCTCGAGGTCGCCGACGCGGTCGACGGCCAGGTAGCCGCCTTCGCCGGGATCGAGCGCGGTGGCGACGAGCGACCGCCCGCCCAGGGCCGCCGCTCCGGCGAGCTGGCCTTCGACGACGAGCACCGGCAACTCACGTGTCGCCCGCAGGACCCGCCGTGTCACGTCGTCGGCCGGCAACGCATCGTCACCAGTAACCTGCGCGATGAC
>CAYQCT010000030.1:24295-24530 GCA_964416015.1 uncultured Tepidisphaerales bacterium
CGCGATGACGACCCGCGGCCGGCCGTCGTCGAGCGCCGCCAACGCCCGCGGCCCGGCGACGACTTCCGTCGGCTCGGCAGCCAAGGTGATCGGCGTCGTCTCGACCGTCTGGCCGGCGACGGTGAACGCAACGTCGGCCGAGCCGGCCTCGCCGAAGCGGGCGGCGGTGGCGACGAGCCGGGCGTCGAAGCCGCGGCGGAGCAACGGGTCGGTCGCACGGACGGCAAGCGCGGCC
>CAYQCT010000031.1:0-4547 GCA_964416015.1 uncultured Tepidisphaerales bacterium
GGCTGCGCCTCCGCCGCCGCCTGCCGCACGCGTTCGAGCCGCTGCTCGTCCAACACGGCAAAATCGACCCGGGCCGTCACCGGCCCGCGAAGCAACTGCCCCTCCCGTTGCGGCACGACCTTCGGCCGCAGCATCAACACCGCTGACGCCAGCACCGCGAAGGCGATCGCCACCATCAGCGACGGCTTCAGGTTCTGCTCACGGACGACGCTGCCGAGCTTGCGGAGCGAGTCGATCCCGCCCGGCCGACGGCGGCGGACTTCGTCGCGGATCTCGCGGCGACGCGACTTGGCCGGTTTGGAATCGAAGGGATCCATGCAGGTCGCGGACGGTGCCGCGGGAGCCGATGATGCTAAACGCGCGCCGTCGAACTTCCAAAACTCACGCCACCGGGCCGCCAGTTTCTTCGTACGCCGTCACAATGTTCTGCACCAGCCGGTGTCGGACGATATCGGCACGATCGAGGTGCACGTGGGCAATACCGGGCACGTTCTGCAGCCGCGACAGGGCGTCCGACAGGCCGCTCGTCTGGTCCGGGTCGAGGTCGGTCTGACGCGGGTCGCCGGTGACGACCATCTTGCTGTCGTGGCCGAGGCGGGTCAGGAACATCAGCATTTGCGACGCGGTCGTGTTCTGGGCCTCGTCGAGAATAACGGCGCAGTCGTTGAAGGTCCGGCCGCGCATGAAGGCGAGCGGGATGACCTCGATCACGTCGTTCATCATGAACCGCTTGACCTGCTCGATATCCATCATGTCGTTGAGCGCGTCGAGCAACGGCCGCAGGTACGGATTAACCTTCGCCGCCATGTCGCCTGGCAGGAAGCCGAGCCGCTCGCCTGCTTCGACGGCCGGCCGGGCGAGGACGATCCGCTTGACGCGATGGCTCTTGAGCATCGCGGCGGCCGCAGCGACGGCGAGGTACGTCTTACCCGTGCCGGCCGGGCCGGTGCAGAAGGTCAGGTCGTGCTCGCGAATGGCCCGGACGTACGCCCGCTGGCCATCGGTTTTGGGCCGAACGCGGGTGCCTCGCGCGAAGACGTCGATGCCGTCGCCGCCGGACTGGTCCTGTTGTTTCAGGTCGCGTTCGCGGACTTCGACGATGCTGTCGCTGACGTCGTCGCTGCTAAGGAACTCGCGGCGTCGCAGCCGGGCCTGCATGCCCTCAAGTACACGCGCCGCCGCGCCGACGTCCTCATTCGGCCCCGTCACGCGGAGCTCGTCGCCGCGGAGGGTGATGCCGACGTCGAAGGTCTCGCGGAGCTGCTTGAGGTGCCGATCGGCAGGACCGGCGAGGGCGAGGCGTTTCTCGGGCTGATTGAGGGGGATCGAAAGTTGCAAGGAGAGGTAGAACGAGAAAGACCGCCGCGGGTTCGCCGCGGCGGCCGATGAGCAAGGTTGTGCAACACGCGCTGTGCCTCAAGCGCGACGTCGACGCAGGGCGGCGATGCCGGCCAGGCCCAGCAGACCCGCGGTCGCCGGCTCGGGGACGACCGTCGAGACGTTGTCGAAGTCGCCGGTCTCGCCGGTAAGGGCGAAGTTGTCGGAGTTGATGTAGATCTCTTCGAAGAAGGTCTCCGTAATGACGTCGCCGGTGTAAATCAGGTTACCGTCGAGGAAGTACTCGATGCTCGTCGGGTTGAAGACCATCGTGTAATTCTGGTAGACGCCCGGAGTGAAGTTGACGCCCGTATCAACGAAGACGAGGCCGCCCAGGCCGTCGGTGTCGACGACACGAATGTCGCCGTTGAAGCGAATCTGGTAGACTGCGGTCAAAACCTGAGCACTGGGCGTCTGCGGCTGAATCCGATAATCAGAGCCGCCAAAGTTGGAAATATTCACGTCGACCGAGAGAAACGACCCCGGGCTCGAGAGCGTCGGGCTGAACGCACCGGTGATCTCGCCATTCGCGATCAGTGGCTGATCCTCGAGACGGAGGTGCTGCAACCCGTCGGCCGGATTGACCTCTGAGACTGTCGCAATCGCAGCGTCGGTGCCGTCGGTAAACGACGAGACGTTCCAGCCGTTCTGTCCGTCGATGCTGCCCGGACCAAAATCCGGTGCCTCAAAGCCGGTGAAACCGTCGGCGACGAGCGATTCGGCGGCGACAGCGCGGGGCGACTCCGCGTAGGCAATGGTGTCGGCAGCCGAACGGCTGAGACCGGCAGAAGCAACGACGGGCGTAACCGCAACGACGGCGGCGAGCAAGGGCAGAGTCTTCATGATGTTCTATCTCTCCAAACAAGCCGAGGCAGCCTCGGCGGCGGGGACGTCGTGTGGTGCGACGGCCGGTTCGAACGCCATGTTGGCGTCTGCTGCCGAATCTGCAAGGCCTCGTCACGATTTTACTCGGACGCTTCGTCGCCATGCCGCCGGAAGGTACTGGCGCAACCGCTCCTGGTGACACACACGGACGATCCGACCTCGGCTGACTCCGGAGTCACGGGTTGGGCTGATGCGACCGCAGGTGCTCCAGCAATGCCGTGATGTCCGGCGGCAGCGGGGCCTTCAACGTGAGCCGTTGCAGCGTTCGCGGGTGGATGAAGCTGATCTCGGCCGCGTGCAAGGCCTGCCGGGCCAGGTGCTGCGTTTGGCCGTCGACGTGGTACTCCGCGATGCGGCCGCCGTACATCGTGTCGGCGACGATCGGGTGGCCCTTCCACGACAGATGCACGCGGAGCTGGTGCGTCCGCCCGGTCCGCGGCTTGAGACGGATCAGGCTGAAGCCCGGCGGCGGCTCGCGATGACCCTGGTCGTTCGCCTTGTCGCCGCGGACGAGCGTCAGGCCGTAGTCGCCGGCCGGCTTCGTGAAGGTTTCTTCGACGGCGAACTGCGTCGTCGCCTGCTTGCCGCCGTGCTGCGGCTTGCGGACGGCCATCCGCTCACGGACGTACGCGTCCGGCCCGATCGGCATGTCGATGACATCGCCCGTCAGCTGCGGCACGCCGTGGGCGAGGGCGAGGTACGTTTTCTGAATCGTCCGGTTCTCGAATTGCCGCGCCATCCGCCAGTGCGCCTCGTCGGTCTTGGCGACGAGCATGACGCCGGTCGTATTGCGGTCGAGGCGGTGCAGGATGCCCGGCCGTTCGTCGCCGCGGACCTTGCTCCAGGTCTTGGCGTAGTGGAGCAAGCCGTTGACGAGCGTGCCGTGCCAGACGCCGCGGGCCGGGTGAATGATGAGGTCCGCCTGCTTGTTGATCGCCAGCAGGTGGTCGTCTTCGTAGACGACGTCGATCGGGATCGGCTCCGGCTCGATCTCCGTCTTCCGCGGCGGCGGGGCGGTGACGACGATCTCCTCGCCCTGCCGCGGCTTGTGGCTCGCCCGCACCGGCTTGCCGTTGGCGGTGACGGCCTTCTCCTTGATCAATCGCTGGATCTCTGCCCGACTGAGGTAGCCGATGCGGTCGACGAGGTAGCGGTCGAGGCGGCTGTCGAGGTCGCGGCTGGGCCGAAACTCCATCCGCCGTGGCGGCACGTCCGGGCCCGGCGGCGGCATGCCGTGCGACTCGTCGACGTGCCCGACTTCCAGCTCGTCCTCGTCGCCGTCCGGCAAATCAATCTCGGCAGGCCGGTTCACTCCATCAACGTAGGAAGGCTCACTCGCCCGGCCGCGTCGTCGGCGTGTCGGGCCGCGAGAGCAGCTCCGACAGCGACGTCCCGTCCGACGGCATCGACTCGTCCAGACGCAGGCCCAGGTCCAGCGGCGTCTCCGGCCGCGGCTCGGCGGGCAGACGGTCCAGAAAATCCTTGCGAAGCTTCGCATAACTTCGCGGCATCGGCGGCAACGTGTCGTCGGCCAGCAATGCGTCATACGCAGCCCGCGCCGCCTCGAAGTTGCCACGCTCCTCCGCGACGGCGGCCAGGCCGAACTGCGCGATGTAGGCGTTGCGGCCCTGCTCCGGAAATGCTTCGACCGTCTGCCGATACGCCTTCTCCGCCTCAGCCAGCCGGTCCTCGGCTACCGGTAGCGGGGCGACCTCGTCCGCCGGCCGCGTCGACGGGCGCGGCGTCGGGAGCGTCGCGACATACCAGTGATAATCCCCACGCAGCCGTTCCGCCCGCGCCAGCAGACCGTCGGCCTCGGCGGCGTCCTGGACGATCGTGCCCGCCTGCGCCATGACGCCGTCCAGCTCCGCAACCTGCTCACTCACCTGGTCGGCGGTCATGTCCGGGGCAACACGAGCGAGGCTGCGCACGAGCTGCACGGCCCGCTCCATCTCGGCAAGCTGCACGCGGGCCGCGACGCGATTCTGATCGGCAGTGTCGCCGCGAAGCCGGTTCCACCAGAGCAGGGCAGCCAGGACGAGCAAGGCGACGACGAGCCAATTGCCGTAGTCCTTGAAGTACTCGGGCAAGCGCTGGACGCCTCGTCCGAGGGCGGTGTCGTCGAGAACGCCGCCGGTGCCGGTCGTCGATTCGGGTTGTTGCGGATCGGCCGGGGCGACTTCCCCGGGCCGGCCGCCGGGAGCGACGGGCGTCGCCTGAACGGGCACGACGTCGTCCGTGCTCTGGTCGGGCTGCAATTTAGGATCCGACTCGTTGGGCATGCG
>CAYQCT010000031.1:4557-16353 GCA_964416015.1 uncultured Tepidisphaerales bacterium
TTAGTCGCTTGCCTTGGGCGGGTCGTGCGTCCGAGAACGCGTTGCGGGCGGATCGGACGAGGCTGCGGCTTGACACCTGCCGGTGGCGGCGGGACGATTGCCGCGTGGCCGCACAGGCGGCCGCCCCCGCCTCCGACGCCGGCGACCGCCCGACGTCTTACCCGCCGCCGCCGCACCTGTTGCCCTGGCGGCCGTGCCGACCCCGACCGCATGAGCCAGACGCCCCTCGCGATCCGCCGTCCCGCCACCCACCGCCGCGCTCGCACCGCGTTGCTGGCCGCCGCCGTTCTGGGCGTGGCTTCGCTCACCGCCTCGCCCGCCCTCGCGCAGAGCAATGCCGACGCGCAGGTCGATCCGCAGCTGCTCGGCCTCGTCGAAGATTTCTACCACGCCGCCAGCATCGCCTCGCCCGCGTCGCTCGCCGCCGCCGCGTCGACCGGCGAAGAGATCCTCGCCAGCGACCCGGATCCGCAGTCGCTGCTCGATGCCTTCCGCGAAGTCCACCGCCTTCGCGCCCGCGAGATCCGCAACTACGGCCAGCTCGACCAGCGGCTGGCAATCTTCCGCAGCCGCGACGAGATCAGCGACGTCGTCGGCCGCCTGCAGGACCGCATCAACGAGGGCCGTCAGGCCCGCGCGACCGACCCGGAGTTCCTCGATGAACAGGTCCAACGTCTCGGCAACGGCGGCCTGGCATTCCAAAACGCGGTCGCCAACCTTCGCCGCAGCGGCGCGTTTGCTGTCGCGCCGCTGCTGAACACACTGGACGATCCGGCACGGTCGGAGCTTCACGGACCCGTCCGCCGCGCGATCGTGTCGCTCGGCCGCGACGCCGTTGCTCCGCTGACCGCCGCCCTTGACAGCCCCGACAACGGCCTCGTCGCGGAAGTCGCCCGGCTGCTCGGCGAGCTGGGTTATCCCGATGCCGTCCCGCACCTGCTGGAGCAAAGCGAAGCCGGTCGCGGCTTTCAGGTGCAGCAATCGACTGACCGCGCCCTGGGCCAACTCGGCTACACCGGCGGCAGCACCGCTGCGACCGAATACCGCAAGCTCGCCGAACAGTTCTGGCTTCGTCGCGGCGATATTCAGGACGACCCACGCTTCGAAGATGCCCCGGCGTGGAAGTGGTCGGGCGACGCGCTCGACGCCGACATCGTGCCGGAGGTGATTTTCGACGAGGTCATGGCCATGGAGGCCGCAGCGAAGACGCTGCAGCTCAGCCAGGGCGATCGTCCGGCACCGCAGCAGGTGCAGGATGAGGCGTTGTCGCTCTGGCTCGCCAGCAACTACCGCCGCGAGATCGAGCTGCCCGAAGGTGCGACGGATCCGAGTCGACCCGACGAAGATCCCGCCGCGACCTACTACGGCGCCCAGGCCGGCGTGCCGTATCTGCAGGCGGTCCTTGCCCGCGCCGCCGCCGAGCGGTCGCTGCCGCCGGAGAGTCGCTACGACGCCGCCGCCGTCGCCTTAGCCGCCGTTCGCTCGATGCAGCAGACGATCGGCCAAAGCACGCTCAGCGAGGGCGAAACGCCACTGACTCAGGCCATGAACTTCCCCGACCGCCGCGTGCGCACCGAGGCCGCCATGGCCATCGCGCAGGCGCTGCCCACGAGTGCCGTCAGCGGCAGCGAGCAGGTCGTGCCGATCCTCGCCGAGTCGCTCCTGCAGACCGGGGAGCCGACGGTTCTGTTGGTGACGCCGAATGACGAACAGCGGAATGCGATGGTCGCGACACTCTCGACCCAGTACCGCGTCGAAGCCGTCCCGACCGTCGAAGCCGCCTTCGAGCAGCTTTCGTCCCTCGCCGGCGTGGACGTGTTCGTCCTCGACGGCGACCTCGGTGATGCCCGCGTCGACACTGCGCTCAACCGCGCCGGCGGCGAGAACAAGCTGGCCGGCTCGGCGAAGCTGATCCTCAGCGACCTGCCGCGGTACGACCGGCTGGCGAATCAGGATCCGACGATCGCCTCGACGGGTGAGACAGAAGGTGACGCGCTGGTCTCAGCCGTCGATGCTGCCCGCGAGCAGGTCGGCTCGCTGCCGATGGACGAGGGCGGCGCGACCGAACTGGCCATGCGGGCCGGCGAACAGCTCCGCCGCATCGGCCTGGGCAGCAGCATCCTGAGCCTCCGCGGCGGCGAGGACGCCTTGCTCGCCGCCCTCGACGACGAGCGGCCCGAAGTCCAGGAACTTGCGGCCGAAGTCGTCGCGCTTCTCGACGGTTCCGAGCCGCAACAGGCACTGCTCGACCTCGGTGAAGACGACGCGGCCCCGGAGTCCAGCCGCGTCGCCGCCTTCACCGGCCTCGCAACGTCGGCCAAGCGGGTCGGCAATCAGCTGAGCCGTTCCGATACGGAACGTCTCCTCGAAGTTGCCGCCAACACCGACGTCAGCAACGACGTCCGCACCGCCGCCGCCACCGCCGTCGGTGCGATGGGACTTCCGGTCGATCAAGCCCGCACGCTCATCGTCCGCGACGTCGAGTGAAGATCGAACGGGTTCCCGCGATGCAGACGTGCTCCTGAAGGTTTCCGATCTTTCCGTAACAGTGATCTAGCTCACGGGCTCTGCTCGTGGGCTTCCTTATCGAACGCTACAAATCGGGCGGCGACTCAAGCCAACTGCAACATCGCCGCGATCTTCGCGACGAGCTGCTCGATGTCGAACGGCTTACGGACGAAGGCATCCGCCCCGGCGTTCATCAGCTCCTCGACCTCCCGTGGGTCGGCGGCACCGCTGAGCAGGATGATCCGCGTGTCGGAAAGCTCCGCCTTCTCCCGCACCGCCCGGCAGACGGCGTTGCCGTTGATGTCGGGCAACAGGTAGTCCAAAAGCAACAGGTCCGGCCGAAGCTCGCTCGTGAGCATGCCGGCCTCGTAGCCCGTGCCGGCCGTGTGCACCTCGAACCGGCCGTCGCGGTCGAGAACGTCCGAGAGCAATTCGACGATCTCCGGGTCGTCGTCCACCACGAGCACCCGCGCCCGCGACCCTGCGGCTAGATTGTCCTCCGGGATCGCGTTGGCCCGCATGAAGTCGACAAGCGCATCGTGCGGAATGCGGCGGAACTTGCTGCCGGGCACGCGAAAGCCCTTGAGGCGGCCCGCGTCGAAGCAGCGAATGATGGTTTGCTGGCTGACTTGGCAGACTTCTGCTGCTTCGCCGGTGGTGTAGACCGTCTTCATCTCGTCCTGTCTCGAAACTGCCACACGGGCAACGACGCGGGTGGCGCGGGTGCGGCCATGCCTGCGGAAGCGGCCTTGCCAGCACGTGCGTCCGGCGAATGCCGAACGGGCCACGGACGCCCGCACCTCGTGGGCGACCGCCGCCCAATCTACCCGCGCATGCCGACCTTGCCAACTTGCCGAGACGCCCCCGGCTTCCTCGTCGTCATCGGCATCGCACCTTGCCCATCTTGACACGCGAAGCCGCACCTTGGTTAGCGGACCTGGCGGTTTAGGCGTCCGCCAGCTCCCGCAGGTACGCCCACGAGTAGATCCCGCCCTGGTGCCCGTCGCTGAACGTCAGCCGCAAAGCGTAATTTCCGACCGGCTCGGCTTTCGTCACCGCGACATCCCCCGTCGTCGCCGCCGACGCCGGCATCACGCTCAGGCTTAGTCGCTTCGGCCCGGGCGGCGCTTCACTGGGGATCGTCAGCAGGTGCGGATCTCGCCCCTCGCGGATCATCCGACAGCGAGCGCACGGGCAAAGCTGTCGCAGCTGGACGATCGTGTGCTCGCTCGCGCTGCCGTCGGACCAGCGGACACGCAGCCGCTCGTCCCGCTTGAGGTCGAGGTCGAGGGGTGTCGCATCGCCTTTTGGCACGGCCGATCGTACGTCGGCTCTATAACTGCCGCATGATTCGCAACATGCCCGTGATTGCCCTCGTGATTGGCGGCCTGCTCGTCGTGCTCGCGCTCGTCGGCTACTTCGCCGGCAGCGGCTCGGCCACGGCACTGGGCCCGCTGCTGCCGGGCGTGCCGATCCTGCTGCTCGGGGCCGTTGCCATGGCCAAGGAGTCGGCGACGAAGCACGCGATGCACGCCGCAATGATCTTCGCCTTGCTCGGCATCGCCGCTGCGATCCCGCCGATGGTGCTGCGGATCTTCAACACCGAAGTCGCATCGTCGGCCCTGACGAAGCTCACCGTCTTCGGCATGTTCCTGCTGAGCCTGACGCTGCTCGTACTCGGGATCTACTCCTTCGTCCAGGCTCGCCGCGAACGACAGGCGGGCAATGCTGTCCCGCCGCCGCTGGCGTAACGCTTCGGCTAGTAATCGTCCTCGTCGCTCTCCATCGTCTCCTTGAAGGTCTCAAGGTTGTCGATAAAGATCGCGGTCCCGCGGGCGACGCAAGTCAGAGGATCGTCGGCGATCCGCGTCGTGAGGCCCGTGCTGCTCGACAGCACCGCCGGCAGGCCGCGTAGCAGGGCGGAGCCGCCGGCGAGGGTGCAGCCGTTTTCGACCAGATCCGCCGCCAGTTCCGCCGGGCAGGCTTCGAGCGCCTTCGTGGCGGCTTCGACGATCAGACCGACCGGCTCCTGGAGCGCGTCGCGGACTTCGTGGACGCTCACCGTCTCGCTCCGCGGCAGGCCGCCGATGATGTCGCGGCCGCGGACGACCATCGTCGCGTCCTCGTCGAGCCCCTCGGCCGGGCCGGCACTGCCGATCTGCAGCTTGATCCGCTCCGCCGTCGACGGGCCGATCGCCATGTTGTACGTCTTTTTCATGTGGCTGATCAACGCCTCGTCGAAGTCGTCGCCGGCCACGCGAACGCTCTCGCTGACGCTCACATCGGCCAAGCTGATGATCGCCACGTCCGTCGTGCCGCCGCCGATGTCGATGATCATGCTCGCGGTCGGATCGCTCACCGGCAGACCCGCTCCGATCGCCGCAGCGAAGGGCTCGGCGACGATGTAAACCCGCCGCGCCCCGGCCCGCTCGGCGGACTGCTTGACCGCCCGCTTCTCCACCGGCGTGATCCCGCCCGGCACGGCGATGACGACACGCGGGCTGACCCATCGCTTGTCGACGGCCTTGCGGATGAAGTACCGCAGCATCGCCTCGGTGACCTCGAAGTCACTGATGACGCCGTCCTTCAACGGCCGGACGGCTTCAATGCCGCCGGGCGTTTTGCCGATCATTTCCTTGGCCTCGTGCCCGACGGCCATGCCGTTTTTGAGGACGCGGCCGGTCTTGGTGCTGACGGCGACGACGCTGGGCTCGTTGAGGACGATGCCGCCGCCGCTGGTGCAGACGAGGGTGTTGGCAGTGCCCAGGTCGATGCCCAGGTCGACGCTGAACATGCCCAGAAAGCGATCGAGAAACACGTGGCGTGCCGGGGTGCGGGTGGAGCGGGAAAGTCGCCTGCGCCGGATGCGCGGCAAGGGCGATAACGTAGGAGCGGCGGATCGCTGCCGCAAATACCGAGGCCGCAGAAGACGACATGAACGAGGATCCGCCGACCATCACGATCACCGTCAACGGCGAGGAGCGAGCGGTTGCAGCGGCGACGACCATCACCGACCTGCTTGAAGCCGCTGGCCTATCGCCGCAGGTTGTCGCCGTCGAAGTCAACCGCCGCCTCCGCCGCGGCGACCGCTATGACGAAGCCCTCGCAGCCGGCGACGTCGTCGAAATCGTCACCTTCGTCGGCGGTGGGTGACAAGGCGCTCTATCGCATGATCTCATCAGCGATGGCGTATGCACCGAGGAACGGAGACGCAACAACCGCGACTGCGCCGCCGACCACTACGGCAGAAACTATAGCCGCGTCTCCAACGATGCCGAACGGAATCATAACGGCGCCTGTAGTTGCCCGCGCCACCTTGTCGCCCGGCGTCGTCTCGAACGTGTGCGGCAGAATGATCGCGACCTTCACCACCTGAGGCTCTCGCAGCTCCTCCGGAGAGGCAGGACTTGCTAGAGCGGCGTCTACCTCATCGTAGGGTTCAAGCTCACCGACTCTATGAAGTAGTAATATCTGAAAGCCACCACCGATCCGCACAAGCCGACCACCAGCGCGTCGTTGCTTCGCTTTGTCATCAGGCGAATTCTGTAGTGGGTTCTTCCGCACCGCCCTCACCTCGTCGCGAAGGCGTGTCGCCGTTGCGAACAAGTGTCGCTGCCGAACCAGAGGTAGCTTCCGCACCTGATTCTCTGCCTCTTCGACCGTCAAACCTTCCAGTTCCACCACCCGATGAGACGCCGGCTGCTGATCCTGTTGTTCCAGGTCGAGCCTCACCCAACGGTCGGCTCGCCCTGCGAGCGAGAAGTCTCCGGCCTCGGAACCAATGAAGGTCCGCAACGCGAGAACCGGTCGCCCGTCCGCAGCGACTGCAATCTCATGCTGCGAAGCAGCAACCCTCGGATCATCCCTCGCATATTCGAATGCGCCGATCGACAGGCAGCCCTGCGTCATGAGGACAGTGGGAATCAGCATGACCCTAAGGATCCGGTAGAGCGACGAACTCATGTCCACAGGCTACACAGGCGGAGCTTCTTTTGGTAGATTGGCAACGATGTACAGCACCGGGACCACGCTTGGCTTTCTGACTCTACTCCTCGCTGCGGTATCGGCTGCAGGTCAGGAATCTGGGGCGTCGCCGCTTCTTCCGGCAATCGTCGAGCCGGATCGCGAGGAGGTCGTCCTCGCCCGCGGCACAGTCATTGACACGCAGGACAAGCCAATTCGACACGCGAGGATCATCGCCCGCACGCACTACGTGCGGTCCGTCGGCGTCGACAAACGCCTCGTCATCACGGACGAGAAGGGCCGCTTCGAGATCCGCGGGCCGGCGGCGGCGCGGAGCGGGGAGCTGTTCGTCCACGTGCCGAATCGGCCGCCGATCAACGTCCGCTATCGTCGGCCGATCGAGGATCCGCAGGTCGCAGAGGTCGATGTCACGCTCGATCGGTACATCAACAGCACCGTCTATCTGACGCTCGTCGACCCCGACGGCGAGCCGGCTGAAACGGGACCCGCCGATGGTGTCGCTGAACGACCTGTCGATCCCCGGCCTGCCGGAGCTGCGGCAGACGTTTGAGCAGATGTTTGAGCCCGCCGGCGAGTCCGACGCCTTCGGCATCGTCCGTTTTCGGAATCTCCCATCCGGCCGCTACATCGGCGAGGGGCTGCCCACGGTTTACGTTGGCAAGTCTGGCGCCAGGCGAAAGTTGGTTCTCCCGCCGCTCCGCGAGCCGCTGTCGGTCCGGGTGAAGCAGGATGCCGAGCCGGACGTCAAGGCGGAGCTGATCATCGGCGGCCGACACCTGCGTGCGAGTCAGGGCGAAGAGCCGACGCCGGGCGTCTTGCTCTTCGACCGTCTCCGCGTTCGGCCGGGCCTGCACGGTGTGGTTTACGAAGAGCGTCCCGCTGGCAACGGTGCTCGCCCGGTCCAACGCGTGGCGAAGGCCGTGCTTGCCCGGTCGCACCTTCTCGAGGCTGCCGGCTACACGCTCGACGACCTCAAGCCGCACCCGCCGCGGCCGGAGGATCTCGTCGTGCGACTCGTTGACGTCGAAGGCAAACCGGTCTTCGCCGAAGTGAAGCTTACGACGCGGTTGTTCAATCAAAAGCTGGTCCGCAGCGGAACCACCGACATGAACGGGAGGATCGTCTTCCGCGACCTTACAGGAAGCTATCACCAACTCACGGCGGAACATCCTCACGATCTCTCGGAGCGTCTTCAACGGGCGGACACTCCTTTGCCGACCGAGGAAGAGCTGGCCGACTGGAAGTGGTTTCCGCCGACCAGGATCGACTTTACGGACGACGGGCCGGCGGTTGTGGAACTGCAGGAAATCGACGTCGCCGCGGCCGTCGCGACCTTCCCGCCGTTCGTGACGACCGCCGAATCCTGGGCGAGGACGGGGATGATGTTGTCGTTTGATAAAGATCTCAATGCTTTTCCGCCAGTTGTTCATTACCTCGACGCCGAGGCCGGCAGACTCGTCCTAGGGCCACTCCTGCCGGGCATCATGTACCATCCATCGGTCGGTCGCGAGCGGCAGCCGAACCCGTTCCAGGCGACCTTCCGGAGTTGGATCGACAAACTTGAACCTAACGAAGTACGGCACGTCGAGCTCGAACCCATCGAGCCTCGCCCGGCTCCGGCGACGCGGCCTTCGACCCGGCCGAAGTGGGAGCAAAGCGTCTCCTGGAGCCGCCAGCGTCCGTTGCAACACGAGATCCAAGTTCGCCATTCCGATGGCACCGCGGCGGCGAGCGGCGTCCATGTGATCCACTTCGTCAGGCAAGATGCCCGGGCCACCAACTTCGCATTTACGGACGGTGCGGGGCTCGCGCGACTTGTCGAGCCGTACATCGACGCCCTCGGCATGGCGTTGCCAGGGCGGGAGTCGGTTGGCCTGAAACCGTTCCTCATCGCGCATGTGCCGGGGAAGAGTGGTGCGACCATCCTTCCGCTCTCCGACGTGCCGTTGCCCGACGAGATCACGCTGCCGCCGGCAGCGGACCTGATCGGCACGGTGCGGGTCGGCGATGCCGAGCCGCCCGCCGAGGGCGTTGTCGAAGTCGTCGCCCGGCCCGTGCATCCGGAGGCTCGCGTCGCCGATTTGCTCACGCTCCGCACCTTCGCCCAGCGCGGCCGGTTCGAGCTCCTCGGCGTCACGCCCGACATGGAGTATGACGTGCAGGCCTCCGTCGATGGGATCTGGCTGAGCGAGACGCGACGCGTCTGCATTCCCGAAGAGGGCGAGCCGGCGGCGGTTGAGTTGGCCGTCGCACCGCTAGGCGGCGGCGTGCGGGTTCGTGTCTTGGAGCACAGCGGGAAACCGGCGGCGGGCGTGCGGCTCGTGCTCGATCGGCCGGACGGGCCGCGGATGCGAGAGACGTGGATTCACACGTTCCAGTCCGACGCCGACGGCATCGCGGTCGTCCCGGCCCTCGAAGCCGGCTCTCACCGCGTCGCACTCTCCCGGCACCCGGACGTCGCCGCCACCGTCGACGTCGCTCCGCTCGGCGAACCGGCGGTCGAGGTCGAGCTACGTCTTCCGCCCCGGCCATAGCCCGACGGCCACGACCGCACCGGCCGCGATCAACCCGCACGCCGGGTAGAACGGCCACGCCGGCACCTCGCCCAGCAACGGCACCGCGAGCAATGCGGCAAAGACGACTTGTCCCAGGCTCGCCACCGCCACGACCTGGCCGCGGAGCTGCGTCATCGCGTAGTTCAAGACGCTGTGCCCGAACGCGGTCGGCACGAGGGCGAGCAGGGCCACGAGCACAATCTCCCGCGGCCAGTTGAGGTCACCCGACAACCGCCCAAAGTCGCCCGACGCCGCGGCATAGAGCAGCGACAACAAGCCCGCGGCGGCGTAGAGCGGCACGATGTACCCGAAGATGCCCCGGCCGCGCCCGTTCCGCCTTGCGAGCACCATGTAGCAGACGGCCAGCGACATGCTGCCGACGCAGATGAGGTCGCCGACGAAGCTGCTGTCGTCGTCTTTCGCCGAGCCGAGCGTCAGCACCGCCACGCCGGCCACGGCCAGAATGCTGCCCACGACCTCGCGCCGCGTCACCCGCTCGCCGACGAACGCAAGCAGGGCGAACGGCATCACCACTGGTGAAAGGTTCACGACAAGCGTCGCATTCGCGGCCGACGTCATGCGGACGCCAACGAACCACGTGATGAAATGCGCCGCGAGCAGAACCGCCGCCAGCAAAACCAGCTTCATCGGCGTCGCCGGCACCCGTGCGACGCGTCGCTCCCGCAGCATGAACGGCAGCAGGATCGCCGCGCCGCCGAGTAGACGTAATGAAGCCAGCAAGGCCACGGGCAACTGGCTGAGCTTGACGAGCACGACCGCTGTGGAGAGGGCGACGATGCCCGCCGCGAGGATGACGTACGGCTTCTGCAAGGGCCGGCAAGGTAGCCGCGTCGCCGACTAGCGTTTGGCCTTCTTCTTCGCCGGCTGCTTCCGCGGCTCAATTTTGGTGACGTGCTGCATGTTCACGATTCGCATGTGATCGTCACGATCGAACACAACCGCCGTCCGCCCGCCCGGCGACCGAATCGCGTAGTCCGGGTGAAAGACGTGGATCGTGTCACCGTCGCTCTTCTTCAGGTCAAACGGTTGAAACGGCTCCGAACGCAACATTTCTCCCAGGCGATCATCGATGGTCGCGATGCGTTGTTTGGCCATGGCAGGATGCTAAGCAACGGACATGGGACGCGTCTGCAAATGATCACAGCGGGTCGATCGACACCATATCTCGCACGTCTAGGAACTGCGACGAGCCGCTCGCTCGGAAGGCGAAGGCGGATCGACCGTCCGGCGACAGTGCCACGAAGTCCGGCTGCACGACGTTGATTGCCTCACCATCTACCAGCCGGATCGCAAACGACACGAACGGCCGCTCGTGCTCGTGCCTTTGCAGAGACGCGATGTTCGAGGCCGGCTGCTTTCGCTTGGCCTTGGACCGTCATGCTACCGCATAGCGTGCGGCATGTCCGTCCCGCTGACGATCGGCCACGTCACGCTCGACCGCCTCGAGCACCGCCTCTTCGCCGGCACCGGCAAGTACGCGGACCCGCAAACGATGGCCCGTGCCCTCGACGCCAGCGGCTGCCGCGTTGTCACGGTCGCCGTCCGCCGCGAACGCCTTATCGGGGCCGACGGCCGCAGCCTGCTCGACCACCTCGACCTCGACCGCTACACGATCCTGCCCAACACCGCCGGCTGCTTCAGTGCCGACGACGCCGTCCGCGTCAGCCTGCTCGGCCGCGAGCTGCTCGAAAAACAAGGCAACGCCGGGGCCGGCTGGGTCAAACTCGAAGTGCTCGGCGACAAGAAGACGCTCCTTCCCGACCCGCACGGCACGCTCGAAGCCACGAAGGAACTGGTCAAGGAAGGCTTCCAGGTCCTGTGCTACAGCAGCGACGACCCGATCGCCGCGATGCACTTGAAGGAGGCCGGCGCGGCCGCGGTCATGCCCGCCGGCAGCCCCATCGGTAGCGGCCAGGGCGTGCTCAACCGCCTCAACATCAGCCTTTGCCTCGAACTGCTCAAGGAGGGCGACGCGAGTTATCCCGTCATCGTCGACGCCGGCGTCGGCACGCCCAGCGACGTCACGATCGCCATGGAATGCGGCGCCGACGGTGTCCTGCTCAACACCGGCATCGCCCACGCCACCGACCCCGTCAAGATGGCGACCGCCATGCGCCACGCCCTGCTGGCCGGCTACCACGGATACCACGCCGGCCGCATCCCGGCGAAGCGCTACGCGACGGCGAGCAGCCCGATGCAGGGGGCGATCGGGTACATCCCGGGGGAGTGAGCGTGTAGAATGACATCATGAACTCGAACCAGTTCCGCAACGAGCTCAAGAAGGAGCCGTTCGAGCCTTTCAGCATCAAGGTGACTAGCGGCGACGTGCTCGACGTCATTCACCCCGACTTCGCAATGATCTCGCCGGAAGGCGATGTCGTCATCGTCTTCGACCGTAACAACAACTACAAGGTTGTCGACATGGAACACGTTGTCACGCTTACGCCGAAGCGGGAGCGAAAGCGGTCGAAGTCGCCGAAGAAGTAGATAGCTGTGGAGGCTCGGGATGAACTACGAAACGTCGATAAGACTGCTAGCGGAAGGCTCAATAGAAGAGCTTGGTGAAGCCAAGCAACATCTTCAAGCGTTCCCGCACGGCCTTGATAAATACGTCGGCCGTCGCTGGATCACCAACGCGATAGACTGCGGGTCCAAGCTGTCGATCCGATGGATGCTGAGCGAGCATGTAGCGTTGCGGTTTCGTGACGATGAGGGGTGCACGGTCTTG
>CAYQCT010000031.1:16366-18464 GCA_964416015.1 uncultured Tepidisphaerales bacterium
ATGATCGTCATGAAGTTCTTCGGATGCTTCTTCAGGCCGGCGCGGATGTCAACGCACTCGGGATCAACGAATGGACCCCGATGCACATGGCCGCAGCCCGGGATGATGTGGCAGCACTGGCGATCCTGATCGAATACGGGGCTGACGCATCTTTACGGACGAGGATTGATGATTTTGCGACACCCCTTGAAGAAGCTCGGACGCTTGGGAGGACAAGGGCGGTCAGCTTTCTTGAAGAGACGCAATAGCCGGCACTTGCACCCTATCATGCAGGCACACCGGACGTGTCCCGGCTCACCCTCGATGTCGCGCCCTCTGATAAAAGTTTGGGGGGCTTCACAAGCATGCGCATGAAGCGTTGAGGAGCAGCTCGTAGGTCGTGCTTCAGCACGACCTCCTCAAGCCGGGTACCACTACACGAAGAGTAGTGGAGATCCCTTCAACGCCCAGGCAACTACACTTCGTGTAGTGGCACCCGACTAATGGTCGGTCCCGGCGAGATCCGCCCCGAAAGGCCGGAGCGGTCGCAAGCCTCACGCGCTGGTGTCGTGTATCATCTGTCCATGAACCACAGGTCCTTCCGCGACATGCTCAAGATCGAGCCGTTCCGGCAGTTCAACATCAAGACTACCGATGGCGACACGTTCACCGTCATCCACCGCGACTACGCGATGCTTTCGCCGGACGAGGCGGAGGCCATCGTCTATGACAAGGACGGGCACTTCCGGGTCATCGACACGACGCACATCGTCACGCTCGAGCCGGTCCGCCAGCCGACGAAGAAGTCGGCGAAGCGGTAGCTGCTGAGACCGGGATCCACAGATTGTGTTGTGGAAACAATGACTGAGCTAGTGCCACCGATGCTGAATCATGACGTAGAAGCTCGACGCCTCACGCCGCCTCGAGCTGCACCAGTTCCGGCACATCCGCGGCGGTCTGCTTCCTGCGCAACTGCCCACAAGCCGCGTCAATATCCCGGCCGCGGCTTTTGCGGACGTGGGCGATGATGCCTTCCTTGCGGAGCAGGTCCTGGAACCGCATGACGTCCCGCGAGACCGGGCGGGCGAAGGGGAGACCTTCCACTTCGTTGTAGCGGAGGAGGTTCACGTTCACTCGAAAGCCGCCGTTGCGGCAGATGGCGGCGAGGCGTTTGGCGTGATGCGGCTGGTCGTTGACGCTGCTGAGCAGGATGTATTCGAACGTGATCTCGCGGCCAGTTTCCTCAAAATAGTATTTGCAGGCATCGAGGATGTCGCCGAGTTCGAAGTGCTCGGCCCAGGGGATGATCTGGCGACGCAGGTGTTCTTCCGGCGCGTGCAAGGACAGGGCGAGGTTCATCGGAATGCCCTCGTCGGCGAGTTGCCGCATGCGGGGCGGGACGCCGACGGTGCTAAGCGTGATGCGACGCCAGCCCAGGCCGAAGGTTTTCGGGTCGTGCAACAGTTTGGCGGCTTCGACGACCGGGCGATAGTTGCTCAGCGGTTCGCCCATCCCCATGAAGACGAGGTTCGTGATCCGGCCGACGCGGTCGCCGCGGGTGCGGAGGCCGCGGGTGAGGTGCCAGACCTGCTGCAGGATGCGGCCTGCGGAGAGATTCTGCTTGAGGCCGGCGACGCCTGATGCGCAGAACCGACAGCCGACGGGGCAGCCGACCTGGCTCGAGACGCACGCCGTCCGCCGCGGGCCGTCGGGGATCATGACGCATTCGGCCTCGGCACCGTCGTCCCAGGCAACGAGCAGCTTGTGCGTGCCGTCGCTCGAGAGTTGGTCCTTGACGATCCGCCCGGCGTCGAGGCTGACGGCCTCCGTCACACGAAACCGACCGGCGGCCGGCAGGTCCGTCATGTCGGCCGGGTCGTTCGTCAGCTTCTCGAAGAGCCAGCGACGCACCTGCCCGCCGCGGAACCTGGGCCAGCCGAGCCGCGTCATGGCCTGGCCAAGTTCTGCCGCGTCCATGGCGAACGCGTCCGGGAGGCGGTCGGGATTGGCAACGGGCAGCGTCGGCATCGGGTCGGCGGAACCGCGTGCTACGTCGGCTTCGGCGGCCGGTTCGTGAAGCGGCCGGTTTTGCGCGGAGCAACGTCGGCCTCACCCTATA
>CAYQCT010000031.1:18474-23312 GCA_964416015.1 uncultured Tepidisphaerales bacterium
AGTCGTGGTCGATGCGAGCCGGTGTTCGAGCCAATCCCGCCGCGACCGCTGCCGTGCCCGCGGTGCTGCATCCGGCGGCGGCGTCGAACGGCAGCGTCAAGCAGGCCGAACCGCGCGGTGATGATCTGCCGGACGAACGCCTGCTCGAACGCTACCTCGACGGCGACCTCGCCAGCTTCCGCCAGCTCGTCGGTCGGTACGAACGCGAGTTGTTCCACTTTCTGATCCGCTTCCTCGGCGATCGGGCCGCTGCGGAGGACATCTTCCAGGAAGCCTTTTTGCAGGTCCATCAAAGCGGGCATAGCTTCGACCTGACCCGGCGGTTTCGGCCGTGGCTGTTCACGATCGCGGCAAACAAGGCCCGCGACCTCATGCGGAGCCAGGCCCGTCGGCCCGCGGCACCTTTGAATGCTGCAGTGAATCCGAACGGAGAAGGCGAAGGGACCTTCGTCGATCTGATGGCAGCGGACGTGCCGGACGTCGACGAGCGGGCCAATCGCGAGGAGCTAGCCACGCAGGTACAGGACGTCGTGCAGGAGATGCCGGTGCATCTTCGTGAGATCCTGATGCTGAGCTACTTTCACCAGTTCCCCTACAAGCAGATTGCGGAGATCCTCGAGATACCGCTGGGCACGGTGAAAAGTCGCCTGCATGCGGCCGTCGGCACGTTCGGCGATCGATGGCGATCGGCTCATGGCACGCCGGAGTCTGTTTCCGACGAAGGGTAGCCTCACGGGCTGCCGCACCGTTGCGTCGCGTCCGACAACCTGCCGACGCGCGGGAAAAGCGATCTCTTCATCGAACGCATCCGGCGTCACTTCGTAGCACAAGGGGAACGTCGAACCGGCTGCGGCCGATTCCGGCGGTTGACGAGCATCCGCCTACGCGGGTTCATTGTTGTCGGGGCGGCCGGTGGTGTCACTGGCATGAAGGGTTCTGCAAAGCTGACGTAGAGCATGAGTCGATGAACAACGAGCAAGCACAAGCCGTCGAGACAGCTTCCGCGGTGACGTTGCGTCCGGACGACGCGCGAGCTGTGGATCTTCTGCTCGACTTGCCGGACCAGTCCATGCGTCACCAGCACTCCTTTAGTACGGATGAGGATCTTGCGCCGCGAGCGGCGGCGGCGGAGAGGCTGCTCGGGTTGCTCCGCGTGCTCCCGACGCCGGATCCGACGGAGGATCTTGTGCAACGGACGCTACGGCGGGTTGAGGAAGCGGCGGACATTGGTGTGCCGGCTCCGGCGTCGGCTGCGGCGACGATCACCGGGAGCATTGCAGGACCGACGGCGCATTCGGCCTCACCGCCCGACGAAGCCTGATCCGCACGCACGTCGTCAAGTTCGCCTGAACCCTGCCATCTGACGGCGAGGCTCCTAGGTTCGGTCGTGCGAATCGCGCTGCTGATCCTTCACGCCGATCCGCGACGCGGCGGTGCCGAGCAGTACACCTTCGACCTCGCCCGTCGCCTTGTTGCGCGGGATCACGACGTATCGCTCCTGGCGTTGCCGGGCGACATCGACATGCCGCCGGGCGTGACGCGGGTCGAGCTCGGTGGCGGCGGTCTGACGCGGATCGGTGCCTATCGCGACTTCGTCGGCGACCTACGAAAGCATCTCGAGGAAAGTTCCTACGACGTCCGCCACGCGATGCTGCCGGTGCCGGAGGGACTTTGTGACGTTTATCACCCTCACGCCGGCGTCGAAGCGCGGCGAGGCACGTCCGGCCTCGAGGGTCTGCGACTGCAACTCGTTAATCCGCGACGCAAGCGATTTGCAGAAGTCGAGCGGTCGCTGCTCTCCAGCCGTCAGCCGCCGATGACGATTGCGTTGTCGAACCGCGTCGAGCAGGCCCTGCGGCAGCATCACCCGCGACTGCCGGCGAGCCGGATCGTCTGCATTCCCAATGGAGTCGATCTCGACACGTTCCGCCCCGACGGGCAGGCGGCGGACCCGGCGTCGCTCCGGCTGCCGGACGAGGCGCGGGTGCTTCTGCACGTCTCGAACAACTTCGGCCTCAAGGGTCTTTCGCCGCTGCTGCGGGCGGTGGCGAAGCTGCCGGACGACGTGCATCTGCTGGTCGTCGGCGAAGACCGCAGCCGCGTCGCCGCCGGGATCCGGTCGACGGCCCGGCCGCTGGGAAACCGCGTGCAGTTTCTTGGAAGGCGCAGCGATCTGCCCGCGCTGTACCGGCTGGCGAAGCTGACCGTGCAGCCGAGCAACGGCGACTCGTGCAGCCTCGCGACGCTCGAAGCCCTTGCCAGCGGAACGCCCGTCGTCGGTAGTGCGGCCGACGGAGCGACCGACGTGCTTGAAGGAAGCAAAGCCGGAATTGTTCTGCAAGATCCGCGTGATGTCTCGGCGATTGCGAAGGCGGTCGAGTCGCTCCTGGAGCCGACACGCTACACGACGGCCGCGCAAGCTTGCCACGATCTCCGCCGGACCCTGGGCGTGCAGACGCACGTAGATCGCGTCGAGGCCGTGTATCGCCAGGTTACACGCGCCGCCACCTGAGCGGAATGCCGGCGAAGCTCGTGTTCAGGCCGCAGAACAACGCGGTGCCGATTAAGCCGGCGGCAGGCAGATTCCGCGGGTCCGGCTCGAAGGTGAGTCGGCTGCGACCGGGAATCTGGGCGTCGTGGAAAACAGTGAGGGACTCGCCGATGCTGGGGCGTTCTTCGGCATCGTAGGCTGTCGCGGGCGTGCCGAGGTACTCCCGGCTGAGGAACGATTGCTCGCCGACGCTGTAGCGGTAGACGATCGGCAGGCGGCCATCGGAGGTGCCGGGTGCGACGACGCGGCCGGTCGTGATGTGCCAGTCGCCTTCGGGTCGCCGGCGATCCGGCGAGAGTGCGACGAACCAGAGCAAGGCCCAGGCGACGGCAACGGTCGCGATGCCGCCGCCGCTGGTCGCGTTGAAGATTCGCCGCACCGGCGTTGCTGCGACGCCGGGCATGAAACATGGATCGGCAGCACGCACTACCAACCTGAGACGCCGATGACTACTTCGTCGTCGGCGTCGCCGCAGGCAGTGCGGCGTCGTCGGTGGCTGCGACGACGACGCGACGCGGACGCAGGCTCCGCGCGTCGCGGGTGATCTCGTCATCGTGCCCGAAGGGCGACGTCACGCCCGGCACATCTGCTGTCCGGTCCGAAGCTACGGTCTCGCCGAGTCCTACGCCCGGCACATGAACGGTCACGATCGGCCGGGTCACGCGAAGATCGAACGGAACACTCGGCCCGGAAACGAGCAACGTGGTTCCCGCGTCGACAACGGCATCCGGATCCGCTGCCGCGTCCGGCAGAAGTTCCGCAGGGCCAGCGACCGCCATCGGCCCGACCTCCGGATGCCCGGCACCGGTCGGCCCCCAAGCCGACAGACCGACGCCGAGCGAGACCCCGGCGAGCGCGACCGCCGCGGCGAGCATCCACCGGCTACGCGATCTACGGTTGGCCGAAGCGAAGGCGGGAAGCCGATACGACTCCTGACCGGCCGACTCGGCGAGGATCGTCGACATGACGCGGTCCGCGACGAGCTCCGCGTCACGATCGAGCACCGCCGACGGCGGCTCGCGACGAAACAACGCCTCGACAGGATCGGCGGCGTCGGGCAGCAGTGGATCGTGGGACGACGAGGACGGCATCAGATCGGCGAAAACAGGAGCAGGGCGCGGCCGGCGGGCTAAGCGGGATCACTCCGCGTGTCCTCCGGCGGCTATTAGACAACTCAGACGGCGGCAGGTGAGGCAAGAGGGTAGTTATTCATGGAAATCGGACGCTATGTCGGCAAGTCGTTGCCCGGCATGCTGCTCATGATCCACCTGACCGCCGCAGCCGGACGAGATCCACCCGACGCTGCGTCATCAGGTCAGGTGCGACAGAAGCTCACGCAGCTTCTTGCGACCCTGAAAAACGTGCCATTTCACCGCCTCGACGCTGCAGCCGAGCCGGCCTGCGACTTCCTTCTGTGGAACGTCTTCGACCGTAAACATCAGCAGCGCGTCTCGCTGCCGCTCCGGCAGTTGGTTGATCGCCTTGCGGAGCTCGTCGCCGAGTTCGCGACCTTCAAGTAAGCGATGCGGGTCGCCGGTGCGGGAAAAGCTGTCGGGATTTTGGCCTCGCATCGGCCGGTCGGTGGCGGTCGGGCTGCCGAGGGAGTCGCCGACGGGGCCGTGGATCGGCTGCGTCATCCGCAAACCGCGACCGCGGCGGTGATTAAGCGAGAGATTCGTCACGATTCGCATCAGCCACCCGCCGAACGCGGCGGGGCGATCGAGCGTGTCGAGCGACCGGTAGGCCTTGAGCATCGCATTCTGCACGACGTCGCGGGCATCCTCGTGGTTGCCGAGCAGGCGGAAACTGACGACGAGGGCTTTGCGAGAATGCCGACGGACGAGCGACTCGAATGCCGACGCGTCACCGGCGAGCACCGCCTCGACATCCGTCGCATCCTGCTTGCCACGCAGTCGTCGCGTGACGGCAGCCTCGTGCGCGTCCCCGTCTGTCTCCCCGCCTTCGGCCGCGGCAACGGCGTCGAGCATCTCCTCCTCGACAACCGGCGGATCTTCCGCGGAAGCATCGGGTGAGGGCGAGAGTGTGCGGCTGCGGGACGGCACGCGACGGAACGATAGCGACAACTCGATGACGATGCGATCCGGAACAACAGGATCAGGCGGTGCCGAGCAGGCGGCGGACGAGCCTACCACATGCCGCGGCAGCCAACGCGGCAGAATCTTCGGCGGCGACGGCGGCAACAAATGCGCTACCGACAATCGCACCGTCGGCGACGCCGGCGAGCTGCTGCAGGTGCTCGGGCCGGCTAATGCCGAAGCCGACGCAG
>CAYQCT010000032.1:0-2721 GCA_964416015.1 uncultured Tepidisphaerales bacterium
GACGGTGAAGGTCGCGCCGCTCATCTCGTCGCCCTTAAGCTTCTGCTTGCGGGCCTTGTCGACGAGCTCCTTGCTCCGCAGGCGGATCTCGCGGAAGCCCATCTGGTCGATGTTCTTGAGCACCGGCACGATCAGGCCGTCGTCGAGCGCGACGGCCATGCCGAGGTTGACGTCGCCGTGACGGGTCATCGTCGTGCCGTCGAAGGTCGTATTGAGCACCGGGTGCTTCTGCAGCGTGACGGCGACGGCCTTGGCGATGATGTCGCCGATGGAGAGGCGGATGCCTTCCTTCTCCATCGCTTTGTTGAGCTTGCCTCGCAACGCCTCGGCCGCGTCGAGCTCGATGTCGACCGTCTCGTAGAAGTGCGGCAACTGCTGCTTTGCCTGCACGAGCCGCTTGGCGATCGTGGAACGCATCTTCGTCAGCTCGACCTTCTCCGTCTGGCCGCTGGCGATCCGCTGCGGCAGCGCCGGGGCGGCGACGGGCGGCGGGGTAAGGCCGTCGTCGCGTTGGGCGCGGTCCGGACCCTTCTCGACCTTGGCGGGCGCGGCCGAGGAGGTTGACTTGCCGCCGGAGTCGACGAAGGCGAGGACGTCCTTCTGCACGATCCGGCCGCCGGGGCCGCTGCCGGTGAGCTGGCCGAGGTCGACGCCCTCGTTCTTGGCGATCCGCTTGGCCAGCGGCGAGGCCTTGACGCGGCCGTCGGTTGAAGCCTTGTCCTCCTCCGCGGCCGGCATCGGCATCGTGACGTCGCTGCCGGAGCCTTCGTAGCTCGGCGCCGCCGGCTTCCGCTCCACGTCACTGTCATCCTCACCCGGCGAAGCCGCTTCCGCGGCTTTGTCCGACTTCCCCGAAGCGGATCCACTCCCCGCGTTCTTCTTCACCTCCTCGACATCCTCGCCTTCCAGCGCCACGATCGCCAGCGTCTGCCCCACCGCCGCCGACTCGCCGGCCTTGACGAGGATGGCCGCGATCGTGCCCGGCTCGTCGGGCCCTTCCATTTCCATCGTCGCCTTGTCGGTTTCGATCTCGGCGACGACGTCGCCTTCGTTGATCTTGTCGCCCTCGTTCTTGACCCACGCGACGAGCGTGCCCTCGGTCATGGTGTCGGACTGCTGGGGCATCGTGATGGTCGCGGGCATGGCCGAAAGATAGGGCCGCCGCGGGTTCCGGGCACGCGACAGCGTCGGCTAGAACGGACGAAACCAGGCCGGCTGCGGGTGGTTCGTCGGCACGCGGGGCGTCGTCAGCCGCTCCACCTCCGCCAGGTGCCACTGCCACAGCCCTTCCTCGCCCGTCGGCGGCGGCGTCACCTTCTCAATCACCGCCGTGCCGACCACCAGCCCGCGCGGCAGGTCGAGACCGCGAAAGAGCTTCAGGCCCAGCGACAGCTCCCGCACCCAAGGCGGCACGTCGATCGGCAACGCCAGGTCGTGTGAAAACCCGCCGCCCGGCAGCGAGTCGGGCCGCGACTTGCCCTTGGTCGCGTAGATCCAAAACCGCTCGCCCACGATCTTCGTCGGCCGGCTGCGGTACTCGATCGTCTTCTGCCCACGCAGGATCAACTCCGCAAACGGTTGGCGGATCGAAAGCGCGCGGCAGAGGCGGTCCATCGAACGCAACATCGGCCAGATCAAGGTATCGGGTCGAACCGTCGGCGGCGGTGGCGGCCGCCAGGTGCGACAATGAGACAAATTCTCAGCGACGGGTTGCACCGCCAGCAACAGCCGATAGGCTGCCTGACATGGCTCCTGATACCGCGTCTCAACCGGGCCGATCCGACCGCTCCCGTGGCTTCACGCTCGTCGAGTTGCTCGTCGTCATCGGCATCATCGCCCTGCTCATCAGCATCCTGCTGCCGACCCTCAGCCGGGCCCGGCATTCAGCGTCGAGCACGGTCAACCTCTCGAACCTTCGCCAGCTAGCGACCGGACTCGAGTTCTATCGCAATGACAATGGCGGCCTGTTCCCGACGCACTCGTCACTAAATCAGACGAGCGAGACGCCGCCGATCGCGCGGACGCGATGGGCCGACCGGATTTATCCGTACCTCGAGAGCACCGACGTTTTCACGAGCCCGCTGCTCGATCAGATTGCGCTCGCCAAGAGTCAGAAGCCGTTCAACCACACGGTCGAGGTCGTCGGCAACACGCTCGACGAGTCGAAGGCCGTCTACTTCGGCGGCTACGGCTACAACTACCAGTACCTGGGCAATTCCCGCACGCCCGACGGTGTCCTGCCGTATCGCGCGGGCACCGCCGATGTGCGGGCACCGGTGGACACGGTCGCCGTCGCCGACACCAAGGGCAGTCGCAAGGGCGACGACACCTTCGACTACGACAGTGGCACGTACGTCATCGACCCGCCGTTCCAGAGCTTCGCCTACGGCAGCCGCGGCAGTCGCAAGTCGTCGGCCGACCCGGCCGATGGAAACAACTACGGCTACAGCGGCGGCGACGGACAGACGGAAGTCGTCGTCGAAGATCACCGCAGCACGCCCGATCCGCGTAACGCCAGCGACCGCGTCGCCGCCATCTTCGTCGACGGCCACGGCGTCCTGATTTCGCCGGAAGAACTCGACGACTCCGACGGCGACGGCACGCCCGACAACGGCCATTGGAACGGCCTGGGCGACCCGTCGCTGCGATGATCGAGAAGTCGTCGTGACCCTCGGCTCGTCGCAGCGGCGGCTCGCCGCTGCCGTCTGTAACTACGTGAGG
>CAYQCT010000032.1:2731-4512 GCA_964416015.1 uncultured Tepidisphaerales bacterium
CCGCCACTGCCACGTCTCTGAAGAAGACCTAGACGCCGGTGAGCAAGGCTTCTCTTTCCTTCAGAGCGGCGTCGAGGACGCCATTGACAAAGCGGGGCGAGTCCGGGCCGCCGTACTCGCGGGCGAGTTCGATCGCTTCGTCGATGACGACGGCCGGCGGCGTCGGCGTGTTGAGGAGCTCCCAGGTCGCCAGGTTGAGCACCGCCCGCTCGACGGCCGGCATGCGGTGTGGCGGCCACTGCGGGGCGAGTCGCAGCAGCGTGGCGTAAATCTCCTTGGCCTGCGACCAGACGCCGCGCGCTGCGGCGACGGCCCGGCGGCGGGCGGCGTGGGCGTCCGACATCGCGCGGCGGTCGTTCGGGTCGACATCCCGCGTCGCGTCGGCGGTGACCTGCTCGTCGGCAGTCTCCGACGGTCGGCCGTTGGCGTCGGCGACGAAGACGAGTTGCATCGCCAGCCGCCGGGCGAGGCGGGTCTGCAAGCCCGTCTTGGTGATGTCGGGCGGCGTCTCGTCAGGCATCAGGCGGCGACTGTAGAGCCAATCGCGGGCGGAGCCGGATCATCCGCGCCGCCGCCTCGGCCGCGTCGACGCCGGCATGGCCGTGGCTGCCGCCGGCGCGGGCGAGGGCTTGCTCTTCGTTTTCCACCGCGAGCACGCCGAAGATCACCGGCACGTGCGTCCGCAGCGAGACCTCCATCAGCCCGCGGGCGCACTCGTTGGCGACGAGCTCGAAGTGCGGCGTCTCACCCCGGACCACGCACCCGATCGCGACGACGGCGGCACACCGACCCGACGCCGCCGCCCACGAAGCCGCCGTCGGCAGCTCGTACGTCCCGGGCACACGCTCGACGACCACCTCCGCCTGCAACTCCCGCAGCCGCTGCTGACAGCCGTCGAGCAGTCGACCCACGACCTGCTGGTTCCAGGAAGCAGCCAGCAGCAGCACCGGCTCTCCGGCGATCGGGCGGACGTCCCGGCTGGGTCGGTTTTCGCTCATGGGCGAGCCTAGCGATCGCCCCTAGCCTGCCGGCATGGCCAAGGTCGCGATCCTGCTGGAGAAGGGCTTCGAAGACAACGAGCTGCACTACCCGCGGCTTCGGCTGATCGAGGCGGGACACGACGTCGACGTCATCGCGCCCAAGACCGACGTCGCCTACAGCGGCAAGTACGGCACGGTCCAAAAGGCCGACGTCGCCTCGGCGCATGCGAAGGTCGACGACTACGCACTAATCGTCCTGCCCGGCGGGTCGAGCCCGGACCAGATGCGGCGGGACGAGCACCTCGTGAAGCTGGTTCGGGATGCGCACGCGAAGCAGATCCCGATGGCGGGCATCTGTCACGGGCCGTGGATGCTCGTGACGGCCGGCGCGGCCAAGGGGCGGCGGGTCACGAGTTTCTTCAGCATCGTCGACGACGTGCGAGCCGCCGGCGGCGAGTGGGTGGACGAGGCCTGCGTCGTCGACGGCCCGATCATCACGAGCCGCGTGCCGGACGATCTGCCAGCGTTCATGCAGGCGATCCTCGCGAAGCTGGAAGGGTCGGAGCCGAGGGGAGAGACAGGATCTCCGGTCGCACCCGCTTGGGTTCACTCCTAACTCGAAGAACCTGACGTTTAGAATCTTTTCGAAGCCGACGGGCTTAGCCCGTGGGCTTTCTGCAACACCTGCTTCTTCCGACGCAACTCCACCCGTCGCGACAACCGGTGCAGACCGCTCCGAATCGTCTACCACGCACCGGATCAAGGCGTTGAAGAACCTCCGCGAACGTTGCGACGTCCTGT
>CAYQCT010000032.1:4522-13481 GCA_964416015.1 uncultured Tepidisphaerales bacterium
TGTAAGGTCCCGCTCCTCCTGTAGTTCCCATCGAGGTCCAGCTTGAAGTTCCGCCCCGCCGCCGTTGTCGCCGTCCCGTCCCTGCTCGCCGCGACGGCTTCTGCACAGAACTACGACCCCGCGCCCGGCTTCTACGACAACATCACCGGCACCGGCTCCTCGCTCGTCTCGCAGCTCGAGACGCTGATGAGCACGAACCACGACCAGACTACCTACGGCGAGGTTCGGTTCCTGCTTCCGTCGACGGATCGCGACCCGAACGACTCGTCGAAGATGCTGCTGGTCTACACCCGCGAAAGCAACAACCGGGAATGGCAGGCGGGCAACTACGACTCGCGCGAGCATATCTGGCCGCGAAGTCGGCTTGGCTCGCCCAGCAACGCCGGCAACAACACGGCCGGCGCGTTCGGCGACATTCACATGCTCAAGCCCGCCGAGCAAGGCATCAACAGCGACCGCGGCAACCGCTCCTTCGGCCTCGACGGGACGACCGGCACGGCCCGCATCGTTCTGGGCAACTACTTCTATCCCGGCGACGCCGACCGCGGCGACGTGGCCCGCATCGCCTTCTACGGCGCTACCCGCTGGCGCAGCGACGGCCTGCAACTCGTCAACAACACCGGCAACACCAGCCAGGAACAAATGGGCGATCTCGACTCGCTCCTGCGTTGGCATTACGAGGACACGCCCGACGACTTCGAACGCCGCCGCAACGACATCATCGGCGACGCGATCACGAACACCCGCAACGCCTACATCGACCGGCCGGAGTACGTCTGGAGCGCGTACGTCGACCAGCAGAACGACTCGCAGCTCACGCTCGCCGGCGGCACCGGATCGACGGCAGGCGGGACGAATGCGACCGTCGCGTTTGCCCCACGCATCGTCGGCAACACCACGCCGCTGGCCTCGACCGTCACGCTGCAGAAGGCCGGCAATGACGGAACATACTTCGAGGTTACCACCACCGGCGACGCGACCAGCGACGTCACCGGCCGCTACCACGCCTTCACGATGGGCGGCCCCGGAAGTCGGCAGATTCAGGTCGGTTTGCCGGCGAATGTCGCCAACACGCCCGGCGTCTACGGCGGCACGGTGCGCATCGACAACCTGGACGTCACCACGCAGGGCGGCGCGGGTCGTGGGTCCAACGACGGCGACGACATCGTCGACGTGTCGACGACTGTGCTCGCCGCCTCCGACGCCTCCTTCGCCGCGACCGGCGACCTCGAGACGCTTTCGCTCGACCTCGGAATCATCGGAGTCAACCTGGGCGATGCGACCGAGACTGCCAGCATTTTCAACATCGACGCAGGCAACTTCGGCGTCGGCCTCGTGGCGTCGCTCGACCTGGACGACGCCACCTTCGTCTCGGGCGACGAAGACGCTTTCTTCGTCAATGCCTTCGGCACCGGCTCCGGCGTGGCGGGCGAGTCGGCAGGCTTCGTTGCGGCGAATCTGGACGACGCGGTCGTCGGCGACTTCGCTGCAAGCTTCGCCATCGGAACCAGCGATACCGACGGCATTCTCGGCGGAAGCGCCTTCGGTCAGGGTGACTCGCTCACGCTCAACCTCGTCGGCGAAGTCCGACTCGGCGGCGATGCGACCGGCGACGGCATCGTGAATCTCGCCGACTTCGGCGTGCTCCGCGGCAACTTCGGCACCAACGTATCCGACTACACCCTCGGCGACTTCGACCGCAACGGCGTCGTCAACCTGGCCGACTTCGGCATCCTCCGCGCCAACTTCGGCCAATCCGCGAGCCTCGCGGCCGACGTCGCGCTGATGGAAGCCTGGGTCGCCACCGTGCCCGAACCGGTCGGCCTGTCGCTCCTCGCCCTCGGCGGCCTCTTGCTGCGTCGGCGGCGGTAGCGGACCGCCGTGAGCATAAACATCGGTGAGCCGCGGTTTCACGGACCGCGGCTCGTAGCCGTTGCGGATCGCGAGCGAGAGTCACGCTGCACGGATATAAAGTTCCGTTCGCTCTACCGGCGGACCACGTCCACGTCCGCCACGCTCTGGCTTGCGGTGCGTGCGACGGCGGCGCGGACGAGGCCGGTGAAGAGAGGGCTCGGGCGGAGCGGGCGGCTGGTCATCTCCGGGTGCGCTTGCGTCCCGACGAAGAACGGGTGGACGTCCCGCGGCAGCTCCAGAATCTGCATGATCGGCTGCTGCGGGTGCTTGCCACTGAAGACCAAGCCGGCCTCCTCGAGCTGATCGATGTACTTCGGGTCGACCTCGTAACGATGCCGGAACCGCAGCCGGACATACGGGCCCTGCGAAAGCTCATCGGCAAACATCGCGGCCGCCATCGTGTTCGGGCGGACCTCGACGTCCTTGCCGCCGAGTCGCATGTTGCCGCCGAGGCCTTCGATCTGCTTCTGCTCGGGCAGGATGTCGATGACCGGATCCGCACAACCGGGCTCGAACTCGGTCGATCCCGCTTCCGTCAGGCCGCAGACCTGCCGGGCGTACTCGATGACGGCCATCTGGAAGCCGAAACAGATGCCCAGGTACGGCAGCCCCGTCTCGCGGGCGTGGCGGATCGCGCTGATCTTGCCCTCGGCCCCGCGTGCCCCGAAGCCACCGGGGACGATGATGCCGTCGACGTCGCCGAGCTTGCCGGCGGCCGTCGCGTCGGTCAGGTTCGTCGTATCGACCCACCGCAACGCCACGTCCACGCCCTCGGCCGCGCCGGCGTGTTCGACGGCCTTCAGGATGCTCGCGTAGGCGTCACGCAACGCCGTGTACTTGCCGGTGATGGCAAGGCTGACGTGCCGTTCCTTGGGTTCCTGGATGCTGCCGACGAAGCCACGCCACTTGTCGCGGGCGTGGTCCTCGTGCAGTTGGTTGCCGCGGTCGTGCAGGTTGAGGATCGTCATGACCTCGCGGTCGATGCCCGCCGCCCGGAGACTTTCGGGGACGAGGTAGACGCTCTCGAGGTCGTGCATGCTGAACACACGCCGCATCGGCACGTTCGTGTACATGCTGATCTTCTGGCGAACCTTTTCCTCGACCGGATCGTCCGCGCGGCAGGCGACGATGTGCGGCTGAATGCCGACCTCCATCAGCCGCTTGATCCCGAGCTGGGCGGCCTTGCTCTTCTGCTCGCCGAGCACGCCGGGCTGCAGCACATAGGTCAGGCTGACGAAGGCGACGCTGTCTTCGCCTTCTTCGTACGCCAACTGTCGACAGGCCTCCAAGTAGAACGAGTTCTCGTAGTCCCCAACCGTGCCGCCGATCTCGACGAAGACGACGTCGCTCTTGCTCTTGGCGGCCAGCTCGCGGAGCTTGAGCTTCACCTCGCCGACGACGTGCGGAATGACCTGCACGTCGCGGCCGAGGTACGCGCCCGACCGCTCGCGGGTCAGCACGTTGCTGAGGATCTGGCCGTTGGTCGTGTAGTTCAGGCTCGTCAGGTCCTGGTCGAGCAGGCGCTCGTACGTGCCCAGGTCCATGTCCGTCTCCTGGCCGTCGTCGAGGACGAAGACCTCGCCGTGGCGGAACGGGTTGAGCGTGCCGGAGTCGATGTTGAGGTAGCCCTCGCACTTGACCGGCGAGACGCGCAGGCCCTTGTCCTGCAGGAGCTTGGCAAGGCTGCTGGCGAAGATGCCCTTGCCGAGGCCGCTCATGACGGTGCCGACGACGACGACGTACTTGTGCTTGCCCCGCTCGTAGCCGGGCGGCGTGGGCGTGTAGAACTCGGTCTCGTCGCGACTCTGCCCGGCGGCGGCGAGCATCTCTTGGGCGGCGGTCATGCGGTCTTTCTCAAAAGGCGAAGGCGAACAGAACAACGTAGGCGCGGCGGCGACATCTCCTGGTCCAACAAACAGCTCCACGCGTTACCGGCTCACCCGCCTCCACGCCGGTGGCGACGAACAAACGCGTCGTACTGCTCCGGCGTGTCGATCCCGGCGTGCGCCCGCGCCACCTCGACCACGCCGATCGAGTGCCCGTGCTCCAACGCACGCAACTGCTCCAAACGCTCCGCCTCCTCCAACGGCGACGGCGGAAGCGACGCCAGCTCCCGCAGAACGTCCGGCCGATAGGCATACACGCCCACGTGCAGCCAACGACCAATGCCGACGCCCTCCCGATCATACGGCACCGGCGCCCGACTGAAGTACATCGCCCGCCGGAACGGCCCGTGCTCGGCCACGACGGCCTTGACGCGGTTCGGATCGTTCACGTCCACGTCCTTCGGCAGCGACGCGACCAGCGTCCCCATGCCGCAGCCCGACGAACGCATCATCGCGACCAGATCGTCCAGCGACGCCGGATCCAGCTCCGGCTCGTCGCCTTGCACGTTCACCACCAACTCCGGCGACGTCTCCAGTCTGGCGACGACCTCTGCGCAGCGATCCGTCCCGCTCGCGTGCTCCGCCTTCGTCAGAACGACGTCCGTGTCAAAGGCCGTCAACGCCGCGACGACTTCCTCGCTGTCGGTCGCGACGATGACCCGATCGACAAGCGTCGCCCTGCCTGCCGCCTCGGCGACGTGCTGGACGAGCGGCTTGCCAGTGGCGTCGGCGAGGACCTTCCGCGGGAACCGCATGCTGCCGAGCCGCGCCGGCACGATGGCGAGGACGCTGCCTGGTTCGTCATGTTCCGGAGCGGCCTGCACCGGGGCCAACTTGTACCACGATCCGGGACCTGCCGTCGACGCCTTGCCCGTCGGCGCGACAGTCGGCGGCTACTCGATCAGGCCGTCGTCGAGGCTCGCCAAAACGCCCGCTGATGCGACGCGGCGGAGCTGACCCGCCGTCGCACCGTCGACGCCGTCGAGGACTGCCAAAGCGGCGAGCGATCGGCCGCGAAGGTGGAGCGAGAGCGCACGCAGCATCTGCACGTCGGCGTCGTCTTCGTCCAGCCGCTGCAACGCCGACTCGGCCGTGCCGAAGTCGCCGCGAGCCATGGATGCTTTGGCGACGCCGATCCACGCCGGTCGCGAATCGGGAGCGAGCCGCGTCGCCCGCTGGAACGCCCGCAACGCCGCCACTTCGTCGTCGGCCGCGAGGTGAGCTTCGCCCAAAGCCATCTGCAGCGACATCCGATCGGCGTCATCCGCCTGACCCAGTCGGTGCAGCGTCGCCAACGCTTCCTCCGCCCGGCCGGCTTCGACCAGCGCCAACGCGTGCCGCTCGGCGAGTTCGGGATCATGCCCGGCGTAAAGCGTCGCCTTCGCAAATGCCGCCGCGGCTTCATCGCTCCGACCCGCGGCGGCGTAGACCTGGCCGAGCGTGTCGAAGATCGCCGCGTCGCCGCGAGCCGACTCGGCGACGGCTTCGAGGTGTTGCGTCGCATCGTCGACACGATCCGCTGCAACGAGCGCCTCGGCGAGCGCGACGACGTGGCCGTGCTGCTTCGGCTCGAGCTGCGCCGCCTGCTCGAACAGCCGGACGGCCTCGTCGGTCTCACCCCAGCGTTCAGCGACGACGCCGCGGAGGTGCGACGCCGACGCCAGCGTCGCCGGATCGGCCGGCAGCGTCAGGGCCAGATCGAGCGACGCCGCGGCGGCCGGGAGTTGGTCACGCTCGATGGCGATCCTGGCCTGCAGAACATGCGCCGCAGCGGAACGTGGGCTCGTCGCCGTCGCCCGCTCGGCCGTCGTCGCGGCTTCGTCGAGACGACCAGCGTCGAGCTGATCGGTTGCGAGCTTTACCATCACGCCTGCCCGCGCCTCGGCCCACCGTGCATGCGCAGCCTGCTTCATGTCGGGCGACGCGTGACTCGCACAGCCGCCGGCGACACAGGCCGTTGCGAGGATTGCCGCCGCGGCCACGTGGCGGAGCTGGGTCGGAAGACGCTTCACTGGCCCACCTCCGGACGCGTCGCCGGCAGGGTCGTCGGCATCGGTGTCGATTGCTCTTGCTCGACCGGCAAAGCCGCGACGTCTTGGGCAATCATCCGTTCGACAAAGCTCCGCACGCTGCTGCCGTCGGCCTCGGCCAACGCTTCGCCGCGGAGTTTCTCACGAAGCTCGATCGCCTCGATGAATGACGGATCCAACTGCAACGCGGCATTGACATAAAAGCGTGCGGCCCGCCGATTCGCCTTCGGCAGCGCGAGCGCTTCGACCGCTTTTCGATAGTTCGCCTGCGCCTGCCGTTGACGACCCCAGAACATCATTCCGCGTCGCGTGCCGACACGAAGCTTTTCGGCCCGTGCCTTCTCCTGCTCGCTGACCTTGCTGTAGGTCTCGTCGTCCTTAATCACGTGTGGGGTGAGCAGAATGATGATCTCCTCGCGAACGGTCGAGTCGCTCTGCCGGCCGAAAGCGCGGCCGAGGATCGGGATGTTGCCCAGCACCGGGACCTGGCTCTTGGCAACAGTGTCGCTCTCGCGGAAGAGGCCGCCGATGACGATCGTGTGGCCGTCCTTGACCATCACATTGCTGGTTACTTCCGTCGTCACCTTGCTCGGCAGGCCGCTGTCGTTGACGCCGCCGGCCGAGTCTTCGGGGTGCACTTCAAGCCGGACGTAGCCGTCGCGACTGATGAACGGGCGGAAGACGAGACGCGTACCGGTTTCGAGGAACTTGACCTCCTGTGTCGCAGCCGTCTCTGTCAACGTAGTCGTCAGATAGCCGTCTTGGCGACCGACGAGCACTTCGCCTTTCTGCTTGTTGACGGCCAGAACCTTCGGGTTGGCGAGGACGCTGGTATCGGTTACACCTTCGAGCGCGGCGAGGAAGAGGCCGACGTCACCGGTGACGAGTCCGAACTTGAGGCCGCCGCCGATGGGGCCGCTGAAGTTGCTGCCGGTGCCGCCTGCCGTGACGTCGCCTCCCGCGCCGGCGGGCACGCTCGCGCTGCCGGGGATGCCGGTGCCGGCGAGGAAGTTGACCTGCGTCAGGTCGACGCCGCCGACGAGGTTGAAGTCGACGCCGAGCTGGTTGTCTTCGGTGAGCGTCGTGCTGAGGATGGTCGCTTCGATCAGCACCTGCTGCGGGCGGGCATCGACCTTTTCGAGAAGCCGCTCGGCCTCGTCGAGGTTCTCCGGATAGTCGCGGACGACGAGCACGTCGCCCGCCGAATAGCCGTAGCCGCCGGCGTCGGTCGGGCTGCTGGCGATGCCTTCATTGGCGGGCTCGCTGAGGCTGACGGAGGCACCGTCGGACAACGCTGGCGTGATCATCGCAGCTGCCATCTGCGGGCTGAGGTGGTAGACCCGCATGACCCGCGTCTCCGGCCGCCGCTCGGCCTCTTCCATCTCCGCCAGCTCCTGCCGCGTGTAGACGTACAGGAACCGGTCGCCCTCCCCCTCGGCCTTGACGGCCAGGTCGTTGGCCCGCACGACGGCGTCGAGCGCCTGCCGGACGGTGACGTCGTAGAGGCTGCACGACACGACGCCCGTCACGCCGGGACTGACGATGATGTTGCGCCGGCTCTGCTCGGCGAGCAGGCGCAGCAGGTCGGGCAGGTCCGCGTCGGTGACGCGGATGTCGACCGTGTCGGCCGCCGCGTCGTACGTCAGCTCGCCGGCCTCGCCCGCGGGTACGCCCTGCGGCTCCGGCGCGGCCGGGGCCTCGGCGTCTACGGCGAACGGATCGTCTTCGACCGCCGTCGGCTCGGCCTGCGCGACCGGCTCGGGCGTGGGAGCGGCGAACGGCGGCGCGTCCTGCGCAGACGTCGCAGACGAGAAGCCGGCGACGACCGTGGCCGCAGCGAGCACGACCGCCAGACGGCGGGCGGACGATGACGATTCAGAACAAGGCACGGCGACCTCCTTACATCGGGGCATCGCGAAGCAGGCTTGCGGCGCGTCCGTGCGTCGCCATCAGCCAACCTCGCGGGGAACACCTCCATGTCCCATTCCCGCATCGGCCCGTCAATTGCCCAGCTTCACATCGACGCCCGTTGCTTCACCCGATAATCAAGAGTTCGTCACACGACTGCATCTGCTTCCGGAACGTCGAACGCGGACGGCCTTAGGCCGTGGGCTTCGGGTCCGCGTCAAGATCGAGACGGATCCGATGTGACGAGCTCTACGCAAGGACCGCCCGGATAATCTGCCGCTCACTGTCGTCGTCGACCGCCGAGCCGTCGTAGCCGCCGAAGGTGTCGGTGACGCGGAAGCCGCAGAGGCGCAGCAGGCGGTCCATCTCGCGCGGCATGATCCAGGCCATGTCGAAACTGCGATGCTGCTCCTGCCGCTCGCCCTGCTCGTCGAACCAGGCGTAGGTAAATGTAACGTGCTGCACCTGCCGGGTCAGGTCGGCGTACAGGCTCGTCGTCCGCAGAATCGACCGGCCGTCGGGCAGGTGGAAGAGGTCCGGCTCCAGCTCATCGACGCCGCCGACGGCCTGCTGGACGAGGTCGAGGTTCGGGTGAAAGACGTCGAGCCAGAGGAAGCCGTCGGGTCCGAGGAGGTCGCGGACGCCGCGAAGGCAGTGCTCCTGTGCGTCGGCCTTGGCAACGGCGAGGAAGGTGTTGAACAGACAGCAGACGACGTCGAACTTCGGCTCGTCGCCGAGCTTCAGGTGCCAGTCCGGCACCGAGACATCGGCCTCGACGTACCGCTCGACGCCGCCTTTGGCCTCGGCGATCTCAAGCAGACGCGGGTCGACGTCCAACCCCGTCACGCCATGCCCGGCCGCAGCGAGTTGCCGGGCCACGCGACCGGTTCCGCAACCGAGCTCGAGCACCTTCTGCGGGTTGTCGTCTGGCAGGCGATCGAGCAGAAAGTTGACGTCCGGCCCGAGGATGTCCAGGTCGGCGTACTCGTGGTCGTAGAACTCCGCGATTTCTCGATACGCGCTCGCCATGCGGCAACGGTACCGCCGCGAGGCACGACCGTGAGGGAGAGCGATCGCGGAACGCGATGTCGGAATAAACCGGCGGCAGACATCGGCTTCGCCGATCGCTCTCCCTTACGGTCGTGCCTCGCAGCGTGAGTATGCATCCAACGACATACGCCCATCAGCACGGCCGCGGCATGCCGAAGAGGAGGCTGTTCT
>CAYQCT010000032.1:13500-13727 GCA_964416015.1 uncultured Tepidisphaerales bacterium
GACCTTGCCGTTGATCCGGAAGTCGCTGCGAAGCCGGCCCTCTTCGACGAAGCCGCACCGCATTACCAGCCGTTCGCTCCGCTCATTGCCCGGCAGGATGCGTAGCTCGAGACGGACCAACTGCGGATATTCCCGCCAAAGATGCCCGACGTAAGCCTGCAACGCCGCCCCGGCGACGCCTTGCCCTTCGTACTCCGCGGCAACCCAGTAGCCGATCGAGCCCCGAC
>CAYQCT010000032.1:13820-15486 GCA_964416015.1 uncultured Tepidisphaerales bacterium
AGTCGCGGATGTTCCGCCGGACGTCGCGCATTGCCTTGGTCCGGTGCACGAACCGCATCGTCCGTCCGAGCCGCTCGCGGTTGCGGTCGATGACGCCGAACAGCTCCCGCGCGTGGTGGTGCTGCTGCAACACGAGCCGCACACCCGGCCGCTCTGTCGGCAACGCGTACTCGATCGGCGTGCCCGTGCAGCTCTCGTCGATGTGGCTGTACACGACTTGCGGCGTCACCTTCCCGTCTGCCAGCGGGTAACCGCTCGCGAGCGTCGCCTCGTGCTCGCAGCCGATCCGCCGCATGACGTTGCTGCTCTTCGGGTTCTCCGTGCTGGCACATAGGAAGATGCGCGGCAGACGCATACCGCCGTGGCCGTGGTCCAGCATGGCCTTCGCGCACCGCGTCATGACGCCGGCTCCTTCGTGCCCGTCTGCCAGCCAGTAGCCGATTTCGCCGGCGCGGTCCTCGCGGCTCGTCACCGTCAGGCCGCACCCGCCGGCGTGCTCGCCTCGATGCCAAACCAATGCCGACGCGTCCAGCCGCCGGCCGGTTGCGCGGCAGACACTCTTTAAGAACGCGAACGAGTCTTCGGCCGACTTCGTCTCGTCGACCCAGTTCAGCCACGATCGGATTCGCTCGCGGGAGCGATCGATGGCCGCAAAGACGCCTCCCGCATGCCGCGGCAACGGCGGCAGCAGTGCAAGGCCGTCGCCGAGGTCGTGGTGGAAGTCACGCACCGGCCACGACCTCCATCCCGTCGATCGCGAACCCGACGCCCTCCGGCAGCTCCGGCTCGTCCCGCGCGTGCAGGACGCTGTGGCTCATGTGCGTGAACAACGTCCGCCGTGGCCGCAGGTCCTCCACGACCTCCAACGCCTCGTCGATCGTCAGGTGCGTCGGGTGCTTCTGCCACTGCAACGCGTCGATGACGAGCAGGTCGAGCCCGCGCAGCCGCTCCCGCGCCTCGGCCGGCATTGCATTGCAGTCCGTGCAGTACGCAACGCTTCGCCCGCCGACGTCGATGCGAAAGCCGAGCGCGTCGACGTTGCTGTGCGGATACCGCACCGGCGTCCACGTCATCCCGCCGATTACGAACGGCCCGTCGATCTCCCGCGGCACCAGCGACGGCCGAAACAGCTTCTTCGAGCCCTCGCCCGGCTTCAGGAACGCGTAGGGAAACATCCGCGACAGCGTTGCCTGCGTCTCGGCGTCGGCCCAGACGTCGAGGCTCGTCTGCCTCAACGAGTTGAACCGCCGCAGGTCGTCGAGGCCCGCGACGTGGTCGGCGTGGCCGTGCGTGAAGACGACGGCGTCGATGTCGTCGATGCCGTTCGCGATGCACTGCAGGCGAAGCTCCGGCGTCGTGTCGATCAGCACGCGGACGCCGGCGTATTCGACGACGACGCTGCACCTGGTCCGGCGGTCGCGCGGGTCGTCGCTCGTGCAGACCTCGCACCGGCAGCCGATCATGGGAACGCCCGCGCTGGTGCCGGTGCCGAGGAAGCGGAGCGACAGGCCGTCACTCACGCGCCGGCTCCTGCGGCGGCGAGGTAGGCAAACGGCCGCCCTTCTCGATCAGCGGGCGTGAGCGAATCTCGCCGCTCGTCGCCGGCCCGAACGGCCGATCGCCCTCCGCCGCCGGCTCGAAGCCCGGCTCGGGCCGAATGAAAGCA
>CAYQCT010000032.1:15496-17466 GCA_964416015.1 uncultured Tepidisphaerales bacterium
GCCAACGCCAACATCGTCGGCACGAACACCCGGCCGCGTACGCCGCTCGTCTTGTCGTCCGCCCGCTGCGTCACGGCCAAGTCTACGCCCGCGGCCGGTCGGCCTTGTAGAGTGTGCACCGTCCATGGGTGTCACGCTCAAGCAAGTCGCCCACGCCGCCGGGGTCAGCGAGATGACGGTCTCGAACGTGCTGTCGGGCCGGCACAAGCCGGTGCGGGCGAAGGCGGTCGCGCGGGCCGAGCACGTCCGCCAAGTCGCCGATCGCCTCGGCTACCGTGTCAGTCAGGCCGCCCGGGCGACGCGGTCGGGCCGGACGGGCAACATAGCCCTGCTCCTCAGCAGCCGCAGCGGGCGGTCGACGCTCCCCGAAGCCCGCTTGCAAGGCATCCACGACGCCGCCGCCGACGCTGGACTGAACGTCCTGATCTCCTACCTGCCCGAAGACGACGGCGAGCTACCGCGTGTCGTCCGGGAGCACGGCTGCGACGGCCTGCTGATCAATTACACCGACCACGACCCGCCCAGCCTGCTCGCCGAGATCGACCGCCACGGCATCCCCGCGATCTGGCTGAACGCGGACAAGGAGCACGACGCGGTGCGTTTCGCCGACGAAGAAGCGTCCTTCGAAGCGACAGCACGCCTGATCGAGCTGGGGCATCGGGACATCGCGTTCCTGATGCTGACGCACGGGCTGGACGAGACGAACGCCCACTACAGCGCCCGCGAGCGCCTGGCCGGGTACCGAAGAGCGATGACGAAGGCGGACCTGCCGGCGATCGTGCTTGCCGAACCGGGCGAGGAGCCTGTCGCCGGCGAAGCACGGCTTGAGGCCACTGACCGGTACCTTGGCAAGCACCGTCCGTCCGCGGTGCTTGCTTTCTCCGCGGTAGAGGCCACTGCCTGCCAGGCGGTCCTGCACGCTCAGCAGCGGAGGGTGCCGAACGACGTGTCGCTGGCGACATTCACGTCGGATCCGTTTGGCCGGAACGCGTTCTCGGCGGGAACCACAGCAATGATCCTGCCCGAAGAAGAGCTCGGCCGACGCGGCATCGCGATGGTGCACCGGCGGATCGAACATCCAAGTCCCGTCGAACCCAGCACGCGGCTCCCGCTCACGTGGCGGCCAGCGAAGATCCCGACTACGGGACCGGCGGCGGGTTGAACAGGGCGCACCTCGGGAGCACCGTAGTGCTCCCCGAAAAATGAGGTCAGCATTTGACATCCTAACACTGTGGCGTCACACTATCGACGAAGCGTCGCACCGTTGTGGCGTCACACGACTGAATCCATAGGTGAGAAATATGATCAAGCAAGCGACGGGTGCCGTTCTAGCCATTGCCGTTTCTGGTTCCGCGGCCAGCGCTGCGGTCATCGCCGAGTACACGTTCGCGGGCAACACGCTGACGTCGAGCGACACCGATCCGCTCTCGACCGCCACCACGTTCAACAACGGTGTCGGATACACGAACACCGGCTTTACCAGTAATTCACGCCGTGTCACCGGTGCCGGCGGCTTCGGGAGTGCGTCGAACAATGCTGATCCGCTCAATGGCGAGTACTTCACCTTCACCGTGACGCCGACGAGTCCGTTGGACACGCTGAACATCGCGGGTCTCTCTTTCGATGCGCTGCGTGGAGGCGGCTCGCCGGATGATGTGTCCGCCTTCTACTTGATTGACGGGGGGCCGCTGACGAGCTTCGCGGACATCAGTGCTGAAACGGTTAGCACCGCTTTCAATACCGAGTCGAGTGGAACCCTCAACCTCACCGCAAATTCAAGCTTTGAGGTGCGCATCGTCTTTCACGGCAACAACCAGGGCAACGGTTCCAACAGAGTCGACAACGTCGTGCTCGACGGGAGCGTCACCGTTATTCCCGAGCCCTCCAGCCTTGCCGCTGTCGGTCTGCTCGGCCTCGTTGGACTGCGGCGTCGGCGGTAATCGATCGACTTGCGGCTGAAGATCCCGCGC
>CAYQCT010000032.1:17476-18311 GCA_964416015.1 uncultured Tepidisphaerales bacterium
CTTCCGCCGGGCGCGCGTTCTTCTTGCGTTCTACTGGTGAAGCGGCCGGTCTCCTCTTGACAATTCTCGTATGTGACGTCACAATGACGCCAGCCGGCGGAGGAGGTCTCTGCGGCGTTGTCTGCACTTCTGAAGGAGAAAATCCATGGCTCTTGCCACTCGTATCGTCGCCGCCGTCGCGGTGTCCGCACTCGCATCGACCGCCGGGGCGGCCGTTCTTGCCGATTACCAGTTCCTCGGCACCACCGGCAACGCAAGCCTTGCCTCGACCGACACCGACGCCGGCAGCCTCGCCAGCGACTTCCTGGACGGCGTCGGATACGACAGCACCGGCTTCAGTAGCCAGCAGCCGGGGGCGGCGGCGAACGGCGTGTCTCGTCAGGTCAACGGTGCCGGCACGTCGAGCAACGCCCTCAACAACTTCGCGACCGGCGACTACTTCTTCTTCACCGTCGATCCGATCGCCGGTAACCAGCTGAACCTCGACAATCTCAGCTTCTACGCCGACCGCTCCGGTAGCTCACCCGACCGCATCACCGCATTTATCCTGCCGAACGGTGTCGAAGCCGACGCCATCGCCGTCGCAAGCGGCACCGTCGGCACGAACTTCCCGTTCTTCGACAGCGGCGACCTTTCGGGAATCGCCGAACTGCAGGGCCTCAGCTCCGCCGAAGTCCGCCTCGTCTTCCGCGGTAACAACACCGGCAACGGCGACAACCGGATCGATGCCGTCGTGCTCGAAGGCGAAAGCGTCATCCCCGAGCCAGCCCTGGCCGGCGTGATCGGCTTGGCCGGCCTGCTCGGCCTGCGACGCCGCCGCTGAACAATCCTCGTC
>CAYQCT010000032.1:18321-22625 GCA_964416015.1 uncultured Tepidisphaerales bacterium
CCCGGGCAGACGCCCGGGCGGTTCTTGTTTGATTTACGTCTTGACGATCTGCAAACCTGTAGTACCTTTACCGGAACAAGTTGTACCGGTATAGGTACGGCAGCGCCTCATGTCCGTCACACTCGCCGAGATTGCCCGCCGCGCCGCCGTCAGCAAGATGACGGCGTCGAACGTGCTATCGGGCCGGTCCAAGCCGACCCGTGCCGCTGCGGTGGCACGGGCCGCGAAGATCCGGCGTATCGCCGACGAACTCGGCTACCGGCCGAACGCTGCCGCGCAAGCCATGACCAGCGGCCGATTCGGCAGCGTCGCTCTTGTCCTCAGCACACGGTCGAACCGCTCCACCCTGCCCCAGGAGCGGCTGCAGGGCCTGTGCGACGCTCTGGCGGAGCGGGAGACGAGCCTGCTGGTCACGCAGATGAGCGACGCGAAGCTCGGCGATGAGGTCGAACTGCCGCAGGCAATCCGCTCCCTCTGCTGCGACGGGCTGCTGCTGAACTACACGGACCACATTCCGCCAGGCCTCATCGAGACGATCGAGCGGCACAGCATCCCGGCCGTCTGGATCAACGCCCGGCAGGATCACAATTGTGTTCATCCAGACGATTTCGATGCGGCTCTGGTCGCCACGCGGAAGCTCGTCGCGGCAGGCCACCGCAGGATCGCGTTCAGCCAGATGTCCTACGGGCTGCGCGAGCCGAGCACGCACTACAGCTCGATCGAGCGTCGCGCGGGTTACGAGCAGGCAATGCGGGAAGCCGGCTTGCAAGCAGACGTGCTGGCGGCTCCAGGAACGGTCTGCTTCACCGGCGAAAAGCGTCTTCCAGCCGCCGCCGCGATGTTGCGTCGGGACGCCCGCCCCACCGCGGTGCTCGCCTACGGCACGTTGGATGCGACGACCGTTCTCGCCGCCGCGGAACGGATCGGCTTGAGCGTTCCAGCCGATCTTTCGCTCGCCAGCTTCGGCCTGTCGCCCATCACGCCGATCGGCGTCGTCATCTCGACCATGATTCTCGACGAAGCGGCGTTGGCCCGGGCTGCCGTCGCCACCCTCTTCCGCCGGCTCGGCGACACCAGCAAGGTGCACCCGAGCCAGGCCATTCCGTTCACGTGGAGCGGCGACAAGACGATCGCCCCACCCGCCTAACAGCAGGCACTTCACGCTTCTCTACACCCTTCGGGAGGAAACCTTGAACACGAAACTCATCTCACTCACTGCCGCAGCATTCGCGGTCCCGGTCGCTACCAGCAGCGGTGCGGTTCTCGTCGACTTCAACCTCGGCACACAAATCGACCCCTCGGGCGGGAATACGGTCAACGCTGTTGCCACGAATGCGACGCCCGAAACCACCGTGGAAGCCGTACCGGGGCTTCAGGTTCTCAACGACGCTCGTCAGTCCTCGAAGCTCGGTGGTGCCATCCTGCCGAGCAGCGGCGACAACACGTTCGCCTTCACCGACCCGCTGACCGCCGACTTCCTGATCGACCAGCAGGCTGGCGCCCGCGGCAACTCCGGCTCCGTCAGTGGAGGCGGTGGTGGCACGAGCAGCGGCGAAGCGATCAAGATCATCAACACGACTGCCAGCGTTCCCGTCACCTTCTCGATCGACTTCGGCAGCTTCGACTTCGGAGCCGACGGACTCGTCGGCGGCGGCGACGACAGCTTTAACGCCACGGCCAATCCGGTCGACGCGGCAGCGTTTACGATCTCCGCAATTCGTGCGGGAACCTCCGCAACGGCGAGCTTCTTCGACAACAGTGGCGTGCTCCTGAGCACGCAAGTCGCCGCCGCGCCGATCGACAGCTCGATCAACGCCTACTTCGGCCTCGTCGACGCTGGAGGCATCGGTCGAGTCGACGTCACACGAACCTCGAGTGGCGACGCGCAGACGACGAACCTCGGCGACATCGCATTCGGGACGATCATCCCGGAGCCTGCAAGTGCTGGTGCCGTCGGCCTGCTCGGACTCGTTGGCCTGCGGCGTCGCCGGTAGTTTGCAAATCCTCCATTCACAAGCACGCGGCCGCGTCGCCTTCGGGTGACGCGGCCGTTCTGCGTCATGTCGCCTTCTTCACCGTCTTCTTCTTGGCGGCCTTCTTCGCCACCTTCTTCTTCGCCGGCTTCTCCGGCTCGGCCTCGACGTGGTCGACGGGCAGCGGGCCGAAGCTGTCGGCGGGTTTGCCGGTCATCTTGGCGACGAGGTGGTGGCTTTCCTCGACTCGCTTCCGCAGTTCCGGCAGGAGGCCGTTGACGTAATCTAGCTGGTCCTGGGGCAGCTTGCGGACAAGTTTCGTGCTCCGGCACTTCGGGAAGCTGCCGCAGCCGAGGAAGGGGCCGCGTTTGCTGTCGCGGAGGAGCATCTTGCTGCCACACTTGTCGCACGGGATCGTCGTCTCGATCGGGTCGATCTTGGGGGCAATGGGTTCGTCGTTCTTGTCGAGCGAGACGATGAACTGACACTCGGGATAGCCGGCACAGCCCAAAAATGAGCCAAATCGGCCCTTTCGCTTGATCATCGGGTCGCCGCTCTTGGGGCAGTTGAACTCGCTCTCTTCCCGCACCGTCGGCACGCCGAACGCGTCGACGGGCTTGGTGACGTTGATCTCGCGATCCTCTGCTGCCAGGAAGAAGCCGTTCTTGCCGATGCGGTAGACGAGCTTCGCGCCGGTCTCCTCGTCCGTGTACGGCGAGGCCATGCCGCCGGCGTGGTCGAGCTTCTCGAGTGCGTCGCCGATGCCGGCGTGGAAGGGTTCATAGAACTCCTTGAGCAACGCGATCCAGTCCGTCTTATGATCCTCGATGCCGTCGAGCTTGTCCTCCATGCCGGCCGTGAATCCGACGTCCATGATGTCGGGGAACGCCTGGATGAGTTTATCCGTCACGACCTTTCCAAGAAGTGTCGCGTAGAAGGCACGATTCTGCTGTAGAACGTACTCGCGTTTCTGGATCGTATCGATGATCGCCGCATACGTAGAAGGTCGGCCGATGCCGAGGCTTTCCAGTTCCTTCACCAGTGACGCTTCCGTGAATCGCGGCGGCGGGCTGGTGAAGTGTTGCGACGGGCGCACATCGACTGGGAAGACGCCGCGACCTTCTTGCAGATCCGGCAGGAGCTGGTCGCCACTGGTGACGCCGCTGACCCGCATGAAGCCGTCGAAGACGAGCTTGCGGCCGGTGGCGCGGAATAGAGCGACGCCGCCGGGCGTGTCGGCTTTGATCGTGATGGCCGTCTGGTCGAACTCGGCCGGCGTCATCTGGCAGGCGACGAATCGCTCGTAGATGAGTTTGTAGAGCTTGGCCTCGTCCGGGCCGAGCTTGGCCTCCATGTTCTTCGGCGTCGCGGCGACATCCGTCGGCCGAATGGCTTCGTGCGCTTCCTGAGCGTTCTTGTTGCGACTCGTGTAGACGTTGGGCTTGTCCGGCAGGTAGCGATCGCCGAAGGTGTTTCCGATGAACCGACGGGCCATGTCGATGCTGGCCGGCGAGAGGTTCGTCGAGTCCGTCCGCATGTAGGTGATGTGGCCGCCCTCGTAGAGGGTTTGGGCGACGCGCATCGAGCGTGACGCGCCGAAGCTCAATCGGGACGAGGCCGCCTGCTGCATCGTGCTCGTAATGAACGGCCCCGGCGGCCGGCTGCGCGAGCGCTTGGTCTCGATCTTGTCGACGCCGAAGTCCGGCAGGTCGCCACCGAAGACGCCGACGATTGTCTTGAGCGTCGCCTGCGGTCCTTTTCCCCCGGGATTATCTTCCGTAGTGATTTTGCTGACGGCGAGACCCAGATGGCGGGCGACGTCAGCCGTCGCTTCTGCATCCGAAGGCTCAAACTTCTCTCCTTGCCACTCGACAAGATCGGCTGCGAACGCACCATTGTCTCCAAGCCAAGTCGCCTGCTGCTTTTTATTTGGCGACTCATCCCCTTCGCCGGCTAGAAATTTCGTCCAAGCTTCGCGGAGTTGTGGCTGCTCCTCCGCCGAGAAGATGCCGCCGATCTTCCAGTATTCGTCCGGGACGAACGCCTCGATTTCCCGCTCGCGATCGACAACGAGCCGCACGGCCACGCTCTGCACGCGGCCGGCACTCAAGCCGCGGGCGACTTTGCGCCAGAGCACCGGCGAGATCTCGAAACCGACGACACGGTCAAGAATTCGCCGCGCCTGCTGGGCATTGACGCGGTCGATGTTGAGCGTGCCGGGATTGGCAAAGGCGCGATCGACGTCGGCCTTCGTGATGGCGTTGAAGACGACACGTTTGACGCGGTCGTCCTTGAGCTTGAGCGCTTCCTTGATGTGCCACGCGATGGCTT
>CAYQCT010000033.1:0-13671 GCA_964416015.1 uncultured Tepidisphaerales bacterium
CCGCCTCCACCGCCGCCGCCACCACCAAGGCCGATATTGATGTCGCCTTCGTCGAAGTCGGGGATCGGGACGATGAGGTCACGAATGTCGATGACCTGCGTCTGGACATTCTTGGACAGGTCCTCGACGGTGCTGATCGTGACGATGTCGTCGTCGACGGTGTAGGCCAGCAGCCGTAGGCCCTGGTCGAGCTGATCGAGCGTGAGCTCGATGACTTTGCCGAGGGAGACGGAGCCGGGGATGTTGAGCGTGACCTCGGTGTCGCGTTGGACGTTCTCGAGCTCGAGCGCGGACCAGTTCACGAAGATGCCGGCGTTGGATTCGCGACGCAGGTACTCGATGACCTGGTCGAGCGGCACCTGGTCGAACTCCACGTCGCGCCCGATCGGGCTGTCGAGGATCGCCAGCAGGGCGGCGTCGGCCTCCTGGGCACCACGCTCTTCGGCGACCGTGCGATCGCGTTGCTCGACGAGGTCCGGCCAGTTGTCCGGGTAGCGGAGGATGTCCGCGTACGGAATCCGAGCCTCGCCGGCGTCGGTGAAGGTGCGGGCCCGCTCCTGGCGGTAGCGGAGGTAGTTGTCCCGCTGCCGCTTGAGCAGGGCGGCGTCTTCGATGAAGGGCCGGACGCCGATGGCGTAGTCGTTGTTCGGGTCGATCGTCTGGATCTGGCTGATGAGAGCGAGAGCGGCCTCGTACTTGCCGTCGTCGGTGGCGAGGCGGGCGTCACGAATTAGCCGCTGGACCGTCTCGCGGATCTGCTGCTGGCGCTGCCGATCGCGTGCCTCGGCCTCTCTGCGAGCGATATCGCGGTCTGTTCTTACTCGCTCATTGTCAATCTCGACCTGCCGCTGATTGATCACTTGGCGCAGGTTGCGAATACGGGCGTCGAACGCGTTCAGCTCCTGCGGGCTGAAGATCAGCGGGTTCGTATTGCGGGCGACCTGGGCCCGGCCGACGGCGTCGCGGGCGGACTGGAAGTTGCCGGCGTTGAAGGCACGCTCGGCCTCCTGAACCGCGTCGTTGAAGCGGAACTGGATGAATTGCCGCTGGGCGTTGATGCCTTGCGTGAACTCGCTGAGGCCGCCACCGGCGACTTCCACCGGCGCGACGTCGAGGTCTTCCTCGGCCACCGGCTGCAACGCCGGGTTGAGCTGACCGGCCTGCTGGAGCTTCTGCCGGGCGAGCGCTTCGTCGCCGGCGGCACGGGCTTCCATGCCTTCTTCGAAGAGCTCGTTGGCACGCCGCGACTGCTCGAGGTCGTTCGCCTGGGCCTCGGCCCGATCGATCTCGACCTGCCGTTGGGCGACGTTCTCGCGGCGGTCCTGCAGCCGCTTGAAGAGCGAGTCGAACTTCGTCTCGAACAGGCCCGGCTCGTAGCCGGCGGACTGGGCGGAGCGGAAGAGCCGCTCGGCCTGGTCGAGGTTGCCTTCTTCGAATGCCTTGATGCCGCGGAGGTAGGTCACGCGGGCCTCGCCGACCTCGGCCGGCTCGGCGGCGGGTGCGGGCGTCTCCGGCTCGACTACGACCGGCTCGTCCTGCTCGACGACGAGCGGGGCCGGCACGTCCGGTACGTTCTCCGGCTCGGCGGTGCGGCGGGTGTCGAGCTCGCGGACGTACGCGGCAGGGGCGGTCGCGAGGCCGTCGGGCTGGTAGCCGAGGGCCTGCAGGGCGAGGAACTTTTGCCGGGCGGCCGGATCGCGGTCGGCTTCGAAATCGGCGACGGCCTCCTCGTAGAGGCCCTCGATGCCGCCGTCGCGACTGACCAGCTCGGCGCGGAGCTGCGTCGTCGCCAGGGCGAGCTGCTCATTGGCCTTCTGCACGGTCGCGGCGTCGGCTTCGGCCTCGGCGGCGGCGGCGAAGAAGAAGGCCGAGGCCGCCTGCACTTCGCCGCGGGCCAAGGCCAAGGCACGCTCACCGGCGTCGAAGGCGCGGGTCGCGCGGTCGCGGCCGCTGACGAGGGACTGCGCCTGACGCGACATCTGCCGCCACTCATCGCGGCCGGCTTCGTCGAGGTTGGCCGGCGTGATCGCGCCGAGTACGTCGAGGGCATCGCCGGGGCGGCTTTCCTCGAGTCGCAGCCGCGCCTGGCGGAGCAGGTCGGCGTCGGTCAGGCCGACGCCGTCATCGGCGAAGGCGGCCGCTTCGACCGTGTCGAGGCCGGTCCAGCCGGCGAGGCCGTGGAAGACGGCCGGGCCGAGCGTGGCGGCAACGGCGGCGGCGAGCACGAGCCGGCCCGTGCGACCACGGCGGCTGGTGGCGAGAGACGGAGCAACCGGCGAGGTGGTGGCGTCGATCAGGGTCATGGCAGGCGGGGCAGGATGGCAGACGGCGGCGTAATCACTAGCAGAAGCAGGACGGCCGATCTGGAAGATGATCCGAAACGCGGGAAGAAGACCGAAGTACGCAGAAAGCGAAGGAGGCTCAGGCTGTGCGGAGCAGGGTCGGTTCGGCCGGACAGGCGGGGTCTCACGGGGGAGCGGGTCCGAGCCGAGATGTCGTGCCTGCCGGCCGGCCGTGCCTCCTCGACACGGCCGGACCGACCGGCACCGACCCGCGGGTGCGGGCCGGACGGCGACTCTACCGACACCCGCGCCGCCTTGCAATCCCGCGCCAGCAGCACGACCGCTTCGTACTGTGCGGTAGCCTTGCCAACCCGTTCCTCATGAAGCCACTCGTCAAGACGTTTCTCTTCGGTGCCAGCCCCGCCGCAACCCTCTCCGAGGCGGGTTTGCTCGTTCTTCGCGTACTCAGCGGGCTTTTTCTCGCCGTCGGACACGGCTGGCCGAAGCTGCAGAATCCGAGCGGCTTCATCGACAACGCGGTGCGGCCGTTCTTTCCGCTGCCCGAGATTATGGGATGGGGCGCGATTCTCGGCGAGCTCATCGGCGGCCTGTTGCTGGCGCTGGGCCTGCTGACGCGGCCGGCCGCGGCGGTGCTGATCGGCGTCTTTGCGGGTGCCGCGTTCATCAATCATGGCGATAGCTTCACCAACGGCAACTTCTTCCTTCCCAACCCCGGTTCGGCCGAGCCGGCGGTGATGTACCTGATGATCTGCTTCGTCTTCCTCCTCGCCGGCAGCGGCCGGACGGGCGTCGATCGGTTCTTGCGGTAGAACCGCTTCGGACGGCGAAGGTTCAGACCGGGGCGACTTCCTGCTCCTCCGGCTCCATGCCGGCGGCTTCGCGGAGGCGCGGCGTGTGCTGCGTTACTTCCTTGGCCAGCTGCGAGTTGGGAAAATCTCGCTTGATGATGCCGCCGAGCCGCAGGGCTTCTTCGAATTCCCGCCCGTGAACGGCAGCGCTGTACCGCTCCTTGAGCTTCAACAGCTGCCCGCGGAAGACCTCGCGGGCCTCCTCTTCGAGCTGTCGGCCCTCGTCGGGCGTCAGGTACGGGTCGAGCCGGCGGATCATCGCGGCGGCGCCCTCGGGGTCGTTGCGGTCGCGAGCATCGTGGAACTCGCGAACAAGCTCGACCTTGCGTTGTTGGCGGCGCTCTTCGACACGCGTCCGCAGAAGACGCACCCGCATGTCGCCGCCGAAGCGACCGGCGAGGCGGTCGCTTTCGGCGAAGGCGTCGGACCAGCGTTCGTCGGTGCAGAGCTCGTCGACCCTCTTCGTCGCGTCGCCGATCTCCCGGCCGCGGGCATCTTCGAGACGACGGCGGATCTGTTCCCGGAACCGCTCGGCTTCCTGCTTGTAGCCGAAGGCGGCCTCGAACTCGTCGGCAAGCCGGCGGGCGCTGGCGTAATCCTCTTTCAGAAGGTCTTCCTCGATTGCGTGCCGGACGGCGTCACGGTCCTGGTCGCGGTGGGCGACGCGAAGGGCACGTTCGCTGAGGCCGGTGTTGCGTTCGACCATGCCGACGCTCTTCGCCAGCTTGTCGACGGTGGCGACGAGCGTGGAGATCTTCTCGTCCGTCGTCGAAGACGTCGACGAGGTCCCGAGTCGACGTACCGCAACCACGATCGCGCTCCCAGCTACCGCGGCGACCGTCGCGGCGATGCCGGCCGCGAGCACGCCGGCCGGTTCGCCTCTCTGAACGAGATTGGCCCCGTAGATGATCAACCCGACGCCGCCGCCGACGGCGAGGAGCGCCAGGACCATGTCGATCGGCCCCGGCGGCCGCGAGGACGTGCTGGTGGTCGGGGCGGACGCCTCGGGCTGCTCCGGCTGGTTCGTCTCGTTCGGCATCATCGGCACGATCCAACTTACCCGAACTCGCCGACGTTCGCAGCCGGCGACCTTGCCAGCGTCATCGAGACGGCTACATCCGATCCGGATGCGCGATGCCCAGCAAGTCCAGGCCCGCCGCGAGCGTCCGCCCCGTCAGCTTCGCCAACGCCAGCCGCGACGCCCGCTCGTCGCCTTCGGCCTTCAGGATCGGACAGTGCTCGTAGAACCCGCTGAACTCGCGAGCCAGGTCGTAGAGGTATGCGCAGAGAACGTGCGGCCGCAGATCGCGACCGACGGCGGCGACGACGTCCGGGTACGCCAGCAGCCGCTTGGCCAGCGTCCGCTCCTGCGTCGTTGTCAGCGTCGAGATGTCGCCCATCTCCGCGCCGGCCTCGGCGGCTTTGCGAAGCACCGAACGCACGCGGGCGTGCGCGTACTGCATGTACGGCCCGGAGTTGCCGTCGAGCCGGAGCATCTCGTCGAAGCTGAAGACGTAGTCGCTGCTGCGGTCCTTGCTGAGGTCGGCATACTTCACGGCACCGATGCCGACGGACCGGCCCAGCTCGTCCTTCTCGGCCTCGGGCAGGTTCGGCGAGAGCTCGTCGACGAGCTTCCGCGCCCGCGTCTCGGCCTCGTCGAGCAGGTCGGCGAGCTTGATCGTGCCGCCGTCGCGGGTCTTGAGCGGCGTGCCGCCTTCGCCCAGGACGCTGCCGAAGCTGGCGTGTTCGAAGGTGACGCTGGCCAGCCGCTCCCACGCCGGCAGCCTCGCCGCGGCGGCTTGGGCGGTGGCAAAGACCTGCGAAAAGTGCAACGCCTGCCGGGCGTCGACGAGGTAGATCACCCGATCCGCCGCCAGGCCTGCGCGGCCGTAGACGTCGAGCTTGTCGGCCCGCCCACGGAACTCGCAGGCCGCCAGGTCCGTCGTGCCGTAGCAGAACCCGCCGTCCGACTTGCGGACCATCAACGGCGTCTTGCCGCCCCCGGCAAAGCTGACGACAGCTCCTTCGCTCTCTTCGACGACGCCGGCCTCGAGCAGGTCTTCGACCAGCGACGGCAGCCGAGGGTTGTAGAAGCTCTCGCCGCGTTCGTCGGCCTCGCCTAGCGAGACGCCCAGACGGTCGTAGATACCCTGGTAGTGCTCGCGTGACACCTTTATAAGAAGCTGCCACAAGCTGAAAAGCGGCTCCTGCTTCGCCTGCAGCTCGACGACGTGCGACCGGGCTGTGTCCTGATGCGCCGGGTCGGCATCGAACCACTTCTTCGATGCCTGATACGCCTTCTCCAGGCCCGGTAGATCGTCCGGCACCGGCAGGTCGTGGTGGACGAGGTAGCCGATCAGCATCCCGAATTGCGTCCCCCAGTCGCCGACGTGGTTCTGGCGGATGACATCGTGGCCGAGGTGCTCCAGCACGCGGGCGGCGGCGTCGCCGAGGATGGTCGAGCGGATGTGCCCGACGTGCATCTGCTTGGCGATGTTGGGGCTGCTGTACTCGACGACGACCGTCTCCGGCGTCGCCGCCTTTGCCACGCCGAGCCGCTCGTCCTGCGCGACCGCCGTCGCCTGCCGCATCAGGAAGTCGTCGCTCAGGCGAAAGTTGATAAAGCCCGGCCCGGCCACCGTCGGCTTCTCCGCCAGCAAATCGTCAGCATCCAAGGCTTCGACAATTTTGCCCGCCAACTCCCGCGGGTTCGTCTTCTCGCCGCGCTCCTTCTTGATCCGCCCGGCCAAACCCATCGCGCAATTGCACTGGAAGTCGCCGTGCTCCGGATTGCCGGCGGGCGTGACGAGCGGATCGACGCCTCCCAGACCCGCCGCCTTCGCCGCCGCCTGTGCCACGCGGGCCGCGAGCATCGTCTGCGGCGTCATCAATTCGTCAACGGCGGCCATGGGCCGGGCAGGGTAGAGCCGTCGGCTGGCCCATAACCGGCCGGACCGGTTCCTCGGCCGCAGGTGCAACCATCGCGAAGTTCGATCGTAAGATACAGCGAGTCGTCGTCCGTCTGTCACGCGGGCGGCCGAGGCAAGGTAGCGGTCGCAGCAGGAGTGCCATGATCCCGATGTTCACGCAACGCCCCACGTTCGGCTTCGTTCCCCGCGCGCTCTTGCTCGCAACGGCGGCGACGGCGGTTGTCTCCTGTGCACGCAATGAAGCGGCGACGCAGGCGAAGGCGACGGACCCGTGGCCGGTGCTGCTGGCGGATGTCGGTGCGGGCGGGGCGGCGATGGGCGATGCGATCGCGCAGGCCGAGGAAGGCCTCGTCAACGCCGACAGCCTGAAGCGGCGTGGTATCGCGCGGCTGCGGATGGGCGACTTCGACGCCGGGGCCGAGCTGATCGACCAGGCGCTCGACCTTCGGCCCGATGACGTCTCGTTGCGGCGGATCGACGGCTGGGTCGAGGAGTTCCAGGGCCAGCACGATCAACTCGAAGCCGAACGCCTGGAGAACTTTGAAGAACAGGTCGCCAACGTGCGCCTGCTCACGGAGGCCGGGTACGAGTCGTACGCGATTCGAGCGGCGCACCTCGCCAGCAGCTACGCGGCCGATCCCGAAGCATTCGCGCAGCAGGACTGGGTGCAGGCCTTGATCAAGCGCAGCGTCGAGCTCGCCGAGGCCTACGAGGAGCGGGGCGAGTGGCTGCGTTCGATGCGTGTCTGGTCCGACCTGGCTGGGCTCGAGGCGTTGAACCCGACGTGGAACCGCCGTCAGAAGCAGGCGCAACGACGTGTGCGGCTGCTCTTCAGCTACGCGCCGGACATTCTGACCGAGCTTCGCGAAGGCACGCAGGCCGAGCGCGATGCCGTCGAGCGACTGCTGGCGGAGAACGACGATGATCCGACGAACGACGAGCTGTCAACGACACGTCCGACGACGCAGCCGGGTGACGAGGAAGAAGAGGCCACGAGTCTCGACGACGCCTTTCGCACCGACTGGCGTGATACGGTGGCAGGCGTCACCAAGACCATGCTCCGCGACGCTCTGAGCGATGCGAGTCAGTACCACGTTCGCGAGATGTCGATCCGCGACGCCTTGCTCGGCGGCCTGGAGGCTGTCGAAGCGCTCGCAACTACGCCCGGGCTGGAGCGGACGTTCCCGACGCTGGCGGACGAGGAGCTTCGGAAGAACTTCGTCGCGGCTGTCGCCGAGCAGCGCGAGCGGCTCGAGGCGCTGGTGGCTGTACTAATTTTCGGGACTGGTTTTTATCTGCGGCAAATGATCGGTCGTTGGAGCTCGACGAGCGTGTCGTCGTTACCGAGTTTGCCGGCGGATCGCTCAGCACGCTCGACCCGTTCACCGAGATGATCTGGCCGAGCCAGGTCCGGGAATTCAAGAAAAAGACGCAGGGCGAGTTCGTCGGCGTCGGCATCCAGATTCGCAGCGAGCCGTCGGGCGACCTGCTCGTCGTCAGCCCGCTGCCCGGCGGTCCGGCGTTGGCGAGTGGCGTCAAAGCGGGCGACGTCATCACGCACATCGACGGCAAGGCCGCCCATGGCATCAGCGACTACCAGGCCGTCGAGGTCATCACCGGCAACCCTGGCACGACCGTCGCCCTCCGCACGCGCAGCCTCGACGGTACCGTGACCGAGCACGAATTGGTCCGCCAGGAGATCCGCGTCAGCAGCGTCCTTGGTTGGAAGCAGCGGCCCGGCGCCGAGGCCGAGGGCAGCTGGGACTGGATGCTCGATCCAGAAGCCAAGGTTGCTTACATGCGGCTCAAGGGCTTCCAGAAGACGACCGGCGACGAGCTGAAGCGGGCGGTTGCCGAGGCGCGACGTGACGGGGCTCGCGGGATGATTCTCGACCTCCGCTACAACCCCGGCGGCCTTGTCGGAAGCAGCGTCGAGGTGGCCGACACGTTCCTCCGCGGCGGCGAGATCGTCAGCACGCGCGGCGACCGGCAGGCCGTCGCCGGCCAGGGCGGGCGGCCGCAGGCGGGACAGGCGACGCGTCGTCAGTCGTTCCGAGCCGACCGCCAGCGTGACGATGTGGACCTGCCCATGATCGTCCTCGTCAATGGCTATTCGGCCAGCGCGTCCGAGATCGTCAGCGGCGCCTTGAGCGACCACGGCCGCGCACTGGTCGTCGGCGAACGCACCTTCGGCAAGGGCAGCGTCCAGATGCTCTTCGACCTCGGCGGACAACGTGCCGGCAGCGACGTGGCCTGGCTCAAGCTGACCATCAGCCACTACTACCTGCCCAGCGGCCGCAACATCCACAAGGAAGAGCTCGACACCGAATGGGGCGTCGATCCCGACGTCGTCGTCGAGATGACGCCGCGCCAGATGACGATCGCCCAGCGGGCCCGGCAGGCGATGGACGTCCTTCGTGAGGAGGGCGAGTCGGCGACGGTTCAGGTCGAGCCCGGCGAGGACGAGGTCGACGCCGAGACTGCTTTGCTGGAGACCGATGCCCAGCTGTCGGCGGCGTTGCTCCTGCTCCGCGTCCGCCTCGCGGGTGAGGTCGGCTGAGGCGACGACGACTCACCGCAGCAGGCGCACGGGCAACGCGAACGGCCGTGCGGTCGCGCGGCCGACCTTCATCGCCTGACCGACGAGGCGGATCATTGCCAGTTTGGCCGCCGGTGCTCGTCCCGTCTCGTCACGCAGCCGCAACGCGAGCGGATGCCAGAGCCGATTGCCGTCGATGAGGCGGAAGCCGTGGCGTTCGTAGAGCCTTGTGCTGCCGGCGTGGCGGCGGCTTGACCGCAGGTGTGTCGGGAACGGCGGCAGGATCAGGTAGAACGGCGCGTGCACCAGCAGAACGCCGCCCGGATCGCGAAGCAGCCGGGCGAACTCGCCGGCCGTGGCGCGTGGATCGGGGACGTGTTCCAGGACATCGAAGCTCGTGACGACGTCGAACCCGCCGGCCACTTTGGTCGCGTCTATCAAGACGTCTACCGCGTGACCTTCGCCGGCGAAGAGCCGCCGCGCGAACCGCTCGCTCGGCCCGGGGAACTCGAAGTAGGTCACGTCGTGCCCGTCGCCCGCGAACGCCGCCGCGTCCAGGCCAAGGCCGTCGCCGTGACAGAGGACGCGTAGCGGTCGGCCGAGCCGGTCCTGCTCGCGGCGGAGGAAGTTTCGCGACCACGCTCGCATCGAGCGCTTGAACGGCCGCGTGTTCCAATCCAAGAGCTCGAAGACGAACGCGTCGGATTCCTTGTAGAAGTCGACGAGCGCGTCGCTCCAAACGTGCGGCTCGATGCCGCGTCGTTCGATCTCGGTCGCAACGTTGACCCCGGGCTGTTTCCGCTCCGCCGCCAGCAGCCGGCGACAATCATCGACTGTCCGCCCCGTTGCGACCGCGGCATACTCGAGCCAGGCGTCGCGTGACATCTGCCGGAACATAGCCGACATCTCAGCGGCATCGGCCTACGGTCGCTGGTCCGCCGGTTCGGCGGGCCGTCAAGAAGCATTCACAACCGGGGCCGCGCGTGTTCTTTCAGAGCAAATCGGAGCAACCCGACACGCTCGACTACGAGTCGTCCAACATCGACGGCACTCGCTTTACGTTCGCCCTGGAAACCGAGCGCACGCACGTCCTACGGCGGCGGTTCCTGTGGTTCGTCGGGACGCTGCTGGTGCTGTCGGTCCCGACGCTGCTGGGGTACAGCCTCGCCGTCCTGCTGATCGATGCGGCGGACGAGCGGCGGATGCACCTGTTCTCGGGCATCGGGCTCGTCGCGCAGTGCGCGGTCCTGATTTGGGCGTGGCTCTATGCCAAGCGACAGCGGCGGGACGAGCGCGGGTTGTATCGCTTCGCCTTCTGGATCGTCGTCGGCCTCGGCTTTGCCTCGCTGCTCAGCGCTCGGGTTCTTTCCGAGATGCAGAGCCAAGTCAACGCCCGCAAAGCCGCCGAGGCCGAAGCAGCGCGGCTCACGGAGGCGGCGGAAGGCGAGGCACAAGACGAGGCGATCCGGCCACGCGACGACGGCGGTTTCTACTTCCAGACGGCGGCACCTTTTTGGCCTTCGGCCGTCGTGCGTGTCGAGCCGGACGAGGTCCCCACCCTCGCCGTTGCCCCTGTGGCGGGCGTCGCCACCGCGGCATCCGGCGACGCGGACCGGCCGGGCCTGGAGAATCTGCCCGCCCGCGGATTCGGCGAGCGGGTCGCTCCCGGTGCCGCTGAGGCCGGCTATGACGCGGGCTACAAGGCCGGGGCCGCCACACGCGGTCTTGCCTTGCAGATCGATGGGCCGCAAGGCATTGCCGAAGGTCTTGTCTGGATCGCGAACATTTGGTGGTCCGTCTTCATCACGCACCTGCTCGCGACGCTCTTTTTGCCGTGGACCGTCCGCGAGGCGTGGCGGCCGGCGCAGTGGCTGATCGTCGGCGGCTTGGGCATCGCGGCCTTCGACGTCTTCTTCAGCGACGTCAACAAGGTGCTGATCGTGCTGGGTGCGTTGCTCCTGCCGCTAGCGCCGCTGCCGGGTCTCGGCTGGTGCTGGTGGCGGCACTCGGCGTTCCGTCGCGGGTTCCGCCTCCGCTTCGAGTCGGACGCATTTCGTCGGCTGAGCCAGGAGCTGGCCGGGGCAAGGCGGCTGCACGACGCCGTCATGCCGCCGCCGCGACGCGAGGGCATGGTCCGGGTCGACTGGTCCTACGAGCCGGCCCACCAAATCGGCGGCGACTTGCTCTTCCTGCACCCGCGCGGCGACGGGACGCGCGGCGTCACCGTGCCCGGCGCCGAGGGCATGACCATGATGCAGCCGAAGGCCGAGGACGACGAGGCCGTGACGATGGTCCTGCTCGACGTCACCGGTCACGGCGTCGCAGCCGCATTGAGCGTCAACCGCCTCGTCGGCGAACTCGAACGCCTCGTCGCCGAGTCGCCCGAGATCGGCCCGGGTCGCATCATGCGGCAGCTCAACCGCTACGTGCACCTGACGCTTTCGAAGCACGGCGCGTTCGTCACCGGCCTCGCCGCCCGGGTCGATCCCGTCGCGGGCAAGTTGTACTACTGCGGCGCGGGCCACCCGGATGCGATCCTCCGGCGGGCCGACGGCACGGTCGAACGTCTGCCGAGCGACGCAGCGATGATTGGCATGCTGCCGCACCGCGACTTCGAGGCGCCCGTCACCGAGTACGCCTTCGGCCCCGGCGATGCCTTCGTCGGCTACACCGACGGCGCAAGCGAAGCGGCGAGCCGCGACGGCGTGATGCTCGGCATCGACGGCGTTACGACGCAGGTCGATGAAATCTCTTCAGAAGACGCTGAGGGTTCTTCGAAGCAGATCGACGCCGGCTTCTGGCCGCGCCGGCTGCTGCATCGCCTGGCCGACTACCGCCAGGGGCCGCCGGAGGATGACACGCTTGTGGCTGTTCTCTTCCGCCCGCCGGAACCGCCGCGGAGGGCCGCGACGGCCGTCGTGCAAAAAGAACTGCTCGCCTCGGCGTGAAATGCCCGCTACGAGGCACGACCGTCAGGAAGAGCTAGGGGCGACGCCTATGCCTGTCGCCGCTCATCCGACACCACCTGCGGCGGTAGCACTTCCTTACAGGCGTGCCTCGTAGCAAGCATCCGCCGCCGTATCCTGCCACCGTGTCTGTGCCCGTTGACGACATCGGCCGGTTCGTGCTCGCCAGCGACCTCGACGGCACGCTGATCGACCACGACTTCCGTAGCGACGAAGTTGACCCGAAGCTGGCCGAGTTCGCCCGCCTGCTCGAAGGCGTGGGCGAACGGCTGACGCTCTGGTTCAACAGCAGTCGGCCCGTTGCCAGCCAGCGTGCTTCGCTCGAGCTCGTCCGCGGCCTACCGACGCCGGCGTATCACATCGGAGCGATGGGCACCCAAGTCGCCGACGCCGACGGCACCATCATCACGGCCTACGGCGACGAACAATTCGGCGACTGGCCGCGGGAGATGGTCGAGAAGATCTGCGTCGAGCAGTTCGCCCTCGTGCCGCACGCCGCCGACATGCAGACACGGTATAAGGCGAGTTTCGACCTGCCCGAGCCGACGATGGCGGCGGCGATCGAGGGCGAGCTGCAGGCGGCGGGTGTGCCGGCGAAGCTTGTCGTCAGCAGCGGCCGCGACCTCGACGTGCTCCCGCCCGCCGCGGGCAAGGCCGCCGCAATTCGCTGGCTTTGCGGCCACGTGGGCGTGCCCGGCGAAGCCGTCCTCGTCAGCGGCGACAGCTTGAACGACCTCGACATGTTCGACCCGCCGTTCCGCGGCATCGTCGTCGGCAACGGACACGACGAACTCAAACGCCTCGCGCCCGGCAAAGGCGGCGACGTCTACCTCGCGACGGGCTCCGTCAGTGCCGGCGTCGTCGAAGGTCTTCGCCACTTCGGCGTCCTGCCGAGGTGACACAACGATCGGACGTTCTCGTAACGGCGGACGTCCTCTACACTGGCCGCGACCGCCGGCGCTCTGCCACTCGTCGCACGCACGCGGGATCTTTCCATGACACTGCTCGACCAGCCGACCACAACGCCCACCGACTCGCAGCTGCCCGACGACCGGCACGCCGACCGCCGCCAGGCCAGCGACCGTCGCGAAGAACCCGCCGGCTTCCGCGGCTCGATCTGCATGCTCAGCACGCACGGTTACGTCGCCGCCGAACCCAAGCTCGGCCAACCTGATACCGGCGGCCAGGTCGTCTACGTCCTCGAGTGCGCCAAGGCCCTGCGCCTGCTCAACTACCAGGTCGACGTCGTCACCCGCGGCTTCGAGGGCCAGCCCGAGGTCGAGCAGATCACCGAAGGCCTGCGGGTCCTGCGCATCCCGTTCGGCGGCGACGACTTCATCGTCAAGGAAAACTTCCACGACATCGTCGACAAAGGCATCAAGAACTTCCTCGACAAGATCAAGGCCGACGCGATCGCGTACGACCTGATCAGCAGCCACTACTGGGACGCCGGCGTCATCGGGCAGAAGGTCGCCGAGACGCTGGACATTCCGCACGTCCACACGCCGCACAGCATCGGCGCTTGGAAGCGGGAGCAGATGAACGACGCCAACACGCCGCCGGAGAAGACGGCCGAGTACCGCTTCGACGAACGCATCGCCGCCGAGCAGAAGCTGTTCGAGGCCTGCGACCACCTGATCGCAACGAGCCACCAGCAGGAGGACCGCTTCCTGCAGTATTACGGCGTCGAGGACGAGAAGGTGACGGTCATTCCCGCCGGCCTCGACGAGACGCGTTTCAAGCCGCTGCCGGACGAGAAGATCCCGGCGATCCGCGAACGGCTCGGCTTTCAGGACCACGACATCCTTGCCCTGGGCAGGATGGCGCGGAACAAGGGCTACGACCTGCTGATCAAGGCGATGCCACGGCTGATGGAGCTCGTGCCGAACGCGCGGCTCGTCATGGCCGTCGGGCACAACGACAGCAAGCAAGACCAGAAGCAGATCGACGAGCTCCGCCGGTTGGCTGCGAGCCTCGGCGTCAGCGACAACGTCCACTGGTACGGCTACGTCAGCGACGACGACCTGCCCGACGTCTACCGCGCCGCCGCCGTCTACGCCTTGCCGAGCCGGTACGAACCCTTCG
>CAYQCT010000033.1:13681-13992 GCA_964416015.1 uncultured Tepidisphaerales bacterium
GAGGCCATGGCCTGCGGCACCGCGTCCGTCATCACCACCCGCGGCGGCCTGCGTGAGTCCGTCGAGTTCGGCACGCACGCCCTCTGGGCGGACCCCGAGCGTGAAGGCGAGCTGGCCTACTGCCTGGCTTTGCCGCTCTTGTATCAGGCCATCCGCGACCAGCTCGAAGAGCAGGGCAGCAAGTGGGCCCGCAAGAACTTCGCCTGGCGCGGCATCGCCCGCCAGCAGCTCGCCGCGCTTCGGGGCGGCGGCGCGGCCGGTGACGCCGTCCCCGTCACCGCACCCATCTCGGGCGTCGTCGCCGAGCGGAT
>CAYQCT010000033.1:14002-22418 GCA_964416015.1 uncultured Tepidisphaerales bacterium
CCCCGCGTCGCGGCGTTGACCGCAAGCTCCCCGCCAGCCGCACCGGTGCCGGCGACCTGTAGCCGGCTGCAACGGCTTCACGTCGTCCGATCGTTCACGCCGTCGGGCCGTGATGGTCTTCTTCGAGCTCGTCCGAAAGCGTCCCGTCCCACGCGCGGTTGCGAGCGATGTGTGCGGCGCGGGCTAACACGTGCGACGAGAGCGGCGCGGCGACGAAGACGAAGGCGACGACGAGCACCGCCTTCGTGACCGCCGTCGTCACGTCCTGCCCGTCACGGCCGCCGGAGCCGATCGTGAAAAAGATCAACGCCGCCAGCAAACCGACGACGCCGAGGGTCACGCACTTGCTCGCCGCGTGGCTTCGGGCATAGATATCCGGGAAGCGGATCAGACCAAGCGCACCGATCAGCATGAAGGCAAGGCCGCCGAGCATGACGAGGACGGTCAGCAGGTTCAGCAGAATGTCGACGATCGCCTCGAGCATCAGGGCCGCGCCTCCTCGGGGAACTTGTCGCGGGCCACGTGAGGCCGCGCCAGAAACTGAGCAGCCGCGACGGTGCCGGCGAAGCTGAGCAGGGACAGGATCAGGATGCCGTCGACGAACATCAGCGTGCCACTCCGGACCGTCAGGACGGCAACCAGGCCGATGAGCTGCACGCCGATCGCATCGGCGCCGACGGCCCGGTCGGCGAAGGTCGGCCCGCGGACGATCCGCCAGAGGCAGAGCGCGATGCCGACGCACATGACGACGACGCCGAACGACGCCACGCCGTACACCAGCGTCGCCGTGCCGTCGGCCGTGTCCTGCAGGAACTCTCTCATGCGACCACCTCCCGCGGCGCCGTCGCCTCGGCCGCCAGCACCGCCCCGGCCGGCCGCCGGAACAGCTGCTCCTCCATGCGGTCCCGCAACGCGTCGATCTCGGCAACGGCGGCGTCACGGTCCTGGGCGTACATCGTGTGGATGTAGAGCGTCCGCCGGCCATCGGCGTCGGTGATGCTGTCGACAACAAGCGTGCCGGGCGTCAGCGTGATGGCCGATGCGAGCGTCACGATCTGCCCGTCGCCCAGGCCGGTCACGTCGTACCGCACGATCCGCGGCGTGATGCCGAGGCCGGGCGAAAGAATTTCCTTGGCAATCTCCAGGTTGCTCCGCACGAGCGCCTTGGCAAAGTACCAGGCGAACGACAGGGCGTTGCTGATTCGGCCGACGTACTCCGCCCGTGCCGCGCGGCCGCGGGCGGTGGCACGGGTGAAGAGCGCGATCGCCAAATAGCCCAGCACGAGCCCGACGAGCAGCGTGTAGAAGTTGAGACTTCCCCACAGAAAGACCCACAGGCCGGCGAGGACGAGATTGACGAGAAAGAGCGTCATCGGCGGCCTCCGGTGTCGGCAAGCGTCTCGACCGGAAACGCCCGCGCCGCCGCGTCCGGCCCGAGCACCGCCGTCACGTACGCCTCGGCGTCGACGACTGATCGACCCGCTGCGATCGCTACGTCATAGTAGAAGTGCGCCAGCAGGCCCATCGACAAGGCGAGGACGACCAGCCCCGCGATCGGCAGCAGGCCGCCCACGCGGTGCGGCGGGCGGAAGTCGAGCGACCGCGTCGCCGACAACGACCCCTCGGCCGGCGGCGACCAGAAGCCGTAGACCCAGATCTTGGCCATGCTCAGCAGCGTGAACGCGCCCGTCAGCACCGCAACCGCGCCCAACGCGATGCCCCACGGCCCGCCGACGCCGGCGAAGGATTCGCGGATCAGCAGGTACTTCCCGAAAAACCCCGACAACGGCGGCAGCCCAACGAGCGACATCGCCGCGACGAGGAAAAGCACGCCCAGCATCGTGTCCCGTCGCAGCAGACCGCCGGTGCGGGCGAGCGAGTCGGTGCCGCCGTATTGCTCCATCATGCCGCCGCAGAGGTAGAGGCAGCTCTTGACGACCATGTTGTGGACGATGAACAGCAGCGTCGCCGCGACAGCGACGGCGGCGACAGCCGTGTTGCCGACCTGCAACGCGAGCATGGCCAGGCCGACGCCGAGAATCATGTAGCCGACCTGGCTGATGACGTGGATGCTCAGGATCCGCCGTACGCCGTCGCTGCCGATGACGCCGACGACGGCCAGCAGCATCGTCGCGCCCGCACTGACGAGCAGGATCGGCGCGGCCGCCTCGGTGACGAAGGCGTTGGGGCCGAAGATGGTGACGAGCGTGCGGACCATCGCGTAGACGCCGACCTTCGTCAGCAGGCCGCCGAACAAAGCTCCCATCGCCGGCGGCAGCGTCGGGTAGGTGTCCGGCAGCCAGTACCACAACGGAAACGCCGCGGCCTTGGTCGCGAAGACGAAGGCCAACGCGAGCGCTGCGACGGCCGCCGGCGTCTCGATCGCGCCGGGGATCCGGGCCAACGCCGCCAGCTCGGCCATGTTAAGCGTGCCCGTCGTCCCGTAGACCCACCCGCAGGCGGCGACGAAGATCAGGCTGACGATCAGGTTGAGGACGACGTATTTGTACGCCTGCCGCATCTGCAGCGGTGTCGTCCCAGCGACCAGCAGCGAGTAGCTCGCCAGCAGCATCACTTCGAAGCTGACGAACAAGTTGAAGAAGTCGCCGGCGAGGAACGCCCAGTTCACGCCGCACGCCAATGCGGGAAACAACGCGTGGTAGTACCCGCCGGTGAATCGCGCCGGCGACTGCGTGAGCGAGTAGACGTAGACGACGAGCGTCACAACGGCCGTGAACGAGAGCAGCACCGCCGCGAACGCGTCGGCGACGACGCTGATGCCGAACGGTGCCGGCCAGTTGCCCATCTGGCTGACGACGACGCCCGCCGGGACGTACGGGCCGTGGTAGACGGTCGTCAGGCACCAGACGGAGGCCGCGAGCGTGGCGACGAGGGCTACCACATTGACGCCCGCACCGAGGCGGCGTTGCTTGTGCAACAGCAGATTGATCACGGACGCCGCAAGCGGCAGCATGATCGGGAGAATGACGAGCGTGTTCGGCAACGAAGACTAAAGTAGGGTGGGCTTCAGCCCACCATCGGGATCTGTAAAGGCGGAGGTGGGCTGAAGCCCACCCTACAAGAGGTTCACGTCAGCTCCGCCAGTTCGAGGGAGCGGGCACGTCGCCACGTGACGACGATCAGCGTCAGCAGGAACGCCTGCACCGCAAAGCCAATGACGATGGCCGTCAGGACCAGCGCCTGCGGCAGCGGGTCGGCCTCGAGGCCCGTTGGCAGGTGCGTTTCGCCCAATACCGGCGGCCGTTTGCCGATCGGGCTGCCGCTGACGACCAGCACGGCCAGGTTCGCCGCGTGCCCAAGCAGGAAGACGCCCATCGCCACCGCCTTCAGCTCCCGGCTGAGCAGCAGGTACGTCGCCGCTGCGAACAGCACGCCGACGAGGATGGAGACGATGAGGGTCATGAGGAAAACTTGAAGTAGGAATGCTGAAGGCGGAAGTCAGAGAATGTGTAGTGGCGTTTCAGTGTCTGGCTCGGAACTTCCGCATTCCGCATTCACACTTCCTACTTACTCGAGCTCCCTGGCAAGCGCATCAATCATCCCCACAACCGAGCCGACGACGATGAGGTACACCCCCGCGTCGAAGATCAGGACGGTGGCCCAGTGGAACTCGCCGCCGCCGGGGAGGGGAAGGTAGCCGTGGTTCGTCGTGAGCAGCGGCAGACCGAGCAGCAGCGGGGCGACGGCGGTGGCACCGGCGAGGACGAGGCCGATGCCGACGAGGGTACGTTCGCGGACCGGCAGCAGGCGGTACAACGCCTCGCAGCCGAACGCCATGCGGTAGACGACCAGCGCCACCGCCGACGCCAGCCCGCCGACGAAGCCGCCGCCCGGCTCCTGGTGGCCGCGGAAGAAGAGAAAGGCGGCGAAGATCAACGCGAATGAGACGAGCAGCCGGGCCACGGTCTGAAAAATCGGGCTGCTGATCTCCTGCGAAGACACAGCCATCTCCGCCCGCGGCTCGGCCGGCATGCGACCGAAGGCCGTCGCGATGCTGCCCGTCGGCCCGGTCCGTTCGGCGGGGAAGGTGTCGTCGTGGCTCTCGTCTCGATTGTCCGTCGGCTCCTCGTCGCCCTCCGCCGGCGGCCGCCGCAGCAACGTCCAGACGCCCATCGCGGCCAGGCCCAGCACGGCCACTTCGCCGAAGGTGTCGAAGCTGCGGAAGTCGACGAGCACGACGTTGACGACGTTGTTCCCGCCGCCGCCCTTGTGTGCGGTGATCGCGCCGTGGAGATTCGGAACGGCTGGCACCTCGGCCTCAATAACATCGACGTCCGTCCGCGGCGCGAGCTCGGGGAGCAGCTTGGCCGGGTCCTTCGTGCCGAAGGTTTCCAGGTGCGGGCGGCCGCGGTCGACGACGCCGTCGCCGACGGCATCCGGGTCGAGGCGGGCGGCGTCAAGGCCGTAGTAGGTGTTTCACAGGAAGTAGTCGCCCAACCGATCGACCGGCTCGCCGTCGGACATCACGGCCAGCCGATCGACGCCGCGGCCGGAGGAGGCCAGCATCGTCGTCGCCGTCGCCGTCAAGCCGACGACCAACGCCACGACGATGCGGACGGCGCGCGTCCGGTCGCTCGGGCTCTCGCCGGGCAGCAGGTTGAGGACGAGCAGGAAGAGCACCAGCGAAACGATCTCGACGCTGAGCTGCGTCAACGCCAGGTCGGGGGCGGCATACAGATAAAAAACGCCGGTGACGGAGAAGCCGACGGCTCCGAGCGTCAGCACCCGGCCCGCGCGGTCACGGACGACGACCACCAAGGCCGCCGCCAGCATCGCCAGGCCCGGCACGAGATACAGCCCCGGCTCGGCCCAGACCGACGGCAGCGACTCGCCGGCGGCGCGGGCCTGCTGCCACGCGTCCAGCGGCAGCCGCAGCACGGCCGTCCGCCCGGCGTCGACGGTGGCGGTCCACGCCAGCACGAATGCGAACGTCGCCAGCGTCGCGAAGGCGTACCAGCGGAAGTTGCCCGTCTGCAGCGAGCGGAAGACGCGATCGCCGCCGACCTGCAGGCCGGTGAAGGTTGCGGGAAAGATGCCGTCGTGGATGTCGCCCCGGATGCCCCGCCAGATCGGCGACAGGCCCAAGCCGACGCCGAGGGCGATGCCGACGAGGCTCAGCAGCAACGGCACGCCGGGATGCGTGACGACGTACCAGAGCGAGAATGCCTTCGTCTCGAGGTAGAACGGCGTCGCCTCGACGAGCCCTACGAGGCCGGCAAAGGCGGGCCCGATCAGGCCGCCGGCGAACTGCAGCGTGATCAGCAGGGCGGCCGGGACCCAGAGCAGATGGTGCCAGACGGCCAGGTCGTGATGCGCGTGGTCGTGATCTTGCTGTAGGGTGGGCTTCAGCCCACCATCGGCCGTCTGTCGGCTCAACAGCACCTGCGCAAACCGCACCAGGATCGCCACGTTGCAGACGCTGACGAAGACCGTCGCGACCATCAACAGCATCGGCCCGACGTCGCCGGCTTCCTTGTGGGCGTGGTAGAGCTGGTACAGGAACGCTTCCTTGGCAAAGAAGCTGAACGTCCCCGGCAGGGCGGCCAAGGCGACGAGGCCAGCGAGGAAGAGGCCGGCGTAGAGGCGTTTCTCACCGCCGGCGTGCCACCAGCCACGCATCTGGCTGAGCGCCTTGACGCCCAGCGCGTGCGTCGCGCCGCCGGCGAGCATGAACAGGGCCGCCTTGTAGAGCGCGTGGTTCAGGACCTGCGCGTTGCCCCAGACGACGTTCGGCTCGCCCTTGTAGTGGAGCGCGGCAAGCCCGAACGTGCAGGCGAGCAGGCCGAGCTGGCTGATCGTGGTATAGGCCAGGATCTGCTTGAGGACGTCGCGTTGCAGGGCGATCCACGCGCCCAGCACCATCGTGATGCTGCCGAGCGTGACGATGACCCACGGCCAGGCCTCGAAGTGGCTCATCGACGGCCAAAGCCGCGCCAGCAGGTAGATGCCGGCCTTGACCATCGCCGCCGAGTGCAGGAACGCGCTGATCGGCGTCGGTGCGAGCATGGCCCCCGGCAGCCAGTAGTGCAGCGGCCATTGGGCGCTCTTGGCCGCGATGCCCGCGTAAATCAGGCCGAACGCGGCGAGCGTCGCACCGGTCGTGCCGACGGTGCCGAGGTCGGTAAAGGCCCACGCGCCGGTGACGCCGCCGATCCAGACGAGGCCGCCGAACAGCAGCAGGCCGCCGAAGCCGGTCGTGAAGAAGGCCTGGAGCGCGTTCTTGACGCCCTTCTTGTCGCCCGGCGTCCAGCCAATGAGCAGGAAGCTGGTGATGCTGGTCATCTCCCAGAACAGCAGCATCAACAGCAAGTCGTCGGCCAGGACCAGCCCCAGCATCGCCGCCATGAACCCGCCCATGAGCGGGAAGAATTTGCCGACATCGCCCGGCGAATCGCCCAGATACGCCCGGCCGTAGAGCACGATCAGGCAGCCGATGCCGCTGACGAGCAGGGCGAAGAACGCCCCGAGTCGGTCGGCGTGGAAGGCGAAGTCGAGGTGCAACGCGGGCATCCATGGCAGGGCGACTCGGCCGGCGTCAAGCCCGTGGTGGCCGAGGACGACGGCGATCAGCGTGAGTGCCCCGGCCGGCCCGAGCAGGGCGACGAGCGGTTTGAGCGACGTCATCGCCCGCGGCACGAGCAGCGTCAGCAGCCCCGCGACGGCTGGGAGAAGGACCGCGATCAGCAGCAACCACGCCCGCGGATCGGCCGGCGTCTCGGGAGAAACCACTAGGCCGCCGTCCGGCATCGGGCCGCGAGACTAGGGATCGGGAACCGGCGGGGCAACGCCGGCCAACGCGGCGGTGGCAGCCTCGGCAGCTTGTTCCCAGGCAAGCCACGGCGTCAGACCATCGACAGTGTAAAGCTCGTTCATGAACCCGGTGACTGCGGACCCTTTCGTCGCCACGTCGCCTACGGGAACATCGTGGATCCGAATGGTTCCGCCCCAGACGAGCGAACTATCCGTCGCTCGCATGATCCGCTCCATGTTCGGCCTCAGCTCGAAATCCACCTTCTTCGCTTGAACAAGGCCTTGTGCCGCCGCTGAACTGCGGGTACGCCGATTCATCAGAAAGGTATGAGAGTAGGAGGAGGTACCAGTACTCCCGGCTCGCGTCCAGTGGGCATGATTCAAGTCGACCCATCGTGCAATTGGATCGCCCGCACGTCTTGCATAAAGGTCGTGGTCCAATCGAAGAGGCGGTGATGTTGAAACGATAACATGCTGCGGCATTCCTTCGTCATCAAGCTCTTCGACGCCGAACCCGACGGAGTAATTCATCGCACGCTTGTAGCGCTCGTCGGTAGTAACAAACCGAGCCGGTGCCGCCGCACCCTCGACTAGCGTGGAGGTCGAGATGGTGAAGCGTTCGTCGACCGTCGTCTGGTCGTCCGCCAGCCTCCACTGTTCTGGTGGATTCAATCGCATTCTGCTCCTGGTGATGCGAAGCCTCCCGTTGATCGCAAGCTGGACGGTACCTGTCGGCATCTTGGGCGAGACGGTATATTCGAATCCGTTAACGTAATAGTTAATGTAACCTTGCGAAGGATTATATAGGGTGAATCCTACAAATGCGGGACTCAGTTTCGCCGAAAGCTTTTCGTCGTTTATGAAGACGCTGCAGTCGCCCACGCCTCCAACGATCGAAAGTGAACTCGCCCCTTTCCCTGTACGAAGAGGCTCGATCCTCAGCGGTGATGGATCCTCATGCCGCACGCGAGGGCGGACCTTTACTTCGATGGTCACGAGGTTTTGAAGAAAGCCTCGCCACTGCTCGCTCGACATTTGGCCCCGGTCTCGCAACGCAACGATGAATTCTCCATCGGTCCGCTCGTCCCACTTCTGAGTAGCATCGGCCTGCCGCGACAGCAGACGCGACCGGAGGAGGTCAACCGTGTTTTCTTCGAGACCTGTAGCGAGATAGCGGCGGATCAACTCTGCTTCCGCGGGCGCAGCGAGCGTTACCCCCCACGCCAGTTGCCGTCGCAGCAACCATTCCGGCTTCTTCGCCTGCCAATCGACGTCGGCCGATCGCCCGTAGCCGGAGACGCTGAGCACCAGCACCGCCGGCAGCAGCAGGGCAAGGCTGCCGGCGATGAAGCCGCGGCGGCATTGGCGGTGACCGAGGCGGACGGCCTTCTTCGCCGTCAGGTCGCGGCCGCATTCGGTGCAGATCGCCGCCTCGGGCGTGCCGGTCAGGTCGTAGCCGCAGCGGCGGCAGAGCCGGTGGTCGTCCGTCCGCCGCCCGCGCAGGCCGAGGACGAGCAGGACCACGCCCACCAGCAGGCCGCCGGCGGCGAGAAATTCGAGAATCGTCAGGCCGAACAGGCCGGTTTGCTGCACCACCGCCGGTCGATGCTAGCGGATCGGGCGGATCAGGAGTAGCCGCCGCCGA
>CAYQCT010000034.1:0-4197 GCA_964416015.1 uncultured Tepidisphaerales bacterium
CACGGTCGTGCCTCGTTGCGGCAGTTGCCCCTAATCCGCGATGTGTGCCCCGTCCGTCGCCGAGGTGACGAAGGGCAGCGTGTCGACGCCGAAGCCGGTTTTGGCGGCTTTGGCAAGACCTTCGACGACGGCGGCGGCGTGGTCGGGGCGGCAGAGGGTGACGGTGCAGCCGCCGAAGCCGGCGCCGGTCATGCGGCTGCCGAAGACGCCGTCGAGCCCGCGGGCGGCTTCGACGAGATGATCGAGCTCCGGCGTGCTGACTTCGTAGTCGTCGCGAAGACTCGAGTGACTCGCATACATCTGCTCGCCAGCTTTTTCATAGTCGCCGGCACGCAAGGCGTCGGCGAAGGTTTGGCAGCGTTCGTTTTCACTTACCACATGCCGGGCCCGACGCAGGAGGCGGTCTTCGAGTGAGGAAGCCTTGACGCTGTCGACGGTCGCATCGCGAAGCTCCGGCACGCCCAACTGTTTCGCCGCCGCCTTCACGTCGTCGGCCCGATCGGCGTATTCGCTCCCCGTCAGGGCGTGCTCAGTCTTGCTGTCGGTCACGATCACGGCCACGTCGTCGGCCGGCAGCGGAACGTGCGTTTCCTGCAAAGTGCGGCAATCGAGGAGCATCGCGTGGCCGGCGCTGGCACCGGCGACAATGGCCTGATCCATGATGCCACACGGCACGCCGGCGTAGTCGTGCTCGGCCTGCTGGCAAAGCTTGGCGATCTCGATCCACGACATCTCGCCGCCGCCGAGGTGCAACGCGGCCATGGCGGTGCCGACCTCGAGGGCGGCGCTGCTGCTGAGGCCGGCGCCGACGGGCAGGCTGCTCATGAGGTAGACGTCCATGCCGATCACTGTGACGCCGGCCGCGGCGAGCAGGTCGATCGGGCCGCGGACGTAATTGGTCCAAGCCGGCTCGCCGCGGCCGGCGCCGATCTTGAAGGACTCGATCGCCTCGCCGCGGTCGGAGAGGCAGCGAACCCGCATGTCGCCGCGACGGCGGAAGGCGAAGGTGATGCGCGGCTCGATGGCCATGGGAAAGACGAGGCCGCCGGAGTAGTCGGTGTGCTCGCCGATGAGGTTGACCCGGCCCGGACTTCGGCAGACGTGGATCGGGGCATCGTTGTGCGGGTTGTCATCGCCGTCGTCCTCGCCGAAGGCATCGAGGAACCGCTGGCGGAGGGCGACGTACTGCGGATCATTGCCGCTCCCGGGCTTGGCATAACGATCGGCGGGTTCGGCGGGCATGGCGTGCACAGTATCGGGCCGCGACGGAGGGAGAAACGCAAAGACGCGAAGAGGCGATTACGGAGCGAAGGAGAAGATGGTTTGTTCGATGGTTGCGTCGGACCGACGCGCGATTTCAGAGCTACTTCGTGCACCCTCGCCATCAATCCGCAATACTCTGATCAAACTCTTACTCAGCTTCCCTTTGCTCCGGCTTTGCGTCTTTGCGTCTTCGCGTTTCTGCCGGCCGACTACGGTGGACGCCGATGCCCGAGGGAGACACCGACTGGTCCAGACTCGCCGGCCGGTTCGTCGTGTTGGACGGCGGCGAAGGCTGTGGCAAGAGCACGCAGCTGGCCCGCCTGGCGACGCGGCTTCGCCAGCACGACCTTCGCGTGACGGCCGTTCGCGATCCCGGCAGCACGCCGATCGGCGAACGCGTGCGGGGCGTTCTGCTCGATCCCGAGGCCGGGGCGGGCATGGCGATGCGGTGCGAGATGCTCCTCTACATGGCCGCCCGGGCGCAGCTTGTGGACGAGGTGATTCGCCCCGCCCTCGATGCCGGCGGCGTCGTCTTGGCGGACCGCTTCGTCAGCAGCACGCTCGCCTACCAGCTCGGCGGCGGCGGTCTGACGGCGGATGAGATCCGCAACGTCGCCCGCGTCGCCACCGCCGGGACGATGCCGGACCTGACGGTGATTTTGGACCTGCCGACGGAGGTGGCGCAAGAGCGAGTGGTGCCGCAGCACGTCTCCTTGTTCGCCGACGCGACCGTCGCCGCTGACCGGGATCGCATTGAACAACGGCCCGACGCCTACCACCGCAGCGTCCGTGAGAACTTCCTTCGACAGGCCCGGGACGAGCCGGGCAGCTACGCAATCGTCGACGCCGGCGGCGATGCGGATTTGGTCGAGGCGAGCGTATTGGCAGCCGTTTCACGATTGGTCACCGCGTAGCTCGACGCTGCACCGCCGGGAGCACATCGCAGCGAGGCACGACCGTGAGGGAGTGCGACCGCCGCAGGCGGTGTCGGGGCGAACGATAGCAGACATGGGCTTCGCCCATCGCACTTCCTGACGGGCGTGCCTCGTGGCGGTGCGTTGATCGCGGCGTCCGTATCCTGTTGGCGATGGACGAGCGGATCGTCGGGCACGACGCGAATCTTCGTCAATTGGAGGCCGCCCTCGACGGCGGGCGGTTGCCGCACGGGTTGCTGTTCGCGGGGCCGGCGGGTGTGGGCAAGGGAGCCGTCGCCCGGTGGCTGGCCGGGCGGTTTTTGAGCAGCACGCGAGACGCCCGACGCCGCGTCGACCAGGGCACGCATCCCGACTTCCACCTCGTCACGCGACAGCTCGTTCGCCTGCACGATCGCACCGGCAAGAGCAAGGCAATTGCCATGACGGCCGACGTGATCCGGGAGGAGCTCGTCGCCCCGGCCGCCCGGACGGACCACGAAGGCGGCGGCAAAGTGTTCGTCATCGATGAGGCCGAGACGATGAACGTTGCGGCCCAGAACGCCCTGCTCAAGACGCTCGAAGAGCCACACGGGCGGACGCTGATCGTGCTCGTCACGGACCGCCCGGCGTCGCTGTTGCCGACGGTGCGGAGCCGTTGCCAGACCGTCTCGTTCGGCCTGCTCGACGCGGAGCAGACGCAACAGGTGCTGCGTCGCGAGGACGTCTCGGACGAGGACGCCCAGGCGGCGGCGACGATCGCGGGCGGGTCGCCGGGCCGGGCGTTGGCGTTCCTTCGGGACGGCGTCGTGCCGCGAGCGCGGGAGCTGTGGGCACGGCTCGACGACGCGGCCCCGGTGGCGAGTTTTCTCAAGGAATCCGCCGAAGCACAGGGCGAGGCGGCGTTGCAGCTCGATCCGCTCGGCAGCAAAGACGCCGGCACACGCGGCGGCTACCGGCTCTACCTGACGCTCGCCGCCGATCACCTCCGTCGGCGGCTGGCGGACGCCGACGAGTGGCAGATGCCAATGTGGTGCGACCTCATCGATGCCGTCGATCGCTGCGACCGCTACCTCGCGGCCAACGTCAACGCCGACCTCGCCCTTCGACAGTTGGAACTTTCGATCGAAGCGGAGGCGGCATGACGACGGACGTTGCGTTGAAGGAATGGCAAGCCGTCTGCGACCTGCTCGCCGACGGGACGCAGTGCATGCTGCTCCGCAAAGGCGGCATCCAGGAAGGGCCCGGCGGCTTCGCGATGAAGCACCGCCGGTTCGCCCTGCTGCCGACGCGGCTGCATCAGGATCCAAACCTGCTCCGCCCCGAGCACCGCGGCCGCATCGACGGCGGCGAGACGGAGCCGGCGATGTTCGACCTGACACACGGCGGCGAGGTGACGGACGTCGTGATCGTGCCGAGCCGGGCGAGTCTAGATCGGCTGCACGAGCACCACGCCTGGGCCGAGCCGTACCTGGACTTGCGGTGGAACTATCGCCCGGAGCGGCCGCTGTATTTGGCAGTGGTGCGGGTGTTCATGTTGGCGTCGCCGATGGCGTTGGCCAACGACTACACGGTGGCCGGCTGCAAGAGCTGGGTGGATCTGCCGGAGCCGGCGGCGTTGGGCGAGGCGGTGCTGGGCGACGCGGTGTTCACGGAGCGACGGCGTAGCCTGCTGGCGACGCTCGACGACGAGGCACGACCGTAAGGGAGAGCTATGGGCGAAGCCCATGTCGGCCGTGAGCTCGCCGGATCAGACATCGCGTCCCGCGATAGCACTTCCTCACGGGCGTGCCTCGTGGCGACTACCACCTTCCACCACGAGGCGGTCTACCATGCCTGCCCCACCGGCGACGTGGCGGAATTGGCAGACGCGACGGATTCAAAATCCGTTTTCGAGAGAAGTGTGGGTTCGAGTCCCACCGTCGCTATTTGAGTCTCCCGCAGAACATGCGTGCCCTCGTCAAGGCCGAGCCGACGGAGGGGCTGGTGTTGCGGTAGGTGCCCGTGCCGAGCTACGGCATCA
>CAYQCT010000034.1:4225-6648 GCA_964416015.1 uncultured Tepidisphaerales bacterium
GCGGGACGGACGTGCACATCTGGAACTGGGACGCGTGGGCCCGCAAGACGATTCCGGTGCCGATGGTCGTCGGGCACGAGTTCGTCGGCGAGATCGTCGCGATCGGGAGCAACGTCAACGACTTCCGCGTCGGCATGATCGTCGGCGGCGAAGGGCATGTCGTCTGCGGACGCTGTCGCAACTGCCTGGCCGGGCGAAGGCATTTGTGCGTTCACCAAGGGCGTCGGCGTCAATCGGCCGGGCGCGTTCGCGGAGTACGTCGCGATCCCGATGGCCAACGTCTGGCACCACGCGGACGGCGTCGATCTCGACGTCGCCGCCATCTTCGATCCGCTCGGCAACGCGGTGCACACGGCGTTGCGGTTCGACGTGCTCGGCGAGGACGTGCTGATCACCGGCGCCGGCCCGATCGGCTGCATGGCCGCGGCCGTCGCTCGCCACGCGGGGGCCCGGCACGTCGTCGTGACCGACTTGAACCCCAAGCGACTCGCCCTCGCAAAGCGCCTCGGGGCGACGCGGACGGTCGACGTGCGGCAGGAGAATCTGGCCGACGTGCAACGCGAACTCGGCATGAGCGAGGGCTTCGACGTCGCCTGCGAAATGTCCGGCAACGCGACGGCCCTGCGGGACGCGTTGGCCAACCTCTGCCACGGCGGGAAGCTGGCGATGCTGGGCATCCCCGAGGGCGACGTCGCGATCGACTGGAACCTGGTCGTCTTCAACATGCTGACCGTGCAGGGCATCTACGGCCGGGAGATGTACGAAACGTGGTACAAAATGACGACGATGCTGCAGAGCGGCCTCGACGTTGCCGCGGTGATTACGCACCGGCTGCCGTACCAGGCGTTCGAGGAAGGATTTGCGGCGATGCGGTCGGGCGACGCGGGGAAGGTCGTACTCGATTGGTCGGCGTGATCGGCGTTCCCGTGAAGACGCGGCGGCGGTAGGCTGGGCCGCGATGCGGAACGACGTCAAGCCGGTCACGCCCAAGAAGTCGCGGCCTGCGGGCGGCGGGTCGCTGGAGTTGAAGGAAGATTCCGCTTTCGACGCCGAACGCAACTCCGGCCGCCGACGCGAACGCGGCGACGACACCGATCCGGTCGGCCCCAAGCCCTCGGCATCCATCCACACCGGCACAACGGTCACCGTCACCGACCCCTCCGGCACGACCGGCCCCGTCAGCCGCAGCAACAGCCGCACGAGCACGACCACCGGCAAGCTCCGCGACCGTGACCTCGAACGGAGCGCCCGCACCAGCAGCGCCCCCGACATCGCCCTGGCCACGCCGCGGGACACGCTCAGCAACGCCCTGCCCTGGACGATCGGCCTCCTCGCGATCCTGATCGCCCTGCTCAGCCTCGGCATCTTCGCCTTCAGCGGCGGCGGCGACGAGCCCGACACCGACTCCGGCATCATCCGCGCCGGCGATCGTGTCTTCGTCGATGAGTGAAGTTCAAGCGACTGATGCGAATTGAGGTTATACTTCATGACGTTGCGCATGAAGGGAATGGATCCTGCGAGCCCCGACCGTGAGGGAGGGGGTCTGTTGATTGCAACACCCATAACGCGCAGAACCCCTCCCTCACGGTCGAAGCTCGCACAACGCTTGTGATGCATACAACACGCGGAAGCGACACGGCTGTGACTGCCGTTGTTCTACCATTCCGATCGACACCTACTCCAACGGTGGAAGCTTCTGGAGTTTTCGTTGCAAGCTCCGGCGGTGGATGCCGAGTTTGCGACTCGCCTGGCTGATGTTGTTGCCGCAGTCAGCCAGGACGCGGTGGATGTAATCCCATTCGACGCGGGCCAAGCTCGGCGTCTGGGCCTCGGCGGCGGAGACCTGTGGGAGCTTGTCGAGGCCCGGCACCGGCTGGTCGGCGTCCTTGGCCTCGGCCCGCTCGAAGGCGGCCAGGATCTGGTCGGCGTCGACAGGCTTCGTCAGGTAGTCCGCCGCCCCGAGCCGCACCGCTTCGACCGCCGTCGCGATCGTGCCGTAGCCGGTGAGGACGACGACGCGCATCTCCGGGTCGTGCGTCTTGAGGCTCCGCACCAGCTCCAGGCCGCTGCGGCCGGGCATGCGCAGATCGACGCTCGCCCAGTCGGGCTTGTGCTGCGCCGCCAGCTTCTCGGCCTCGTCGGCGTCGCCGGCGGCGACCGTGTCGAGCCCCCGGGCGGCCATCGCACGCGTCAGCCGGCCGCGGAACATCTCGTCGTCGTCGACGATCAGCATGCGTACCTGAGTCTCGCCCGGCGTCGGCGTGGCGGTCGGGGTCGATGTCGCAGGATCGGCGGCCATGTTCGGCGAGCATACAGCGGCGTTCCGTCGCAGGTGACGCAGCATCACGGCCGACGCAACGTCACCCGGATCACACGGCCGCCGACGTCCAGCTCGACCGCCGCCTCGTCGCCCGCCTCCGCCA
>CAYQCT010000034.1:6658-14292 GCA_964416015.1 uncultured Tepidisphaerales bacterium
TACTGGTCCCCCTCGACCCGCGCCCGCCGCACGAACTCCGCCAACGCCGCCTCGGCCTCGACCCGCGTTGCGACGGGCACACCTCCGACAGAAAACACGCGATCGCCCACGCGAACCCCGGCCGCTTTCGCGGGTGAATTCGGCGAAATGGCTGCAACCACCGGCGAACCGTCCGCGTCGTCCCGCAACGTCAGGCCGAACGCGTCCGGCGGCGTCGAGAGCGTCACGTCCAGCAGCGACGTCGGCCGCTCGACTGCCGTCATCTCGACCTCACGCACCTCGCCCCGCCGCCGAATCGTCACCGGCACCGCCGCCGCCGGAGGGAGCGAGGCGACCTGCCGTCGATACGCCTCCGCATCCCGAACGCGTCCGCCGGCGACGTGCGTCACGATATCGCCCGCCGCGAGTCCGCTTACGTCCGCCGGCGAGCCGCTGTAGACGCCCAACACCGCCACGCCGTCCTCCGCATTCGCCACGCGAAGCCCGAGCCAGCCGCGAACCACCCGACCGCGGTCGCGAAGGTCGACGAAGACGCGTTGTGCAAATTCTGCGGGAATCGCAAAGCCGACGCCGGCGAAAGCGCCGTCGTCCCGTTCGCTGGCGACGGCCGTGTTGATGCCGACGACCTGGCCGGCGAGGTTGACGAGCGGGCCGCCGCTGTTGCCTGGATTGATGGCGGCGTCGGTCTGTAGAAAGCCGCGGAAGCCGTCCGGGCGAAAGGTGCGGAACGGGCCGGTGTCGCGACGGTCGACGGCACTGATGACGCCGAGGCTCGCACTCGCGCCGCCGCCGTTCGTGCCCAAGCCGAACGGGTTGCCCAGCGCCAGCACGACGTCCCCCTTCCGCGGCTCGGCCTCGGCCCAAATGCAAGGCAACAACCCTTCGGCCCGCACGCGAAGCAACGCCAAGTCCGCCAGCGGGTCGCCCGCAACGACCTCGACCGCGACCCGTCGGCCGTCGCTCAGAATCGCCTCGACCTCGGCCGCATCGGCGACGACGTGTTCGTTCGTCAGGACGTATGCGAGCTCCCCCTCGGAGATGCCACGGGTCTCGGTAACGCCGACGACGGTGCCGCTGCCGCGTCCGGTGACGGGCAATCCTCGCGAGGCGGCAACGTCCGGCTGGCGACGCACGACGACCTGCACGACGCTCGGCTCCGTCGCCTCGGCCGCAGCGTTGAGGGCCGTCTGCAACCCGGCGAAGCTCGCGAGACCGGTTCGCAACTCCGTCGCCGCCGTCCGCTGGGCCCGGCGTTCTTCCGACAAGATCGACGCCCGCACGACCCACGCCACGACGCCGACGACCCACGCGAACACCAACGCCACCACCACAAGTCGCGTCGCCCGCAGCCACGCCGGTGCTTCGTCGCGTTGCTTCACGCCTCGTCCTCATAACAATGCTCGATCGCCGGATAGCTGCCGTCGGCGATCATCGCAACCCACTGCTGAGCGGCCTTGCGGAGCGAGACGTCGCCGAGGTCCGGCACAAACTTGGGCCGCCGCGGCGTGTGGCCGAGCAGGTCGGGCAGCACAACGACGTGCGCCATCGGAGCCGGTCCCGCCCCGCAACCGATGACCGGGACGTCAACCGCCTCGACCACCCGCTCCGCCGCCGCCGGCGGAACGGCCTCGAGCAGCACCGTGCTCGCCCCGGCATCGACGAGTTGCTCGGCCTCGATGACCAGCCGCTCCGCCGCCTTGATCGTCTTGGCCGCGACGGCATAGCCGGTCCGTTGCACGTTCTGCGGCCGCAGCCCGAGGTGTGCGCACACGGCCACGCCCGCGTCGGCCAGCATCGTCACGAGCGAGCCATTTGCGGCGGAAACTTCGAGTTTCACCTGGTCGCAGCCGGTCTCGCGGACCATGCGACAGACGTTGTCGAACGCCCGCCCGACGTCGCCGCCGTAGCTGCCGAAGGGCATGTCGGCCATGACGTGAGCGTGCCGTGCCCCACGTCGCACGCCGGCGGTGAGTCCGACGAGAAAGTCGAGCTCGATCGCTGTCGTCCGCGGCTGGCCGAGGACGACGTTCGCCGCCGAGTCGCCGACGAGCAGGATCGCGACGCCTTCGCGTTCGAGGACGGCCGCGGTCGTCGCGTCGTAGCAGGTGAGCATCGCGAGCTTGCGGTCGCTCCGCCGGGCCTCGACCAGATCCGCCAGTCGCACCGGCCGATCGATCGCGGGCGAGTCGGCGGGCATTGCCGCCGATGATAAGCCGTAGGCTGCCGCGGCGTGCCGTCGTGGTTGAACTGGATCGACGTGCCGGCCGGGGTGGAACCGTGGTGGTACGTGACGGCGTTGCTGCTGGCGGCGGTGATTCTCGGCATCGCCAAGAGCGGCTTCGGCGGCGGGATCGGCATTCTCGCCGTGCCGCTGACGGCGAACGTCCTGCCGCCGGGCGCGGCGTTGGGCGTCATGCTGCCGATGCTGATCGTCGGCGACATTTTCGCCAGCGCCGCCCACTACCGCCGCGTCGATTGGCCGACGCTTTGGCCGGTGCTTTGGGGCAGCGTCGTCGGCATCGCACTTGGAACCGGAGTCCTGTTTCTGCTGGGAGATCTGCAGGATCTGCGGGTCGCCCTCTACCTCGTCATCGGCGGGATCTGCCTGCTCATGGTCCTCGTCCAAGCCTGGCGGCTCGCGGGCGGGTCGCTGCCCCGCGTCCGCCCGACCACCCGCAACGGCACCGGCGTCGGCATTGCCGTCGGCGTCGCCAGCACCCTGGCCCACTCCGCAGGTCCCGTCGCCGCCATCTACTTCCTCGAGATCAAACTCGACAAAGCTCGCCTCGTCGCCACCGCCGCGTGGCTGTTTTTTCTCGTCAATCTGCTCAAACTCCCGACCTACCTAGGTCTGCGCCTGATCACGCCGACGACGCTCCTGCAAAGCACCTGGGCCGCCGCCGGCATTCCGATCGGTTCGCTGCTGGGCCTCTGGATGCACCGGCGGATCCCGGAAAAGCCCTTCACCATCGTCATCTACGCCGCCGCCGCATTGGCCGCGACGCGGATGATCTGGAAGGCGTTGGTGTAGTCGATGTGACGGTCCTTCGCTACGATTCGTTGCATGCGGCACGAGTCCATTGAGGCCATCCCGGTAAAGCGACAACCGGTACGGTTCACGCCCACCGAATTCTATTCGATCTACGAGCAGGGCATGCTGCCGGACCGCTGCGAGCTCGTAGACGGAGAGATCATCGAAATGCCAGGGCAGAACTATCTCGCGGTCGCCGTCATCATCGAAGTCATCCGTTACCTCTCCGCCTCTATGGGGTCCGGCTTCTTCGTCGCGACGCACCTGACGCATCCGTTCAGGTCTGGGTGGAATCCGATGCCGGACGTCTCGCTTTACGATCGCCGTCCTCCGGTGAGCCCGCGGGCCGGCGACTTTCCGCCGCCAAGGCTGATCGTTGAGGTGAGTGATTCGACGCTGGATTATGATCTGGGTGACAAGCTGCGTCGCTACGCCGAAGAGGGAGTTGAGGAGGTCTGGGTAGCGGATGCGACAAATCGCCGCCTGCACGTCAGTCGACGTACCGGCGAAGACGGCCGCACCGTGCGTGTGCAGTCGGACGACGACACCATTGCACCTCTCTGTCTACCTGACCTCCCGATTCGCGTCGGCGACCTGTTTCCGCCGAGCGAGGATCCGATCGTCCAGGGCTAATGTCGCCGCATGCCCACCACGCAGCTCGACCACTACCGCCTTCTCGGCCGCAGCGGCCTTCGCGTCTCGCCGCTCTGCCTCGGCACAATGACCTTCGGCGAAGACTGGCAGACCGGGGCCAACGAAGAAGATTCCAAAACGATCTTCGATGACTACGTCTCCAAAGGCGGAAACTTCATCGACACCGCCGACCTTTATACCAACGGCACCAGCGAGCAGTACGTCGGCAAATTCGCCAACGACGTCGGCCGCGATCGGCTCGTGATCGCGACCAAGTTCACCTTTAACGGCGGTGCGATGGGCAAGGAAGAGCTCAAGCTCCGCGGCAAGCCCGATCCCAATGCAGGCGGCAACGGTCGCAAACACATGCGGCAGGCCGTCGAAGATTCGCTGCGACGGCTGCAAACGGACTACATCGACCTGCTCTGGGTCCACTGCTGGGACGGCCGAACCCCAATTGAGGAAACCATGCGAGGCCTCGACGATCTCGTCGCCGCCGGGAAGGTGAATCACGTCGGCGTCAGCGACTACCCGGCCTGGAAAGTCGCCGAGGCGAACACGCTGGCGACGCTCCGCGGCTGGTCGCCGTTCGTGGCGTTGCAGGTCGAGTACTCGCTCGTCGAGCGGACGACCGAACGCGACCTGATCCCCATGGCCCGCGATCTCGGCCTCGGCGTCACGCCGTGGTCGCCGCTGGGACAGGGTGTTCTCACCGGCAAATTCCTCGACGGCGGCAAGGACGAAGGAAGCCGCCTCGAGAAGAACCCGAACCGCCTCGGCGGCAAGTACGTCAGCGACCGCGCCGAACAAGCCGCCCGGGCGGTGGTCGAGATCGCAAAGCAGAAGGACGTCTCGCCGAGTCGAATCGCCCTCGCCTGGCTGCTGCACCAGCCGGGCGTGACGAGCCCGATCATCGGCGCCCGCAAGACGAGCCATCTCGACGACAACATCGAAGCCGTGAGTGTGGATCTGTCCGCGGACGAACTACAGAAACTCGACGAAGCCACCAGGCTCGAACCGGGTTTTCCGCACGATTTCCTCGCGGAGGTCGATTCCATGGTCACAGGCGGTGCAACAGTCGACGCCCCGCACGGGCGACTGGTCTGACAACAGAGAGAAACGCAAAGGAGCAAAAGGCGAAGTTCGCCCTCAGCGGCAGAGGGGAGCTGGTGACCTGGGACTGGTGGCTTGGAACAGAGAACTACGAATCTTCTCCTCATCAACCTTCTTTATCTGCCTTTGCGGACCTTCGCCTCTTGGCTCCTTTGCGTTTCTCCATCTGCTTGATAATACCGCGTCGGATCCGATATGCCCGCCTGCTCAAATCCGCGGCGGCGCAAATGGCAGGCGTCGCATTCGCCGCACGCCCCGCCGTCCGCCGCCGGGGCGTAGCAGGTAACGGTTTTCCCGTAGTCGACGCCCAATGATGTCCCCAGGCGCACGATCGACGCCTTGTCCAGCGTCATCAACGGGGTGCGAACCTCAATCGCATAACGCCCCTCAACCGCCGCCTTCGTCGCGAGGTTCGCCATAGCGGCAAAACTCTCGATGAACGCTGGTCGACAATCCGGATAGCCGCTGTAGTCGACGGCGTTGACGCCGCAGTAGAGCAGGCCGGTATCAAGCGTTTCCGCGTACGCCAACGCCAGACTCAGAAGCACCGTGTTGCGTGCCGGCACGTACGTCGGCGGAATTCCGGACGACATCTCCGCCTCGCTTCGACCGGTTGGCACGGGCACGTCGTCCGTCAACGCACTGCCGCCGAACGCCGAGAGGTCGACGCGGACGACCTTGTGCGATGCAGCCTCCAGCTGCTCCGCCACGCGGGCGGCGGCGTCAAGCTCGGCCCGGTGGCGTTGGCCGTAGTCGACGCTCAACGCGTGCACCGCCAAGCCGTCGCGGCGGCGGGCATAGGCGAGCGTCGTCGCACTGTCGAGGCCGCCGGAGAGGAGTACGACGCACGCGTTCATGCTGCGGAACGTACGCCCGATCCGTAGAGTGCGTCGATGAGCGAGTCGACCGACCTCCGCCGGCAGTTCGTGACCTGGACGATGTACCGCCTCGACCCGGCCGTCCGCCGCCTGCCCACCGACGACCGCCGGCCGCTGCGGGACGAGTTTCTCGCCGCCGCCACCGAGGGCGACAACGAGTACATCCAACTCACCTACTCGACCGTCGGCCTCAAGACGGACACGGACTTCATCGTTTGGCGAATTGCCTATGACGCCGACGTTCTACGCCGCCGCGAGGCCGCATTGAACAAGACAAGCCTCGCCGGCTATCTGCACACGTCGCATCGCTTTCTGGCGATGACGAAACGCAGCCAATACATCGACCCCGTCGACCCGTTCCACGATGAGAACAGCCGGGCCAAGATCGTCCCGGGCCAACGCAAGTTTCTCTTCGTTTATCCGTTCGTCAAGACGCGGGCCTGGTACCTCATGAGTCTTGAGGAACGACAGAAAGCCATGAGCGATCACATCCGCGTCGGCAGCGAGTATCCGAGTGTGAAACTCAATACGACCTACAGCTTTGGCCTCGACGATCAGGAGTTCGTCGTCGCCTTCGAGACGGACATCGCCCAGGATTTTCTCGATCTCGTGCAACAGCTCCGCGAGACGGACGCCTCAGCCTACACGCTGCGGGACACGCCGATGTTTACCTGCATGAAGCAGGATCTGGGCGAGATTCTTGAAGACGTGTTTTGATGAAGTGGACACCGCTACTATTGATGTTCGTAGCGTTCGGCTGCACGACGCGTCCGGCGTGGGAGGACGATCGGCGGGCGGCGGAAGTGTCGTACTGGCTTGATCAAGCCGCGACGGAGCGGGTCGTCGGCGACGACTATGAAGAGCTCTGGCAAGCCGCCGACGACGCTCGACGGCGGTTCGGGTTTGAAGTCGCCCTAGCCGACTTCGCGGGCGGCGTGCTGGCGACGACGCCGCTGGTCGGCGGGCAGTGGTTCGAGCCGTGGCGGGACGAGCAACGCACGCCCGCCGCCTGGGCCGAGGCGAGCTTGGCGACGGTCCGTCGGCACGTCGTGTTCACCTTCAAGCAGCAGTCGCCCGGCGAGTTCGCGGTCGTGCCGAAAGTCGTCGTCGAACGCCAGGCCCGCGGCGAGCGGCCGATCTCGTTCGGCACGGACTTTCGCGGCGTTCTCGGCACGGCCGGCGTCGGCAGGCGAAGCGACGACGACCAGAATCCCCGCCTCGGCTGGTTCGCCCAAGGCCGCGACCCGGTCTTGGAGGCCGCCCTGGCCCGCTACATCGCGGCCAAATCCGGCGGCGAACGCGTGACGCTGGTCGCCGATTGACCCGTCCGTCGGCCGCGATAAGATGCCCACCCGCCGTCGAGAGGCCCGGTTCGCCGGGCGGGTAGACGGGCGTTCCTTCTCCCGCGGCGTCCGCCGCCTCTCGTCAGTTCGACGCCACACTACCCCGTGGTGTAACGGTAGCACAGCTGGTTTTGGTCCAGCTAGTCGGGGTTCGAATCCCTGCGGGGTAACTGACCGAGAATGCGGAATGAGGAACGCTGAATGAGGAATGGCCAGAATGGCCGCTTCAACTCTGCCTCCGGCGTTCCTCACGCAGCATTCCTACTTCCGCATTTGCATCGTGTCCTCCTCTGCCATCATCCTCGCCGCCGGCAAGAGCACGCGGATGCAGTCGGATCTGCCCAAGCCGCTGCATCCGGTATGTGGTCGGCCGATGTTGGCATGGATGGTGCACGCCTGCTTCGAGGCCGGCATCGACCGCGTCGTCCTCGTCGTCGGCCACGGCAAAGAACAAGTCACGGCCGGCATCCTCGCCGAGGTCGCCGAGGCCGATCGCGGCCGAATTTCCTTGGTCGAACAGACCGAACAGCTCGGCACCGGCCACGCCGTCAAGGTCGCCCTGCCGGCCATTTCTGCCGAAGATCGCGACGTTCTGGTCCTCGCCGGCGATCTGCCGCTCGTGCCTGCCGCGGCGTT
>CAYQCT010000034.1:14302-15678 GCA_964416015.1 uncultured Tepidisphaerales bacterium
CCGCCACGACCGCAACGCCGACCTCGTCCTCGGCTCGGCCACAGTCGCCAACCCGCACGGCTACGGCCGGATCGTCCGCGACGGTGAGACGTTCCTCCGCATCGTCGAAGAGCTCGATGCCACGCCGGAACAACGAAAAATCACTGAAGTTTTTCCCAGCGTCACCTGTGCCCGCGGGCCGGCGTTGACGGACACGCTCTCGCGGCTGTCGAACGAGAACGCCAAGGGCGAGTACTACTTCACCGACATTTTCGAGCTCGCCCGCGATGCTGGCGGCACCGTTCTGGCCGTGCCGACGCTCGGCGGTGACGACGTCATCGCCCCGAACAACCGAACGCAGCTCCTCGACGCCAACCGCGTCGCTCAGCAGCGGCTGCAACACGTCATCGTCACCGAAGGACAGGCGTCGATCGCGTCGCCGGCAAACACCTGGATCGAGGCCGGGGCGAGCGTCGGGCGGGACACGATGCTGCTGCCGTTCACGTTCGTCGGCAGGGACGCTCGGATCGGTCGCGGCTGCACGGTTGGGCCCTTTGCCCACGTTCCCGCCGGGGCGGTCGTGCCGGACGGGGCGACGGTCGCCCTGAATGCTGCCGCGATGGCGTCTGCCACAGGAGGCGTGGCATGAGCGGGAGGAACGCCGACTTCAAAATCTTCGCCGGCCGGGCCAACCCCGAACTCGCCGGCAAGATCGCCCAATCCCTCGGCCGACCGCTCGGCGAAGCGGAAGTCAAGGGCTTTCCCGACGGAGAGATGCTCGTCAAGGTCAACTGTGACGTTCGTGGCAAGGAATGCTACATCGTCCAGCCGACCAGTGCGCCGGCACACGAGCATTTGATGGAACTCTTCATTTGGATCGACACGCTCAAACGTGCCAGTGCCGGCCGGGTGACGGCCGTCATTCCATACTTCGGCTACGCCCGCCAGGACCGCAAGGACGAAGGCCGCGTACCGATCACGGCGAAGCTCGTGGCGAACCTTCTCGAGCGGGCCGGCTGTGACCGCGTCGTCAGCGTCGACCTACACGCGGCGCAGGTGCAGGGCTTCTTCGACATCCCCGTCGACCACCTGACTGCCGGCCCGGTCTTCGGCGGCTGGTTCGAGTCGCTGGGCCTTCGCGGCGACGACGACTGGGTCTTTGTCAGCCCCGATGTCGGCAACGTCAAGCGTGCTCAGACCTACGCCGACCGGCACCGGGCAACACTCTCGATCATCGACAAACGCCGGTATTCCGGCGATACTGCCGAGGCCGTCCACATCATCGGCGATGTGACGGGCAAGAAGGTCGTCATGGTCGACGACATGATCTCGACCGCCGGCACCGTCGTCTCGGCGGTCAAGATCCTCCGCGAGCACGGCGCCGCCTCGATCCACAT
>CAYQCT010000034.1:15688-22183 GCA_964416015.1 uncultured Tepidisphaerales bacterium
GACGCACGGCGTCTTGGCCGGGCCCGCAATCGAGCGGCTGGAGGCGTGTAAGTTCGAGCACCTCGCCGTCACCGACACCATCCCGATCGGCCGACGCCTCGACCGCCTTGCCGGCCGCGTCACGGTTCTCTCCGTCGCTCCGCTGCTCGGCGAAGCCATCCAGCGAATCCATGAAAATCGCAGCGTCAGCGAGCTCTTCCAAGGAAAACGCAGCGCCCGATAGTTGGGCCGCTCCGGACGCCTTCACCAGTTCAATCCTACTTCCCCAAGCACCATGAGTACCAGTCCCACCCCGATCGAGGTCGAGCCGCGTCAAACGGTCGGCACCCGCGACAGCCGCCGCCTCCGCCGCAACGGCAAGCTCCCGGCCGTCATCTACGGCCACGGCGAGAAGAACGTCAGCGTCACCCTGCCGATGAAGCAGACCGTCGAGTTTCTCCGCAAAGGCACCAGCCTCTTCGACCTCCAGGGCCCCGGCGGCGGCGGGCAGGTGCTCGTCAAGGACGTCCAGTACAACCACCTCGGCACCGAAATCCTCCACGTCGACCTCTTCCGCGTCGACCTCAACGAAGAAATTACCAGCGAGGTCCCGCTCGTCCTGACCGGCACCCCGGCCGGCGTGGAGGAGGCCGGCGTGCTGACGCAGATGCGGGACACGATCGAAATCACCTGCAAAGTCAGCAACCTGCCCGACGAGATCACCGCCGACGTCAGCGGCCTGGGCTTGGGCGACGCGTTGCACATCGGCGACATCACGCTACCCCAGGACGTCCGCCTGCCCGACGGTGACGCAGATTTCACCGTCGCCATGGTCGCCGCCCCGCGTAAGGCCGAGGAGATCGACGAAACCAGCGCCAACGCGACCGGCGACGAGCCTGAGATCATTACCGAATCTTCCGAACCGGATTCGGCCGAAGGCAATGATGGCGAGCAGAAGCCGGAATAGACCACGAAGGAGCACGTTCAAACGAAGGAGCACGTCCGATGCGGATCATCGTCGGCCTGGGCAATCCCGGACGCGAGTACGCCAAGACCCGGCACAACGTCGGGTTCGAGGTCATCGACACGCTCGCCGAGCGGCTCGCCTGGACGCCGGTCGGCCGGTTCGACGAGCTGGCCCGGACGCGGTTCGACGCGTTGGCGTTCGAGGGCAACCTCGACACGCCGACGGGCATCGAGAAGGTGTTGCTGCTCAAGCCGCAGACCTTCATGAACCGCAGCGGCCGGAGCGTTGAGCAGGCGTGCCGCTTCTATAAGGTGCCAGCAACCGGCGTGCTGGTAATCGTGGACGAGATGAACCTGCCGGCGGGCAAGCTTCGCCTGCGGGCGGACGGCAGCGACGGCGGGCACAACGGCCTTCGCGACCTGAAGCGGGCGCTCGGCACGACTGCGTTCGCCCGCCTGCGGATCGGTGTCGATACGCCGCCGCCGCCGGTCGCGGGCAAAGACTACGTCCTGGGCAAGTTCAGCCCGGAGCAGCGGACCGCGACGGACGCGGTCCTGCCGCGGGCCGCCGCCTGCTGCGTCGCCTGGGCCGACGCCGGCGTCGAGCGGGCGATGAATGAGTTCAACGCCGGCTGATTCGCGACGGACACCGCGCCTATCCTGTCCACCCGGCCCACCGTGGGTCGGCCCCAACCCAACCCGCCGCTTCGCCGAGGCTTTGGCCCCGGCAGCGGGCGTCACCCGCCCCGCTTCCACGGAGCCTTCATGTCCGAAACCACCGTCAATCCCCGCAAATACGAGGGCCTGTTCCTCTTCGGCACCGCCAGCACCGTCAAGGTCGACGACGCCCAGGCGCTCGTCCGCGGCTTCCTCGAGAAGCACGGTGCCACCGTCCACGTCCTCCGCAAGTGGGACGACCGCCGACTCGCCTACGAGGTCAAGAAGGAGTCGCGAGGCCTGTACCTGCTAAGCTTTTTCGAAGCCCCGCCCTCGGCCGTCGATCATGTCAATCGCGAGGTCAACCTGAACGATACGGTCCTGCGGTGCCTGATCACCGACGCCGATCATCTTTCGGCCGCCGAGGTCGAGGCGATGCAGCCGCAGAAGCCGGCCCCGCGGAAGACGCGGGAAGACGAAGAAGGCTACAGCGGCCCGCGTCCGCCGGTCGCCGACCGCACGGACGATTTCGATCCCTCGGCCGCCGACGGCCTCGAGGACGATCAGGTCGACGCCGAAGTTGACAAGGCCGAGTAGGGTTGTTCCCGCTTCTCTAGTTCTGGACCGGACCTGCCATGGCAAGCTTCAACAAGATTCTTCTGATGGGCAACCTCACGCGGGACCCGCAGATGAAGTACCTGCCGAGCCAAACCGCCGTCTGTGAGATCGGCATCGCCGCCAATCGCAAGTTCCGTACGCAGGACGGTCAGGACCGCGAAGAAGTTCTCTTCGTCGACTGCACCGCGTTCGGCCGACAGGCGGAAGTGATCAACCAGTATTGCAGCAAGGGCAAGCCGATCTTCATTGAAGGCCGCCTGAAGCTCGAGACCTGGGAAGATAAGCAGGGCGGCGGTCGACGCAGCAAGCACACGGTCGTCATCGACAACTTCCAATTCATCGGCGGTCGCGACGATGCGGGTGGCGGTGGTGGTAGCGGTGGCGGTGGTGGAGGCGGCTACTCCCGTGGCAACAGCGACGACGGTGGTGGTGGTGGCGGATACAGCCGACGCGACAACAGTTCTTCGCCCCCGCCCCGCCGCGGCAACGACCGCCCGCCGCCACAGAAACAACCCGCCGACGAACCGTTCGACGAAGGCGAGCAGTTCGGCGAAGATGATATTCCGTTCTGATCGTTACTGGTGACTTGTTGCTGGTGAACTTGGGCCAGAGACGGAGAAACCGCCTCATCCAAGTTCACAAGTCACCAGTAACAAGTTTATCTTGTTCCCCGGCCTAACTGGCATCCATCCGCCAGGACACGAGCCACCTCTTCCAGGACTCCTGACCCCACCCTCATGTCCCGCATCTCTCGCAAGAAAAAGCGCGTCGCCGACCGCGACGTCAAGCTGCTGTTGAACGAAACCATCCGCCACCTCGGCAAGGTCGGCGATGTCGTCAAGGTCAAGCCCGGCTACGCCCGCAACTACCTCGTCCCGCGTGGCCTGGCCATCAAGCCGACGCCGACGAACCTCGAGCGCATCGAGGGCAAGCGGAAGGAGTACGAGAAGCTCGAGGCCGAGCGTCGCGTCCGTCAGGAGGCGATGCTCGCCCGGCTCGAAGGCAAGGACATCACCCTCGTCCGCCGGGCGAACGAACGCGGCAACCTCTACGGCAAGGTCGGTGCCAGCGACATCGCTCACGCCCTCGGCGAGCAGGGTCTCGGCGAGCACGAAGGCGAGCTCATCACCGCCGACGAGATTAATCTCCACGGCAAGATCGACTCGGTCGGCCGCTTCGAGGCGGACGTCCGCTTCGCCGACGATCTCATGCGAGAGATTGCCGTTGTCGTCAATCCGGACGAGGAGTCGCAGGAGATGATTGAAGAGTACAAGGCCGAAGAACGCGAGCGGGAAGCCGCGATTCAGGCCCAGGAAGAGGCCCAGAAGGAAGCCGCCCTCGCCGCCGGCAGCGACTAGGCGGATGGCCCGTGGACAACCTGACGGCCCGGCGGTTCGTCCCGCCGGGCCGCGTCGTGCGCGGTACCCTCGTCCGTCGCGGTTCGGTTCATGTTCGTACGATCCGAAGGCCGATGCACCCGCGGAACGACACCATGAGCACCAACGGCACCACCTTCAAGAACAAGAAGCGGCACGACGACCGGACGCCCTCGCTCGAGAGCCTCACCGGCCGCCTGCCGCCGCACTCCATCGAGGCTGAGATGTGCCTGCTGGCGAGCATGACGCTCGACAAAGATTGCATTGGCGAAGTAGCCCGCCTCGTCAGCCGGGAGTCGTTCTACCTGGCGGATCATCAAATTGTCTTCGAGTCCCTCCTTAAGCTATGGGACAACAACAAGGCGATCGATGCCGTGCTCCTGCGGGACGACCTCGCCAAGCGGCAGCTTCTCGAAGAGATCGGCGGCACCGCCTACATCGCAGAGGTACTCAACACCGTCGCCAGTGCCGCCCACGCGCTGCACTATGCGGGCGTTGTCCGGGAAAAGGCGATGTTGCGGCAGCTCATCGACGCGAGCAACAAGACGTTGCAGGACGCCTACAGCCCGCACGATGCCGCCGAGCAGGTGATGGATCGGGCGGAGAAGCGCATGTTCGACCTCGCCCAGAGCAAGGCGAGCGGCGAGATGGAATCCCTCGGCACGATTGCAGAGGAAGTTTATGAAATGATCGAGGACAAGGGCCGGGCCGGAGTGATGACCGGCTTTGCCGACCTCGACGATATGCTTCATGGCTTGCAGGATGGCGAGATGATTATCATCGCCGCCCGGCCGAGTATGGGGAAAACGGCACTAGCGATGAATCTCGTCGAGGCCGTCGCGGCGCAGCAGATGGCGGTCGGCGTCTTCAGCCTGGAGATGAGCAAGCAGCAACTGGCCCAACGCATGATGTGCAGCCGGGCCGACATCGACGGACAACGCGTCCGCAAGGGAATGCTGCGGCCCGACGAGTATCAGCGTCTTGCCCTGATGGTGACGGAGATGGCAAAGTTCCCGATCATGGTCGACGACACGCCCGGCATGAACGTCCTCGACATCCGAGCCAAGGCCCGTCGGCTTGCATTGCAGAAGGACGTCAAGATGATCATGATCGACTACATGCAGCTCATCGAGGGCACGACCGGCAGCGGCGAGTCGCGACAGCAGCAGATCACCGAGATCAGCCGCGGCATCAAGGGAATCGCCCGCGAGTTGAAGATTCCCGTCGTCTGTCTCAGCCAACTCAACCGCCAATCCGAAGGCCGCGACGGCCACCGCCCGAGAATGAGCGACCTTCGCGAGTCCGGCAGCATCGAACAAGACGCCGACGTTGTCATGCTGTTGCACCGAGAAGATTACTACCGTCTCAACGAGCCGGACTTCGTTCCCGACAACGTCGCAGAACTCATCATCGCCAAGCAACGAAACGGTCCGACGGGGACGATCCGTCTTACGTTTGACAATAAGACGACAACCTTCCGGGATCTCGCGAGTCAGGTCGACGCTCTGTAGGGTGGGCTTCAGCCCACCTCCTAAAGTATCTTCGAATGATCCGGACAGTGGGCTAAAGCCCACCCTATATTAGAAGAGCGACATCTGCGGGTCGTCCTTCTTCGTCTCTTCCTCGACGCGATTGAAGTTCCGGTCGCTGACGAAGATTTCTTGGACACGTTCGACCCGGTCGGCCGACTCGGGTGACCGGTCCCAGCGGATCCGCTTGATCCGCGGGAACCGCATCGCGAACCCGCTCGCGTGGCGGCGGCTCCGCTGGATGGCCTCGAAGGCGACTTCGAAGACGACCTCCGCCTTCACGTCGAAGACCCGGCCGCGGCGGCCAGTCTGGATGGCGAGGAAGTGCTCGGTGAGCTTCGCGATCTCCTCATCGGTGACGCCGCTGAAGGCTTTGCCGACGTTGACGAGTTCGCCGCCGTCCGCCGGGTCGCGGGTCCAGACGGCGAACGTGTAGTCGCTGAGCGAGTCGCGGCGTTTGCCGTGGCCGTATTCGGCGGCGGTGACGACGACGTCGAGCGTCGGCAGGTGCGTCTTGAGCTTGATCCACCCGCCGCCGCGTCGCCCCGGCACGTACGGCGAGGCGGGATCCTTCAGAATCAGTCCTTCGTTGCGAGCGGCCCGGGCGGCTTCGAACACCGTCGTGATAGCATCGGCTACATCGGCAGCGTCGAGCGGCATCACGTCGCCCGCGGCGAGCAGCTCCAGCAACGCCTTTCGCCGCTCGGCCAGCGGCTCGTCGAGATGCGACCGGCCGTCGCGGTAGAGGAGGTCGAACGCGACGAACTTCAGCGGATATTGCCGCAAAATCTCCGCCGACGGATCGACGCGGCCGAGCCGCCGTTGCACGTGGGCAAACGGCCCGACGCCGCTGGTCGCTTCGTCCCAGGCCACGACTTCCCCGTCGAGCAGCCAGTCGCCCGGCAGCGTCCGGGCAGCCGCGACGACTTCGGGAAAGCTCGCGTCGACGCGGTCCATCGTTCGGCTGTACGCCGCGACGCGGGCGAGGTCGCCGACGCCCTGCTTGTGCACCTGCAGCCGAACGCCGTCGAGTTTGTGCTCGGCGAGCCACGTCCGCTTCGTCTTGCCGATGACGCCGGCCGTTTCCTCGGCGGTCTCGCGGGGCGTGGCGAGCATGAAGCCGACCGGGTGGAACAGGCGAAACTTCGCCTCGCCGAGCCGGTCGTCGCGGGCCATTCGAGCGACGTCGCCGAGGTCGCCCAGCAGCAGCATTGCCCGGCGGACGTCTTCGAAGTCGCGGCCGAACGCCTCGGCGACGGCGGCGAGCAGGACGCCCTCGCGGGCTCCGGTGCGTAGGTCGCCAAATAGAATTTTCCCGCAATATGCGGCTTCACGCGGCGTGCGGAGGCGGGCGAAGAGGTCGCCGAGCA
>CAYQCT010000035.1:0-12439 GCA_964416015.1 uncultured Tepidisphaerales bacterium
GGCCCCGGCGGCGAACTCGCCGGGGTAGGCCGCTAGCACGGCGTTGACCGCGTAGCCGCCGTAGGAGCCGCCCACGACGGCGGCGCGCTCCGAGTCCACGAGGCCCTGTTCGCCGAGCCATGCGAGCATGTCCACCAAGTCGCGGACGGAGTCCAGGCGGCGCTCGCGGTCGTCTAGGGTGACGTAGGTGTGGCCGAAGCCGGTCGATCCGCGCACGTTGGGGTAGAAGATGCCGATGCCGAGTTCGTTGAGATAGTAGTTGTTGCTGCCCATGAAGCCTGCCGTGGATTGGCCCTCCGGGAGGCGGCGTCGGGGAGGTAGAGCAGGCCTTGCCCCTCCACGCCGTCGCGGGCCGGCAGCGTGACGCTCTGCGGGCGCACGAGCCGCTCGGGGTCCAGGCCCGCGAGGCTGGCGGCGAACGGCTCGAAGGTATCGCCCGTGCCGAGGTCCCACACGACCACGCTCCCCGGCGTCCGCCAGCCGTTGACGGAGACGGCGAGCCGGTCCGAGCCCGTCGTGCAGTCCAGCCCGTAGACGCCCTCGGGCAGAGCCGTGGCGGCCATGGCGAAGGCGGCACACCTCTCGCCGCGGCAGTTCGCGCGGCGCTTCGTCGCCCGGCTCGGCGTCACGCCGGGCGAGTACGCCGATGCGCAACGCGTCGAGCGGGCCAAGGCATTGCTTCTCGGCGGCACGCGGCCGGCACGGGACGTCGCGGAAATTGTCGGCTTCACGACCCACAGCTCCTTCACTCGCTGGTTCACCACCCGCGTCGGCATCGGCCCGACGGCCTACCGGAACGACCCGCACGCGGCGTAGCAGAATGTCCGATCTTGCACAGTCGGCAGATCGTCCTGGCGGTAGAGTGGAGGCATGGCAGAACAACGCATCGGCATCGTGATGAACGGCGTGACCGGCCGGATGGGTAAGAACCAGCACCTCATCCGCTCGGTCCTCGCCATCCGCGAGCAGGGCGGCATTCAAGTTTCGCCGGAGCTGACACTGGTGCCGGACCCGATCCTCGCCGGTCGGAATCAGCACAAGCTCGACGCGCTGGCGAAGGAGGTCGGCGTGAGCCGGACGACGACGGACCTGCCGGGCGCGATCACGAGCGACGACTGCGACATCTTCTTCGATGCAAGCGCGACCAACTTCCGCGTGAAGTTCTGCGACATCGCGATCGAGGCCGGCAAGGCGATCTATTGCGAGAAGCCGACGGCGACGACGGTGAAGGAAGCCCTCGGCCTGGCCGAGCGTGCGGAGCAGGCGGGCGTGAAGAACGGCGTCGTGCAGGACAAGCTCTGGCTGCCGGGCATTCGCAAGCTCCGCCAGCTCGTCGACGGCGGCTTTTTCGGCAAGATCCTGAGCATTCGCGGCGAGTTCGGCTACTGGGTCTTCCCCGGGGAGCTCGCCGATCAGCCGGCACAGCGGCCGAGCTGGAACTACCGCGAGGCCGACGGCGGGGGCATCCTGATCGACATGTTCTGCCACTGGCAGTACCTGCTCCGCCACACATTCGGGCCCGTCAAGCGCCTTGTCGCGACCGCGCGCACGGACCTGCCGAAGCGTGTCGGCGAGGACGGCGAGACCTACGACGCGACGGCAGACGACTCGGCGTACGCGATCTTCGAGCTCGACGTCCCGAACCAGGATGGCCCGCCGGTCGTCGCGCAGTTCAACAGTTCCTGGTGCACGCGTGTTCGTCGCGACGACCTCTTGACGATTCAGGTCGACGGCACGCACGGCAGCGCGGTGGCGGGCCTACGCGAATGCCACGTGCAGCACGCCGCGATGACGCCGAAACCGGTCTGGAATCCGGACATCGCCCAGCCGATCGACTTTTTCGAAGACTGGTCACAGATGCCATCCGCCGTCGCGTACGACAATGCGTTCAAGGTGCAGTGGGAGCAGTTCCTGCGGCACGTCGCTCTTGACGAGCCGTTCCCGTACAGCCTGCGAGAAGGTGCCGCCGGCGTGCAGTTGGCGGAGCTGGGGCTGACGAGCTGGCGGGAGAACAAGTGGGTCGACGTTCCGAAGCTCGGCTAGCTTTTGATCCCGCTTTTCATTAGTACGTCGATGAGCGCATCCGGTGGAACTTCTTGTTGCTCCCCCGTCTTCATTGACTTGAGGATTACGACGTTGTTCTCCAGTTCCTGATCGCCTATGACGATTGCTCGATCCGCATCATGACGATCGGCGAGCTTGAACTGAGCCTTCATCCCGCGGCCTGAGAGGTCCATGTCGGCGGGAACGGCATTGCGTCGAAGCTCTTGCACAATGGAGAATGCGACGTCACGGGCCGCTTCGCCTTGCGCTACGACCCAGACCGGCGGTGTTGCGGCAGCGGCGGGCAGGGCGTCGGCGGCTTCGAGGGCGAGGAGCAGACGCTCCATCCCCATGCCGAAGCCAACCGCGGGCACGTGCTTGCCGCCGAGTGACTCGACGAGGTTGTTGAAGCGACCGCCGCCGCCGACGGTGGCTTGGGCGCCAAGACGATCGTCGACGAATTCCCAGAGCGTGTCCGTGTAATAGTCGAGGCCGCGGACGAGAGCGTCGTTGACGACGAACGGCTGGCCGGCGGCTTCGAGGAGCGCGCGGACCTTGCGGAAGTGCTCGCTGCTGGCTTCACTTAGCGACTCGGCGACGCTCGGCGCACCGGCCCGCGCGGCCACGTCGCGCGGGTCCTTCGAGTCGATGATCCGCAGCGGGTTCGTCTCGAGACGACGCTGCGACTCCTCACTCAGTTCTTCCTTCTTCGACGTAAAGAAGTCACGCAGTGCCGACGCATACTTCTGCTTGCTTTCGCCGTCGCCTAGAGAGTTGATCTCGAGCCGAAGTCCCTCTAGGTTCAGTCGGCGATATACTTCGGCCTGCAACAACATCAATTCGACGTCCTGTTCGGGCGCAGCGACACCGAAGGCTTCACACCCGAATTGATGGTGTTGCCGCAGACGACCCGCCTGCGGCCGTTCGTAGCGGAACATCGGCGTCGCGAGGTAGTAGACCTTGGCCGTCGCTCCTTCGCGTTCGAGCAGGTTGGCCTGCAGGAGCGCGCGGATGACGGGTGCGGTGCCTTCGGGGCGGAGCGTGACGCTGTCGCCGCCGCGGGTAGTGAAGGTGTAGGTCTCTTTGCCGACGACGTCGGTTGTTTCGCCGACGCCGCGATGAATCAGGGCCGTGTCCTCGAAAATCGGCGTCCGCACTTCCTCGTAGCAGAAGGCGGCGGCGACGTCGCGCATGACAGCTTCGATGTGCTGCCAGCGGCGGGAAATCGGCGGCAGAAGATCCTGGGTGCCACGGGGCGCTCGCACTCGTTCGGGCATGACGCGCAGCCTATGCCGCGGCTGCGGTCTTGCTGTCGAGGATCAGGCGGTCGAGCGTTTCGACGAGAACGTCGGGCGTGAACGGCTTCTGGATGGAGTTGAACCCGCCGGCCACGCCCGCGGCGTCGGTGCGAACTTCTCCGTCGATGTAGCCGCTCATGAAGAGCGTCGGCAGCTTCGGGCGGAGCGAGGCGAGTTCCCGCGCCAGCTCCGGGCCGCGCATGCCGGGCATCACGACGTCGGTCAGGAGGACGTCGATCAGCCCGATGAGCTTTGCATTCGCATCTGTCGTCGCGGCGAGTGCGGAGGCACCGTCGGGATGAGCGACGACCGAGTAGCCGGCCTCGGCGAAAATGCGGGTGAGCAGCTTTCGCAGCGTCGGCTGATCTTCGACGAGCAGGATCGTCCGGCCGCGCCGCGATCGGACGGCGGGCTCGACGTCGTCGACGACCGACGTCTCGGCCGCAGCCGAATCGGCGGCAATCGGCAGGCGGACGCGTAAGGTGGTGGCCGTACCGGGCGAGGTGGTGAACTCGAGATCGCCGCCGCTTTGCCGGACGATGCCGAAGGCGAAGGAAAGGCCCAGGCCGGTGCCGAAGTCGACGCTCTTGGTTGTGAAGAACGGCTCCAGCGCCCGCTCGGCGACGTCCGGCGTCATGCCGGTACCGGTGTCGCCGATTTCGAGCACGACGTCCTGCTCGCGTCCTTCGGTCCGCAGCGTCAGCGTGCCGCCGTCGGGCATGGCGTCGCGACGCCGCCGGCGAGGCGGCCGACGGCTTCCATGCGTTGCGCTCGCTGCAGCTGTTGCTCGAGGTCCTTCTGCCGCGTGACGTCGCGGGTGACGGCGACGAAGACATTGTCGCCGGCGTCGGAGGGCACGAGGCGGCAGGTCGTCTCGACCTGGTGAAAATGACCGGTGCCGCTGCGAAGGCGGTAGGCCGCCTGACGCGGTTCGTCGTCCGCGTCCTCCTCGAGGAAGAGGCCGGCAACGGCGGCACGGTCTTCGGGGTGTGCGAGATCGACCAGCGGCTGGCCGAGAAGCTCGTTGGGATCCATGGCAAAGAGTCGTGTCGCGGCAGCACCGGCGTACTGGATACGGCCGTCGGAGCCGTGCTGGCTGATGAGGTCCGTCGTATTTTCCGCCAAAAGCTGGTACCGACGCTCGCTGTCCGCCAGCCGCCGCTGCGCCTCGCGGTGCTCGGTGACGTCGCAGAGCGAGGCGAGCATCCGCTGCTGCGAGCCGGCGAGGTTGGCGACGGAACGTAGCTCAACGTGCCGCCGACCGCCGTCGGGGCGGACGAGTTCGAGCTCCGTCGTCTCGCCGACGACGAGCGGCGTGCCGAGTTCGCTGCCGACGAGATCGCCCGCCTCGCGTCCGAAAAGCTGCTCGGCGGCGGCGTTGGCGTAGACGCTGCTGTTGCGGCACGGCGACGGTCGCACCGTCCGAAGCGCCTTCTTCGGTCAATGACTCCGATTCGCCGGCGACGTTGCGGATGGCATCGCCACGTGGCCCGGACAGGTACACGCCGCTGTCGCCGATGCGATAGCTGCGGTGTTCGCGGGCGTGGCCGGAATCGCGCATCTTCAGCAGCGTCAGATCGCGCTCGACCCGGCCCTGGGTGTCGGCGTAACGGAGCAGGATGATCATGCTGATGTGCTGCTCGCTGCTCTGCACCGGATCGCCCAGCGTGCCGCCGCCCGCGGTGACGAGCGTCGTGACGCGGTTGAGCTTGACGAACGCAGCCAAGGCGATGAGGAACTGGCGGAAGGCGAACGGCGGGCCGGTTCGTTCGAGGGCCGAAAGCGAGTCGATGACGAGGCGGTGCGGCTTGAGTTCGGCGACACGCTCCTGAATCCGCAGCAGGTGGCTTTCGAGGCTCATCGACTCCGGGTAGACGCTCTCGAGCGTCAGGCGGCCCTCGGCCTCGTACTGCTCGAGGTTCAGGCCAAAGGTGCTGGCGTTGCGAAGGAGCTGCTCGCGGATTCTTCGAAGACGAGGAAGAGCGAGCGTTCGCCGTAGGGCGTATTGCGGAGGAGCAGGACGCCGTCGGCGACGAACTCGTCCAGGCCGAAGCGGGTGATTGCGCCGCCTTCGGTGTCGCGTTCGCCGGTGAGCAAGAGGGTCAACCCGAGGCTCTTGAGCGAATTGATCAGGCGGTGCAGTGCGGGCCGGAGGTCGACGTGCGGGACGAAGTCGACGCGGCTGCCGCGGGTGAACAGCCCGGCGAGGCCGGCGAGCGATTTGATGGCGACGCGGCCGGCCTTGATGCGATCGGCAGCGGCTTCGATGCGGGCGGCGAGCGCGCTCAAGTCGAAGTTGCCGCCGACGATCTCCACGCCGTCGTCCTGCTCGCCATCGGCGGGAACGGCGTCGAGAATTGCAAGCTTGTCCTCCCGCTCGAGCTTTGCCGGATCACGGCCCATGCTGCGCATCGTTCGTCGCAGTTGATCGGCGGTTTCCTCGAAGCTGACGTGAATCGCCGCGTGCCCAGCCTCCGCAGCACCGTCGATCGCGAAGTGAATTGCGGCCAACGTCGTGCCGCAGCCGGCGGTGCCTGCGATGAGCGTCGCGCGGCCGACGGGCAATCCGCCGCCGAGGGGAACATCGAGGCCGGGCACGCCCGACGGCGTCCGCTCGACCTGCAGATCACCGGTCGCGTCGTCCGTAATGAAGCCACCGCCGTCGTCGTCCTCGCCGATGAACAGCACATTCATCGTGTCGCGGAACTCGCTGACCCATTGCGTCGGTGCGGCTTCAGGCGATGGATTGTCGCTGGATGAACCTTCGTCAGGCGTGTCTGGGCGGGCCAAGCGGGTGGGCGGACCGACAGAACCAGCCGATCAACTGGAGGCCGTGTCGCGTCCGCTGTCGTCAGGCGGCACAACGTAGTCTCTGCTGCGGCCGCCTCCAACGCCTGACTTATCTCCGCCCGCGTCCGCGACGGCACCAGTCAGTGCTTCGCGAGACTGCGGCGAACCGACCACCGCCCCAACGAACCGCCTCCGCCGCATCGGCGTGCCCTGCAGCGAAAGCGAGATGACCTCGATGCTCGGCACAGCCACGACACCGGACGTCTCGGCGACAAGCGGATCCGCCCGCACATCGACGACTTCCGTCAGAACGTCACGGCTCAGCTCGTCCTCTGACAGCGCCTGCTCCATTTGAGCGACCGCGGCTTGCCCGGAAACGAACGCCCGCAGCTGAACCGTCGGCCGAGTCGGCGGGAGATATTGCGTTGAGACGGTCACAGGGGAGTCGCCGGGGGCGACCGCGGTCCAGCGTAACATCCCCGACCTTCGATTCAACAGGCAGCACCTGCTGCGTAATCGAATTTCTGCAAAAGGCAAGATTCAGAAACGCTTCGGCGTGAGCTCAGGTGACGTCTTCTTCGTCCGCCTCCGCCTCGCCCGTGGCCTGAGCGACGGCGTCCTGCGTCTCTTCCTTCGTCGGCTCGACCTCTTCGACCTTGGCCTGCTCCATGAGCTTGTCGAGGACCTTCCGCTCCCGCATCGCCATCGCGAGGTTCTGCAGGCTGCCGTCTTCGCTCATCTTCTTGAACAGCGTCTCCGGCCGCATGTCACGCTCGATGGCGAGCTGGGCGACCTGGCCGTTGATCTCGCTCTCATCGATCTGGATCTCGTGCTCCTCGGCGGCCTTGTCGAGGATAAAGAACGACGCCAGCTCGCGCTTGCCCTCGGCGTCGGCACCTTCTCGCAGCCGATCGACCGCGGCCCGGACCTTCTCCTCCGGCACACCACGCTGCAGCAGGTCCATCGCACGCCGACTGACGACGCGTTGCGTCTGCTTCTCTCCGAGCTTCTCCGGCAGGATGACGTCGACGTTGTCGAGCAGGTACTTCTGCACCTGCCGACGCATCGCGTTCTGCACGTCGGCCTCGACCCGCTCGACCATCTGCTCCCGCAGGGCCTCGCGGAGCTCGTCGTTGTTCTCGAAGCCGAGACTCTCCAGGAACGGCCCGTCGATCTCGGCCGGCTTGAGCAGGCGAAGATCGGCCAATTCCACCGTCACCGCCAGCGTCTTGCCGCGCATTTGCTCGGCGGCGTGATCGTCGGGCACGACGACGTCGAAACTGCGACTCTCCGTCGGCTTCAAGCCCTTGACCTTCTCGGCGAAGTCGTCGACGAGGATGCCGGCGATGCGGCCGGAGCGGGCGACGAGCTGGGCATTCTCCTGCTCGGCGACGACCGTCTCACCGTCGCGGACGGTGACCTTCGCCGTCAAATAGTCGCCATCTTCAACGCCGCGATCTTCGACCGGCATGAGCGCGCCCTGCTGATTCTGCAGGTTGATCATGGCCTGGTCGACGTGCTCGTCCTTGATGACGATCTTGGGCTTCTTGACCGTCAGATGCTCCATCGGCGGCAGCGTCAGATCGGGTCGGACCTCGACGGTGAAGCTGTACACGAGGTCGCCTTGCTCGGGCAGCTCGACCTTCTCGTCGCCGAACTCGGGATCGCCCAGCGGTCGGAGCTCGCTGCTGGACAGGGCGTGCTGGTAGCTTTCGCGGAGCAGATCCTGCTGGACCTGGTCGCGAACGCCTTTGGCGAACTTCTTGCGGAGCAGGTGCTTCGGTGCCTTGCCGCGACGGAAGCCGGGCAGGGCGGCTTCGGAGCCGAGGCTGCCGAAGACTTCTTCGGTGTGGGCGTCGATGCGGTCGCGCGGGATGGTGACGCTGACCTTCTTGGCGGCGGGGCCGGCGTCGCTGACGTCGACGGGGTAGTCGTAGGCCGGCGTGTCGAGCCCGTCGGCGTCGGAAGTCGGCTCGGCAACGGCGGTGTCGGACATGGCGGCGGTCGTACTGGTGAGGAAACTGGAGGCCCGAACGAAGCGGGCGGACAGTCTAGAACGCGGGCGCGGCCGATCAACGCATAGTGTCCGCCATGGCTGATTCGCCCTTCGAGTTGAGCGTCGACAGCGACTGGAAGAAGCAGGCGCGGGAGGAGAAGCGCAAACTTGCCGAAGAAGCCGCTGCGAAACAGGCCGCGCCGGCGAAGCCCGCGCCTTCCCGGTCGCCCGCCGCGCCCTCGCGTCCTTCGCCGACGGCCGAGGACGAAGGCCCGGCCGACTTCGCCGGCCTCGTCCAGTCGCTCGCCAGCCAGGCCTTGCTCTACCTCGGCAGCGTCCCCGTGCGGGCGAACGGCGAAGGCATGGTCGACCTCGACACGGCACGCCGCCAGATCCGCCTGCTCGAGGTTCTCGAGCAGAAAACGGCCGGCAACATCGACGACTCCGAGCAGCAGACGCTCGACGTCGCGCTCTATCAGACGCGGTCACGCTTCAGCACCGTCGCGCAGCGGTACATCCTGTAGAGACAGTACCCCCAAGCCCACGGGCTTAGGCCGTGGGCGTTGACGTGGAAGGAGAATCGGTAACCCGTGAAACTTCCGTCTCCGCACGAATCCCTGCAGGACCGTCCGCGTCGCGACCGATAACTCGTCGGTGGGCGATGCCGTCTTCTCCGTCCGCGACCGCGACCTGCTGACGCTGGCCGCCCTCGCGCTGCTCGGCACCGGCTTGCTGCTCGTCCAGTCGGCGGCGATGGATCTTGGCAACGCGTCGGCCGGCTTCTGGGAGTGGTCGCCGCGTGGTGTTCGTCATGCAATCTATTGCGGCATTGCCGTCGTCGGCTTCCTCGTCGCGACGCGGATCTCGCCGCGGCTGCTCGACGGCGACCGATTCGGCAACACGCCGGCCGCCTGGGCCTTGGCGGCGGCCGCGATGCTCTGCCTGGCGGTGCTGATCCCCGGCGTCGGCGTCGAGGTCAACGGAGCCCGGCGGTGGCTCGGCCTAGGGCCGGTGCGGGTGCAGCCGAGCGAGTTCGCCAAGTGGGGCGTCGTGCTCTTCCTCGCCTGGCGGCTGAGTCGGCCCGGGCCGTTCACGCTGCAAAGTTTCCTCACGACCTGCGGCGTCGTCGGTGGCGTTTGCCTGCTCGTCGTCATCGAAGACTTCGGGACGGCGGCGCTCATCGGGCTTACCGCCGGCTTCCTGATGCTCGTCGGGCCGGTCCGGCTGCGGTGGCTGCTGGCGGCGACCATCCCGGCGGGCGCAGCCGCGTTCGGGGTCGTCTACAGCGAGCCCGCGCTCGGGCCGCTTACGCAGATGGTCTTCAATCGGCTGAGTGCGTTCGGGCTGTTTCCGCTCGCGGCTCTCATGATTGCGGCCCCAGCCGCGTTCGGGTTCGTCTACAGCGAGCCGTACCGCTGGCGGCGGATCGTGGCGTTCCTCGACCCGTGGGCTGCGCCCGAGACCGACGGCTATCACGTGATCCAGTCGCTCTACAGCTTCGCAGGCGGCGGCTGGACCGGCCGCGGGCTCGGCAACGGCGTACAAAAACTCGGGTATCTTCCCGAAGACGCGACCGACTTCATCTTCGCCGTCGTCTGCGAAGAGCTCGGCATCTTCGGCGCCGGCCTCGTCGTGCTGGCGTACCTGACGCTGCTCGCGGCCGGTCTGGGCGTGGCGGCGAAGGCGACGCACGGCTTCGGCCGGTTGCTGGCGTTCGGCGTCGTGGCGACGCTCGGCCTGCAGGCGGCGACGAATATCGCCGTCGCGACCGCCAGCGTGCCGACGAAGGGCATTCCGCTGCCACTCGTCAGCGCCGGCGGCACCGGTCTCGTCTGCACGGCCGTCATGCTCGGCCTCGTCGTCGCCGTGGCCCGGCAGCAGGACACGACGCCGGTTGTGGTCGAGCCCGACGAGGACGAGTCGGAGGATTGACGCAGCCGCCGCGGCATGGTCCGCTGGCGGGTCGATGTCGGGCCAGACTGTTCTTTTCGCCGGCGGCGGCAGCGGCGGCCACCTCTATCCCGGCCTCGCCGTCGCGGCCGAACTCGCCAAGATCCGACCCGACCTGACGCCGCTGTTTCTCTGCACCGAGCGCGAGATCGACCGCGTCATCCTCGAGCCGACCGGCTTCGCCTTCCGCACGCAACCCGTCGTCCCGCCCGCCCGCAGCGTCGGCGGACTCCTGCGGTTCTGGCAGGCGTGGAGGCACACGGCAGAGCTCGTCCGACGCACGCTCGCCGAACACGAAGTCGTCGCCATCCTCGGCCTCGGCGGCTACGCGGCAGGGCCGTCGGTCCGCATCGGCACCGACAAACGCCACCGCAAGCTGGCAGCGATCCTGAACCCCGACGTCGTGCCCGGCAAGGCCAACCACTACCTGATGCCCAAGTGCCGGCGGGTCTACTGCGGCTTTGCCGAGACGGTCGAGCACGTCGCGGTCGACCTGCGCGAGCGGTGCGTCGTCACCGGCTGTCCGCTGCGGCCGGACGTCATCGACCGGCCGCCGCGGGAAGAGGCGGTCCAGCGGCTTGGCCTGGATCCGCGGTTGAACACGCTCGTCGTCACCGGCGCCAGCCAGGGCGCGTCTACGGTGAATGCCGCCGTCGTCGAGGTCGCCCGACGGTCCGACAACGGCTTGCAAGGTTGGCAGGTGTTGCACCTGTCGGGCCGGGATCATGCCGAGGCGGTGCGGGCGGACTGGCGGTCAACGGAGTTGGGCCGGCGGGTTGTGGTCGTCGACTTCACGCCGGCGATGGCGGACGTTTGGGCGGTCGCGGACCTAGCCGTAAGCCGGGCCGGGGCCTCGACGTGCTTCGAGTTGTTGGCGGCGGGCGTGCCGGCGATTTTCCTGCCGTATCCGTTTCACAAGGACAAGCACCAGGAGATCAATGGCCGGGCGGTCGAGTCGGCCGGAGCGGGCGTAGTCCTGGAAGATCTGAAGGAGACGCGGCCCAACGGCGACGCGTTGGAGCCGATCCTGAACGCCTTGCTCTACGATGCCGCCCGCCGCCGCGAGATGGCCGAAGCGGCGAAGAAGGCGGCCCGTCCCGACGCGGCAAAGGCGGTTGCGGCAGACCTGGTGCAGCACCTGGCGACGTCCAGCGACGAGTGACACGTCAACGCTGTTCTTTCAGCGATGATGCGAGCCCTGAGCGTGAGCGAGGGGTTCTGGTCGAGAGACCGTCTTGGAACCCCTCGCTCACGCGCAGGGCTCGCACCGGATCCCGCGGCCGTGGGTGCAGCCATCCGCAACACCCGTACGATGTTCGCCATGACGTTCGGCATCGCCTCGCCCGCGTCGCTTCGCGGCAAGTTCCTCCTGGCGTCGCCGAGCCTGGCGGATCCCAACTTTGCGCGGGCGGTCGTCCTGATCGTCCGACACGACCTCGACGGGGCACTGGGTCTTGTGCTGAATCGGCCGCTCGGCGTGACGCTGGACGAGGCGTGCAGCGACGAAGTCGACGCGGCCCGCGGCGTCGGCGTGCCGTTGTTTCACGGCGGGCCGTGCACGGGGCCTCTAGTGGCGGTGCACAATCTCGATCTGCTCGCGCGGGCCGAGGCGTCATTGGGAGTTGACGCGGAGGAGGACGAGGAAGACGACGAGCAGACGATCGACGAGCCCGCGACGACGCCGGTGGTGCCGGGCGTCTACTTCTGCTCGCGACGCGAAGCGCTCGAAGCCCTGATGCGGCACTTGGGCAGCGGGCCGGACGATCTGGAGCACACGGCCGTGAAGTTCGTCGCCGGCTACGCGGGCTGGGGTGGCGGGCAATTGGAACAGGAGCTTTCGGACGGTGCGTGGCAGCTAATGGACGCCGAGGCGCGTCATGTATACGCCGGCGGTGACGAGCGTCATCCGCCGCCCGAGCCCGACGCCGCCTTGCCGCCGGGGGCGATCGGGATGATCAACCTGCTCGATGGCGAGCTGCCGGAGGACGCGCCGGATCCGAGTGCTGCATTGGCCGCCGGGGTGCGGCAGTGGGTTCGGCTGAGCACGCGGGCGAATCTGTCGAAATTGATCGACCCGCGTCGCATCCCGCCGGACCCGTCGCGAAACTGAATCACTCCCGCACGACCCAGTAGTACCGGTCGGCGGCGAGTCGGCGGAAGTGGCCCGTCGTCAGGTCGCCGTCGTCGAGACCCGCGTCGATCGCGACCATCTCCGGCTCCCGCGGCGGGCCGCCGGTGCCGTCGAAGTGGACACCGACCGCCAGACCGACGCCGTTGTCCTCGAACTCGACGTCCCACACGCCGCCCACCGGCGTCGGCCGCGAGACCGCGCACCAGGCCATCAAGGAACACGCCGTCGCCG
>CAYQCT010000035.1:12449-22166 GCA_964416015.1 uncultured Tepidisphaerales bacterium
AGAAGGCGTCCTGTTCCACGTGGGGCACCAGCCACGGCGGGCAGACGCCGCTGCTGCCGTCGACCGGCGCGGCATCGCCGACGTTCTCCGCCAGCAAGAGGCCCTGCCGGAAGTGGATCAAGTTCCGCTGGAACACCGCCCGGCGGGCGTCGTCATCCACATCGACGAACTTCGGCAGCACCATGGCCGAGACGATCCCGAGGATCACGACAACCACGAGAATCTCGATCAGCGTGAAGCCGCGAGCAGAACAAGTACGACGTTTCATGTTGCCTCCGGGGCTGACGCGTGCGGCAACCCAGGAACTACGATTTGTCTGACCGCCGTGCAAGACGATGTCACGATGCCGACGATGCGACGCGACGGGCGCGGCTGGTTCGTCGCGACCAACGCCCACGTCAGCGGCGACGTCGCGATCGGCCGTGACGTCTCGCTCTGGTTCGGCGTGAGCGTCCGCGGCGACGTGGCAGCCGTCACGATCGGCCGCGGGACGAACGTGCAGGACAACGCGGTTATCCACTGCGACGCCGGCGTGCCGAACGAGATCGGCGAGCACGTCACGATCGGCCACGGGGCCGTTGTGCACGGCCGCCGCGTCGGCGACGGCAGTCTGGTTGGGATGGGCGCGACGCTTCTCGGCGGCAGCGAGATCGGGCGGCGGTGCCTCGTCGCCGCCGGCGCGGTCGTGCCGCCGGGCATGGTCGTGCCGGACGAGACGCTCGTGGCCGGTGTGCCGGCGAAGGTCGTGCGGCCGGTTCGCGAGAAAGACCTGGCGTACATGGCCAAGCTGCCGCCGCACTACGTTCGGCTTGCCGGCGAGCACGTTGACGGCCGCTACGCAACAGGCGGTCGGCCGTTGGAGGAATCGTGAGCGACTTCCGCATCGGCCACGGCCATGACATCCACCGCGTTCGCAACGGCGGCACGATGTGGCTCTGCGGCGTGGCCGTCGAAGAAGGTCGCAGCTTCGTCGCCCACAGCGACGGCGACGTCGCCATCCATGCCGTCGTCGACGCCTTGCTCGGCGCCCTCGGCGAAGGCGACATCGGCCGGCACTTTCCGAACACCGACCCGCGCTGGCAGGACGCCGCCAGCCGGACCTTTCTCGTTCACGCCGTTGGTCTCGTGCGCGACCGCGGCCTGCGGGTCGTGAACCTCGACGTCACGATCCTCGCCGAACGCCCGAAACTCGCCGGCCACATCGATGCCATGCAGGCCAATCTCCGCGACGTGCTCGGCGGCCAGATCAACGTCAAGGCCGGCACCAACGAAGGCTGCGACGCCGTCGGTCGCGGCGAAGCCGTCGCAGCGACGGCGGTCGTGCTGCTGGCGTCGTGAACGTTTGCGGAGCGCCGGCGGATCTGGATGATGCCTCGCATGAGCGACTTCGGCGGGACGGAACAGGGGCAAGCCTTCGGCGAGCAGAACGAGCTCAACTACTCGACCAACGCCGGCGGCGTGATGGTCGGGGCACAGGTGACCGAACGCGCTGCGGCCATGCTGTCGGCGACGCGACCGTGGATCAAGCTGATCGCGACGGTCTGGATGATCCTGATCGGCCTAGGGGCCTTCGGAATCCTCGTGTTCGCGTTCGTCCTGTCGGCTGCTTCTATTGCGTCCGGCGAACCGTTGGCGATCATCGGCGTCGTTCTTCTCGCGGCGGTTCAGGGCATTCCCATCCTGATCCAGTTCTTTCCCGCCAACTACCTCCGCAAGTACGGCAACAGCCTCAGCCGCTTCGCCGCCGCCGGGATGGAACAGGATCTCGAGGACGCACTGTCGGCCCAGAAGTCGTTCTGGAAGTTTGTCGGCATTCTCGTGATCATCTACCTCGTGCTCTTCGGCATCTTCGTCCTCCTGTTCCTCCTCGGCGGCGTGATCAGCTTCCTGTAACGACCGCCCCTGCTGCGGCGTCGGGCTACCCTTGCCGCCCCATGGCCGACGCTGCTGCTGAGTTGAAGATCCTCGTCGCCGACAAACTCGCCCCCGAGGGCCTGGCGCTGCTCGACGAGGCGGGCGTGGCCTACGACGTGAAGGTCGGCCTCGACGAGGCGGCCTTGACCGAAGCTGTCAAGAACTACGACGGCCTAGCCGTTCGTAGCGGGGCGAAGGTGACGAAGGCTGTTCTCGCCGATCCAGGCCGGCTCAAGGCGATTGCGCGGGCGGGCGTCGGCGTCGACAACATCGACCTGCCCGCCGCGACGGCCAAGGGCGTTCTCGTCGTCAACACCGCCGCCGCCAGCACGCTCTCGACGGCCGAGCACGCGTTGGCGCTCATGTACTCGCTGGCCCGGAAGATTCCTGCGGCCGACGCGCACGTGAAGGCCGGCAACTGGAAAAAGAGCCTGTTCCAAGGCACGCAGCTGGCCGGCAAGACGCTCGGCATCGTCGGCCTGGGCCGCATCGGGCAGACCGTGGCGCAGCGCGCGATCGCCATGGAGATGAACGTCCTCGGCTACGACCCGTTCTTCAAAGGCGAGACCGCGCTCGACGGCAAGGTGAAAGTCGTCACCGACTTCGACGAGTTCCTCGCCAAGCTCGACGTCATCACCTTCCACGTCCCCGGCGGCAGCGGCACGCGGCACCTGCTCGACCAGCGTCGGCTGATGGAGGTCGCCAAGAACGACCTGCTCGTCGTCAACGACGCCCGCGGCGAAGTCGTCGACGAGTACGCGCTCGCCGAGGCGTTGCAGGCAGGCAAGATCGGCGGGGCGGCGATCGACGTCTTCGCGAGCGAGCCGCCGTCGAAGGATCATCCGTTGTTCGCCTGCGACAACGTGGTTCTGACGCCACACCTGGGGGCGAGCACGGATGAGGCGCAGACGGCCGTCAGCGTCGAGGCGTGCCGGGCGCTCGTGGCGTACCTGCAGAAGGGCGAGATCAGCGGCGCGGTCAACCTGACCGGTGTTCGCTTGGATCTGCCGGCGGACGAAGCGCCGCTCGCCGACCTGGCCGCGCGGGCCGGCCGCCTGTTGACGGCCTACTTCGGGGCCGGCGGGTTCAAGACGATGACCGTCCGGGCCAGCGGGCAGCGGGCGCAGAAGAACCTCGAAACGCTCAAGCGGCTTGCGGCCGTCGAGCTGCTTTCGGAGGCGATGGACGAGCCGACGAACGTGGTGAACGTCGAGTCGCTGGCGGCCGCCGTTCCGCGTCGCCACGGCCGAGGGCGGCGAGTCGCACCGCGTCTTGGGCACCGCCTACGCGGACGGTCGGCCGCGTGTGCTGCGGATCGACAGCTTCGAGATGGACCTCGTGCCCAGCGGCGACATCGTCTTGATCGAGAACGAGGACCAGCCCGGCGTCATCGGCGCCGTCGGCGCCGCCTTCGGCGACGCGGGCCTCAACATCGCCGACATGGTCATCAGCCGCGCCGAGACCGCCGACGGCAAGCGGGCGTTGATGGTCCTGAAAGTCGACGCACAGCCGGACGCCTCGCTGCTGGCCAAGCTCCGCGATCGGCCCAACATCCTGCGCGTCGCGCACGTCACGCTGCCGCCTTTGTAAAGCTCACGCCGCCTCGCGGAGCTCGGCCTGATCCAGACGCGGCATCGCGAGCGACTCTTCGTTCACCAGACCGGCTACCAGCTTCTCGATGGCGCGAGCGGTCCTGGCGAAGCCGAAGCGTTGCTCGGCCCGCTTGCGGACCTGCTCGCCGACGCGGCGACGCTCGGCACCTTCGCGGACGAGCTTGGCGGCGCGGTCGATCCAGTCGTGCTCCGGGTGCGTCGCGGCTTCTCCGGCGACGTCGGCGAGACCGTCCCCAACGCCGCAGATGGCAGTGCCGCGGGCCATCGTCGAGAGCAGGACAGGCGAGGCCGCTTCGGTGCCGAAGGCCGGGACATAGATATCGCCCATCGAAGCCAGCAGGTCGGCGTCGCGACGCGGGCCGGCGTACCCGACGCGCCGGCCGACGCCGGCGGCTTCGAAGTGGCGGCGGAGCGTCGTGGTGTCGCCGCCGCCGATGATGAGGTAGACGGCCTGCGGCTGACGGGTGAGCAGCTCGCTGATCTGGTGCCGCATCGACTTGCCGATCGCCTGATCAACGTCGTCGGCCGCGGTCGTCAGGATCACAGCCGCCTCGGGAATCCCGTAGGTCCGCCGCTGCGGGATTTGGCCCGCGTTCGCGTTCAGGTCGACGCCTTCAGCCACGTACGCCGTCGGCACTTCGAGCTCATCCCACGTTGCCGCGTCGGCAGCGCGGCGGGCTTCGTCGAGGTAGATGACCGACCCGACGCCGCGGCTCATGAGCGGGCGGTGCCGCGCGACCCAGGCGAGTCGACGAGCGACTCGCCACGAGCTGACGAGGCCGGCAACTGCGTCGCTGGCGTCGGCGTCGACGAGGAGAACGTCGACGCGATCCGCCGCCAACTTCTCGGCCAACGAACGTGCCGCGGCGAGCGTCGTGCCGTCGGTCGGGGCGAGGTAGTGAGCGATTTTCGCTTTCTGCAGTCGTGCGATGATCTTGCCGCCGCGACGGGGCGTCGGGGAGGCACCGCGGCCGTGGTTGATCCAGGCGGCGGCGGTCGACGGAGCGGCATCCCGCGGGCGTCGCGACCCGTTCGTCGGCCAGCCCGCCCACTGCTGCGAGTCGCGGCGGACGTAGCCCTCCGTGGCGTAGGCCGAGATCTTGATCTTCTTCGCATCGACGTGCTCCGCCAACGCCGCGACCGCGCGGGCGGCCGGTTCGTCATCGCCGAGGCTGCTCGTGAGCACCGCGACGTGCGGTACTTCGTTGGTCCACTCGCCACCCGCAAAGTCGGCTTCCTTCTCGACGGCCGTCGCGTACAGCTCGGCGAGGCGACGCAGATTCTCGCCGCGGGTCGCCCACGTCCCGCCTCGACCGGCATCCTGCGCGGCGGCGCTCGCGGCGGCTTCGATGCCGAGGTTCACGTCGCCGCGACGCACGGCGCCTTCGGCGAAGGCGACCGTTGGTTCCGTCGCATCACTCTCGCGGCCAAGGAAGCCGCAGAGGCCGATGAACTGCTCGAGCACACGCCGGTCGCCGTGGCCGATGGCGGCCAGGGCTTGCATCAGGTGTGCGTGGCAGTCGGCGAGTCCGAGCGACGCGCCGGCCTCGTGGGCGAGGAACCGCTCGGCGGCGTTCTCGCTCGACTGGTACGGCAAAAGAGCGTCGGCGGCGACGTCCTCGCCGCGGCGGACGGCTTCAACAAGTTCGGTCAGGGACTGCGGCGTGAACATGGCGTTTCGGGTGGCGTGCGGAAGGCGGACACCCACGCATCGGCCCGTTGCCGCCGCTAGTTGAACCGGCGGCCGCTAGTTGAACCGGCGGCCGCTAGTTGAACCGGCGAAAGACCGGCTTCACCGGCCGGCCGACGAGGTACTGCTCGACGCCATCCTCAAGGGCCCGCCGGTACGTCGGCAGCACGTCGGCGATGATGTTCGCCGCCTCGTCGACGGCGGCTTCGTCGTGGGCGGCACTGACGACGAGGTTCGGCGCGAGCAGGCCACGCTTGACCGTTTCCTGGAGGAAGAGCGTGCGGAACAGCTGGCTCCGCTCGCCGTTGGCGTCTTTGGTGACGTAGATCAGGTTGCTCGGATGGCCGGTTGTATGGAACTGGTCGAAGACGCCGGCGTCCTTTGCAGCGGCGTCGACTTTTTCGGCAAGCCGTCGACCCGCCGCGGCGAGTCGGCCCGGCACGTCTTCCTCCCGACAGGTCCGCATCGTCGCGATGGCGGCGGCGAGGCAGTGCGTCTCGCCGCCGTGCGTGAGGCTGAGCAGAAAGACACGTTCGTCGCGTGTGGTCAGGCCGCCACGCTCCATGAACTCTCGCTTGCCGGCCAAGGCTGAAACGCTGAAGCCGTTGGCCATGCCTTTGCCCCAGGTGGTGAGGTCCGGGTCCATCGCGTGCAGGCCGTGCCCGCCCGCGGTGGCGAGGCGGAAGCCGGCGATGGTCTCGTCGACGACGAGCAGGCAGCCGTGCTTGTCACACAACCGGCGGACGGCGGCGAGGTAGCCGGGCGCGGGAGCTTCGTCGCGTTCGGCCTCGAGCATCACGCAGGCGACGTCGCCTTGCTCGAGCACCTTCGCGAGCGCGTCCGCGTCGTTGTACGGGAAGCCGACCGTCGCCTTCGCGACCTCGTCCGGCACGCCGGCGGCCATGTCGACGGTGCCGATGAACCAGTCGTCGACGCTGAAGAACGGCTGCGACGAACAGACGGCGACCTTGTTCTTGCCCGTGATTGCGCGGGCGAGCTTGATGGCCGCGGTCGTGCAATCGCTGCCATTCTTGGCGAACTTGACCATGTCCGCCGAGGGCACGCAGGCGAGAAACACCTCGGCGGCTTCTAGCTCGATGGCCGCGGGTCGGGCGAAGTTGGTGCCGCCCCAGAGGGCATCGACGGCCGCTTCGCAGACGCGGCGGTCGGCGTGGCCGAGGGTGACGCTACGGACGCCGGCACCGAATTCGAGGTAGCGGTTGCCGTCGAGGTCCCAGACGTGACAGCCCTTGCCGCGGGCGATGACCGGGGCAAGGCCGAGGGCGTACTGATCATCGCCCTTGGCGTAGGTGTGGGCGGCACCGGGCGTGACCTGGTGCGCGCGACGCTGGTGACGCAGGCTGCGGCAGAGCGACGGCCGGGGCAGATCGCCGGCGGGGCGGAGCATGATTCTTTCATCCGCCCAAGCAGGGGCCGACTTGAACCAAATCGCCGCGACTGTTGCGGATCGTGCGGCTGGACCGATAATGTAGATGTCCCGCGAGCGTCGCGGCGACGCGCACCTCGTCACCCGGCCATGGAGGGCCTGCCGCTTGTCCGACGTCCTGGACCAGAGCGAAATCGACGCACTGCTCAGCGCCATGGACGGCGACCTGGGCGGCGGGTCCGATTCGATGGACGAAGGCGACGGCGGCGTCGACGTCCAGCCGTACGACTTCAAACGCCCCGAGCGTGTCGGCAAGGATCAGGCCCGCGCACTCGAAACGCTGCACGACGCCTTCGCCCGCAACTTCGGCGCGAGCCTCAGCGGATTTCTCCGCACGATCATCGAGGTCAGCGTCAGCCACATCGAACAGCTCAGCTACAGCGAGTTCGTACACTCGCTGCCGAATCCGACCTGCTTCAACCTCCTCGAATCCGAGCAACTCGACGGCCAACTCTGCCTCGAGATCAGCCCGCTGATCGTCTACCCGATCATCGACCGCCTCCTCGGCGGCAGCAACGCGGACCTCTTCATCCCGCAACGCCCGCTGACGCAGATCGAGCAGCGACTCGTGCAACGCGTCACGGACCGTGTAACGCACCACCTCGGCGAAGCGTGGAGCCAGGTCATCGAGACGACGTTCACCGTCGGCGACTTCGAGAGCAACCCGCAGCTCGTGCAGATCGTGCCGCCGAACGAGACGGTGGTCGTCGTCGGCTTTGAGGTCAAAATGGGCAGCCGGGCCGGGACGATGACGCTGTGCATTCCGCACCGGGCGATGGAGCCGGTGATGAGCAAGGTCAGCCAGCAGAGCTGGTTCACCTACGAAAAGCGACGCGGCCCCGGCGAAGAGGGCGAGCGCAAGCTCAAGCAAGGCCTGTCCGCTGCGGCCGTCGACATGCGGTGCTCGCTGGCCAAGACGACGATGACGCTTCGCGAGCTGACGGCGTTGCAGCCGGGCGACGTCTTGACGACGGAGAAACCGGTGACCGGCGAAGTTGTCGTCGACGTCCGCGGCCGCAACAAGTTCACCGGCAAGCTCGGCCAGTACCGCGGCAAGAAGGCGGTCCGCGTGACGAAGGTCGTCAGCCTCGCCGGCCGCGAGGAGTAGTACGAAGCTGAAACAGGCTCGCGATGTCGTCGCGTACGATGCCGGCGATGCAAGACGTCTCGCAGGAGGGCGGCCCCGCGCCGCGTCGGCTGTACCTCGACAACGCCGCGACCAGCTTCCCCAAGCCGCCGGCGGTCCTGGCGGCGATGACGGATTACGCCGAGCGATTGGGTGCCAGTGCGGGCCGCGGGGCTTATGACGAAGCCGTCCAGACCGGCGACCTGCTCGCCGCCTGCCGTCGCGAGATCAACGGCCTGCTCGGCGGCGAGTCGCCGGACCACGTCGTCTTCACGCTCAATTGCACCGACGCCCTCAACCTCGCCCTGCGCGGCCTCGTCGACCCGCACCAGCCCGGCCACTGCGTTGTCACCGAGGCCGACCACAACAGCATCCTCCGGCCGGTCCACGCGATGGCCGAACAGGTCGGCCTGCAGTTCACGGCCGTCCCGTGCGACCCGGTGACGACGGCTGTCGATCCCGACGACGTCCGGCGGGCCATCCGGAGCGACACGAAGTTCGTCGCGATGACGCAGGCGAGCAACGTGACCGGCGTCGTCCAGCCGGTCGCGGACGTCGGGCGGATCTGCCGCGAGATGGCCGTGCCGTTCGTCGTGGATGCGGCGCAATCGGCGGGGCACGTACCGATCGATGTGGTCGAGGACTGCATCGACCTGCTGGCCGCACCGGGGCACAAGGCGCTCATGGGCCCGCTCGGCACGGGGTTTTTGTACCTGCGGCCGGGGCTGGAGAAGATGGTCCGTCCACTCCGAGACGGCGGCACGGGCCATCGCAGCGACCTGCCCACGCCGGCGACGAACATGCCCGACAAGTACGAGCCCGGCAGCCACAACGCGATCGGCATCGCCGGCCTGCTCGCAGGCGTCCGGTGGCTCCGCGAGCGCGGCGTCGAAGAAGTCGCCCGGCACGAACGCGGCCTCGTCGAGACGTTCCTCGGCGCAATCGGCAGCGTCGATGGCTTGGAGTTCTACGGCCCGCAGGGCGTCGCCGGCCGCATCGGCGTCTTCAGCGTGCGGCTCGACGGGCTCGAGCCGCACGAGCTGTCGAGCCTGCTCGAGTCCGACTTCGGCCTGCTGACGCGGAGCGGCATTCACTGCGCCCCATGGGTGCACCGCGCCCTCGGCACGCTCGACGCAGGCGGCACGACGCGGCTGAGCTTCGGGCCGTTCGTCAGCAAGCAGGACGTCCGCTTTGCCGCCGATGCGGTGGCGCAGGTTGCGCACGGAGCGCTCGCGCTTGCGTGAAGCTGCTGGTTGCGTGCAAGATGTCGTGCATGAGCGACCCGATGCAGGACCCGCCGCCCGGCCCGAACCCGCCGCAGCCGACGCCGCCGGGCGGCGCGAACGTGCCGGAGTATCAGTCGAGAACCGATGCGCCGCCGACGAAGGACGAGCGCAATCTGGCGTTGCTGGCACACCTGCTCGGCCTGTTCACGTCGATTCTTGGGCCTTTGCTGATCTGGCTGTTGAAGAAGGAGGACAGCCCGTACGTCGACGATCAGGGTCGGGAGGCGCTGAACTTCAACCTGACGCTCCTGTTCGCCTACATCGGCGTGTCGATCCTCGCCGCCATCACCTGCGGCATCGGCGGCCTGCTGTTCATCCCGTTGGTGCTCTACCACCTTGTCCTGGCGATCCTCGCGACCGTCGCGGCGAGCAAGGGCGAGACCTACCGGTATCCGCTGACGGTCCGCTTGGTGCAGTAAGCCACACCCGCTACGAGGCACGACCGTGAGGGAGTGCCACCGGAATCGCTCTCCTCGGTAGGCACGTCCCTCTTCGGTCGAGTGTTTCCGATGGCACTTCCTCACGGTCGTGCCTCGTTGTGATACGGATCCTGGAAGAGTCGAACGCTTCTCACACACGAGCCCCGAGCGTGAGCGAGGGGTTCTGACACCGTTCAACTTGCTCAGAACCCCTCGCTCACG